>NZ_QHJY01000001.1 GCF_003185805.1 Caulobacter sp. D5
ACACGCTCACCGTCTGGCTGGGCGTGTTCGAGGGAACCACGCCCGGAACCCTGACCGACCAGCTGACCGACAACGACCTCTACTGGCTGCTGGGCCACGAATACGCCCACCTGGCCCTGGGCCACAGCCGTCGCGACGAGGCCGCCGAGGGCCAGCGCAAGCTGCTGCAGAGCATGACCTCGCTCTACCAGCGCGGCGCGGTGCTGGAGGCCAACATGCGCTACGCCGAGCCCGGCGTGAACGCCGACATGCGCGAACGGATCGAGGACTCCAAGGAGGCCCACCGCCGCCTGCGCTTCCTGGTCGACAAGATCGCCATGCCGTTCTGGGGCCGGATGCTCGAGGACGAGGCCGACGCCGCGGGCTACGACGTCGCCGCCCTGGCCGGCTACCAGCCGCGCTGGAGCTATTCCACGGCCCAGTTCGCGCTGGGCGAAAAGGCGATGGACGACCGCGTCGACGCCGTCAAATCGGGCCTCAGCAAGAAGGCCTCCGCCCTGCTGGCCGATCCGCAGTACCAGGCCGCGCTCAACCAGGGCCAGTTCAGCGCCGCGGCCAACACCATGGGCGAAGCCCTGAAGAAGAGCCTGATCGAGGAGGCCAAGAGCCAGGCCATCGACTGGATGAGCCGCGACCACCGCTCAGCCAAGGCCCGGTCGGAGGGCATGGAGCGCTATCGCCAGGCCGCCTACGACAGGGCCCAGATCACGCCCGCCAGCGGCAAGATCGTCGCCGAGACCACCGGCCTGATGGGCCTGACCGAACTGGCCGAGGCGGTGCGCGCCGCCCGCGCCGCCAGCAACGCCGAGAACGCCCTCGACCCGGTGCAGGGCGAGGATCCGCAGGTCTCGTACGCCAAGGCCGCGAGCGAGATCCAGATCGCCCTGAACACGCCCTTCAAACGCGAGGCCTATATCCGGCTGGTCGCCGCGCGGGTGGCCCTGGCCCAGAACCGGCCGGGCGATGCGGTCACCCACCTGGAGGCCGCCCGCTCCTCGCCGAACGTGTCGCCCGACGCCTATCGCGAACTGGCCAGGCTTTACGCCAAGCGCGGCAGCCTGGCCCAGGCGCAGACGATCGTGACGGAGGGCCGGAGCAAGACCGGCGACTACGACTACTTCCTGCCCGAGGACGTCCGCATCCTGGTGCGCGGGCACAAGTTCAAGGAGGCCGGGCCGATCATCGGCAAATGCCGCGCCAGCCAGCGCGAGCAGATCATCCTCGACTGCCTGGACGCGCTGAGCGACCTCGACCAGAGCAAGCTGACCGAGCAGCAGAAGCAGCAGTTCCACGACCTGGCCTACTGGGGCGCGACGCCGAAAACGGCCAAGGACGACCAGTCGGTCTCGCCGTTCGACCTGCGCTCGCTGCTCAAGCCCGCCGGCAAATAAGAAAAAACCCGCCGGACCATCCGGTCCGGCGGGCTTCGATCTCGAGGAGCTCCTCCCGCCTTAGCGGGCGAACTTCTGGAACTTGATCCGCTTGGGGATCAGGCTGTCGGCGCCCAGGCGACGCTTCTTGTCTTCCTCGTACATCTCGAAGTTGCCTTCGAACCATTCGACGTGGCTGTCGCCCTCGAAGGCCAGGATGTGGGTCGCCAGGCGGTCCAGGAACCAGCGATCGTGGCTGATGACCACGGCGCAGCCGGCGAACTCTTCCAGCGCCTCTTCCAGGGCCTGCAGGGTTTCGATGTCCAGGTCGTTGGTCGGTTCGTCGAGCAGCAGCAGGTTGCCGCCGGTGGCCAGGGTCTTGGCCAGGTGGACGCGGTTGCGCTCACCGCCCGACAACAGGCCGACCTTCTTCTGCTGGTCGCCGCCCTTGAAGTTGAACGAGCCCACATAGGCCCGGGAATTGATCTCGCGCTTGCCGACCACCATCACGTCGGTGCCGCCGCTGATCTCTTCCCAGATGGTCTTGTTCGGGTCGAGGGCGTCGCGCGACTGATCGACATAGGACAGCTTCACGGTCTCGCCGACCTTGACCTTGCCCTGGTCGGGCTGTTCGCGGCCGGTGATCAGCTTGAACAGCGTCGACTTGCCGGCGCCGTTCGGGCCGATGACGCCGACGATGCCGTTCGGCGGCAGGCGGAACGACAGGTCCTTGAACAGCACCTTGTCGCCGTATTCCTTTTCCAGGCCCTCGACTTCCAGCACCAGGTTGCCCAGGCGCGGGCCGGGCGGGATCTGGATGTGGGCCTGGGTCTGGGCGGCGCGGGCGTTTTCCTGCGCGGCGACCATTTCGTCATAGCTCGCCAGGCGGGCCTTCGACTTGGACTGACGGGCCTTGGGCGAGGAGCGGACCCATTCCAGTTCGCGGGTGAGCGCGCGCTGGCGGGCTTCGGATTCCGACTGCTCCTGGACGACGCGCTTCTGCTTCTGCTCCAGCCAGCCGGAGTAGTTGCCCTCGTAGGGGATGCCCTTGCCGCGATCCAGTTCCAGGGTCCACTTGGTGACCTGATCCAGGAAGTAGCGATCGTGGGTGACCAGGATCACGCAGCCCGGGAAGTCTTCCAGGTGGTGCTGCAGCCAGGCCACCGACTCGGCGTCCAGGTGGTTGGTCGGTTCGTCGAGCAGCAGCATGTCGGGCTTGCTGAGCAGCAGGCGGGCCAGGGCGATGCGGCGCTTCTCACCGCCCGACAGGTTTTCGATGTTGCTGTCGTTGGGCGGGCAGCGCAGGGCGTCGATCGCCATCTCGATCTTGGAATCGATATCCCACAGATCCTTGGCGTCGATGATCTCCTGGAGCTTGGTCATCTCCTCCATCAGCTCGTCGGTGTATTCCTCACCGAGCTGAACCGCGAGGGCGTTGTATTTGTCGAAGACGTGCTTGTCTTCGCAGTCGGCGATGACGTTGCCCCAGACGTCCTTGGTCGGGTCCAGCACCGGCTCCTGCGGGAGATAGCCGCGCTTGATGCCGTCGGCGGCCTTGGCCTCGCCGGAGAACTCCTTGTCGAGGCCGGCCATCACCTTCAGCAGGGTGGACTTACCCGAGCCGTTGACGCCCACGACGCCGATCTTGGCGTCGGAGTAGAACGACAGCCAGATGTTCTCGAAGACCTTCTTGCCACCGGGATAGGCCTTGGTCAGGCCCTGCATCTGGAAAATGTATTGCTGCGCCATGAGGGGCTTTTCGTCTCTCGGGTCGGGGTGCGGGGGTCGGGCGCTCAAATAGCGGTTGGGGGCGGTTTGCGCAATCGCGGCCCCTTCACGCATTCGTCGCCAGACTGTCTGCGAGCCGACAAATAACCGTCGTCGCGGTGTCGCCGATCAACGTTAGGCGAGCCCTCTAGACGCGCCCTGGGCGATCTCCCCGCCCGGCGCACCAGGGGATAGAAAATGAAATCCGCTCTTCTGCTGAGCGCCGCCTTCGGCGCGCTCCTGCTGGCCGCTCCCGCCCTGGCCGCCGAAACGCCGGCCGAACCCGCGCCGGCCCCGGCTGGCGACTCCGCCACCGCCGTCGAAGAAGTCATCGTCATCGGCCAGGGCCAGAGCCGCCAGGTCCAGACGATCAACGCGACGGCCGTGGCCCTGGAAGCCGCCGGCTCCAGCCCGCTGAAGGCGATCGCCAAGCTGCCCGGCGTGTCGTTCCAGTCGGCCGACGCCTTCGGCGCCTACGAATGGTCGACCCGCATCTCGATCCGCGGCTTCAACCAGAACCAGCTGGGCTTCACCCTGGACGGCGTGCCGCTGGGCGACATGAGCTACGGCAACCACAACGGCCTGCACATCAGCCGCGCCGTCGCCAGCGAGAACATCGGCAAGGTCGAACTGGCCCAGGGCGCCGGCGCGCTGGGCGTGGCCTCGACCTCGAACCTGGGCGGCACGCTGCAGTTCTTCTCGCGCGATCCGTCCGAGACGCTCGGCGGCCAGCTGAACCTCACCGGCGGCTCGGAGGCCATGCACCGGGTGTTCGGCCGCTTCGAGACCGGCGCCATCGAGCAACTGGGCGGCCTGCGCGCCTACGTCTCGATCGCCGACCAGAAGAGCGACAAGTGGAAGGGCGGCGGCGAGCAGAAGCAGCGCCAGTACGACGCCAAGGCCGTGCTGCCGATCGGCGAAGGCGAACTGACCGGCTTCTACCACCGCTCGGAACGCCGCGAGCAGGACTACCAGGACATGTCGTTCGAGATGATCAAGCGTCTCGGCCGCGACTGGGACAACACCCAGCCCAACTGGGCCCTGGCGATCGCCGCCGCCCGCGCCTACCAGACCGGGACCGCCCTGCCCTCGCCGTTCACCTCGGTCGACGACGCCTACTACGCCGGCGCCGGCATCCGTGACGACGATCTCTACGGGGCCAGCCTCAGCCTGCCCTTCGGCGACCGCGTGAAGTTCGACGCCACCGCCTACCAGCACAAGAACCAGGGCCAGGGCCTGTGGTACACGCCCTACGTCGCCAGCCCCGGCTTCGGCACGACCGGCTCGAACGCGGCCCCGCTGTCGATCCGCACCACCGAGTACGACATCGACCGCGGCGGCCTGATCGCCGGCCTGTCGGTCGAGCTGGGCGCCCACACCATCAGCGGCGGCTTCTGGACCGAGACCAACCACTTCAACCAGGCCCGCCGCTACTACGCCGAGACCGCCTCGGCCCCGTCGCGCGATCCGCTGGACTTCCAGGCCAACCCGTTCGCCACCCAGTGGCAGTACCGCTTCGAGACCAAGACCCTGACCGGCCACATCGAGGACAGCTGGACCGTCACCGAGGCCCTGAAGATCAACTTCGGCTTCAAGGCGGTGAAGGTCGAGAACAGCGTCGAGACCGTGGTCGGCAGCGCGCTGTCGGGCAAGATCGAGAGCAAGGACACGTTCCTGCCGCAGGTCGGCTTCGTCTACGACCTGGGCAGCGGCCTGGAGTTCTTCGGCGGCTACACCGAGAACATGGCCGCCTACGTCTCGGCGGCGACGGCCGGCCCGTTCGCCTCGCAGAGCCAGACGGTCGTCGACTACGTCGCCAAGACCCTGAACCCGGAAAGCTCCAAGACCTTCGAAGCCGGCGCCCGCTATCACCGGGGTCCGTTCCAGGGCGTGGTCGCGGTCTATGACGTCAACTTCGAGGACCGCCTGCTCAGCGCCTCGACGGCCTCGCCGATCCTGGGCCTGCCGGCCGTGCTGTCGAACGTCGGCTCGGTGAAGACCCAAGGCCTGGAACTGGCCGGCGAATACCGCGTCAGCGACGCCTGGTCGGTCTACGCCGCCTACACCCACAACAAGTCGGAATACCAGGACGACGTCATCAACGGCAGCGGCGCCGTCGTCGCCCACACGTCGGGCAAGACCGTGGTCGACACGCCCGAGAACATCTTCAAGGGCGAGGTGAAGTTCGAGCAGGCCGGCTTCTACGCCAAGCTCGGCGTCAGCTACACCGGCGAGCGCTACTACACCTACGAGAACATCGGCGGGAAGGTCGACGGCTCCACCGTGGCCGACCTGACCCTCGGCTACAGCTTCGACGGCGAGGGCTGGACCAAGGGCCTCGAGATCCAGGCCAACATCAGCAACCTGTTCGACGAGGACTACATCTCGACCGTCGGCTCGGGCGGCTTCGTCAACAACGACACCGCCGGCACGGCCATGACCCTGCTGCCGGGCGCGCCCCGCCAGGGCTTCGTGACGATCAAGAAGGCGTTCTAAACCCGCCTTCGAACCTGAAGGACGCGCGGCCGGGAGGCGACTCCCGGCCGCGTTTTCGTTTCAGCCCCCAATCACCCCTTGAAGCGCATGGCCACGTCGCAGCGCTCGTAGCGCGCCCCGAACTTGGCCATCACCTCGGCGTCGTGTTCGAAGCCCAGCTTCTCGTAGAGGTGCACGGCCGGCCCGCACTTGGTGTTGGTCAGCAGGTAGAGCCTGTCGGCCGCCCCCATGGCCTTCGCCCGCTTGATCACCTCCGCCAGCAGGAACTCGCCGACCTTGCGGCCGCGCGCCGACTTCGACACCGCCATCTTGGTCAGTTCGAACCAGCCGTCCTTGGCCTTCATCAGCGCGCACGTGCCGACCACGCCCAGGTCGGGCGTCTGGGCGAACAGGATCGCCCCGCCCTTGTCGATGATCCGCTCGCGCGGGTTGGACAGAAGGTCGATGTCGTTGGCCTCCAGGGCGAACATCTCCTCGATCCATTCGGCGTTGATGCGATGGAACGGCTCGGCCAGGTCGTCGGAGAAGTCGCGCACGGTCATCGGCGGCGCCGGGGTGCTGTTGGCCAGGGTGCGGTCGACAAGCGACCGGCGATCCAGCTGCGCCTCGATGTCGGCGATGGCGTCCATCAGCTGCCGGTGCCGCCCCCCACAGAGCGAGATCGCGGCGGCCTCGACCCGAGGCCACAGCTCGTTTTCCAGCCGGTCCATCACGGCCTCGCCGGCGGGGCTGAGCGACAGCAGCTTGTGGCGTTGGTCGCGCCCTTCCTTGCTGGCCTCGACCAGCCCCTGTTCGATCAGCGCCTGGAGGGCGCGCGTGGCGGTGGGCTGGCTGATGCGCAGGTGCTGGGCGATGGCCCCGACCGTACGCGGCCCCTCGCGGCGCAGCACCGCCAGCAGCGGTTGCTGGGCCGGCTGAACCGGCAGGTCCATGGCCTGCAGGATCGCCCCGGCCTCGGTCTGCAACCGGTCGCCCAGGCGCTTGAGGCGGCTGCCCAGGAACAGCACGCCCAGGTCGGAAAGGGTGTCGGAGGTCATGAACGCCATTCCTGTCAGGATACACATAGCAAGCTATATACATAGCTATACATTATGATCCAGACGCCCTCAAGAGCGCTCGCCCCGACCCTACTGACGCGGCTTGAGTCGTTCGGCGCGGCGGCGCATGGCGGCCGCCAGCTGCAGCAGGGCCAGCGCCGAGGCTTCGTCGCGCTCGGCCGCCCGCATGGTGTAGACGCGCGCCAGCACCACCAGCGCCTCCGGCCGGTCCAGCCCCTCGGCTCCGAACATGTCGGCGATCGACTGGTCCAGCTCGATCAGCTGGTCGTCGCTCAGCAGATCCAGCAGTTCGTCGTCGGAGAAGTCTTCAGGCGTATTGCTCATGAGCCCCGACATAGCAGACCTTTCGGCCGCTAGGCGACCTGCGCCGGCTTGGCCTCGATCGGACGCGGCTCGGCCAGCAAGGGTTTCAGCAGCTGCGAGAAGCTGCCGTAGGTGAAGCTGCCCGAGTCGGCGTGGCGCACCACGCCCTGGCGGTCGATGACGAAACTGGTCGGCACGGCGTTGTCGATCTTGCCGTAGCCCTTGCCGGTCAACCGCTTGGCCAGCGGGAACGCCAGCACCTTGGCGAGATCCCGCAGGGCCCGCTCCGGCGGCGAACTTTCGACGCTGATGGCGTAGATTCGCAGGCCCGCCCCGCTGCGCTCGCGCATGAACTGGTCCATGGCCGGCATCTCGGCGCGACAGGGACCGCACCAGGTGGCCCAGTAGTTCAGCACCACGACGTCGCCGGCCATCTCGGTCGACTTGATGACCTGGTGATCGAAGGTCGTGACCGAGAACGGCGGGGCGACGTCGCCCACCGCCGCCTGCTTGCCCCTGGCCCAGCTCAGGCCAGGCGTCGCCAGGCCCGTCGTCGCCCCCATCGCAGCAAGGGCCGCCATCACTTCGCGCCGCCGCATGTCCCCTCCGTACGCCACCTGCTCAAGCGGCGTTATCGCCAGGGTTGCTCGCGGTCAAGCTTACTCGCGCCCACCTTCGACAACGACCGAACCGTGACGAAGCGCGTTCACAGGGGCAAGCAAACCGCCTAGGTTCTGTCCATGGACCGTCATGCTTCCCTCGCAGCCATGTCCGCCATCGGCCGTCGCGGCCTGTTCCGCGAGGTCGAGCCGTTCTCCTTCGGCTGGTTGTCGGTCGGCGGACCGCACGAGATCTATTACGAGGAATGCGGCGCGCCGCGCGGCAAGCCGGCGGTCATCCTGCACGGCGGCCCCGGCGGGGCGATCAACCCGACCATGCGGCGGTTCTTCGACCCCGGCCGCTGGCGCATGGCCCTGTTCGACCAGCGCGGCTGCGGCCGCTCGCGCCCCAACGCCAGCCTCGACGACAACACCACCTGGAGCCTGATCGCCGACATCGAGCGGCTGCGCGAGCACCTGGGCGTCGAGAAATGGACCGTGTTCGGCGGCTCCTGGGGCTCCACCCTCGCCCTGGCCTACGCCATCAAGCATCCCGACCGGGTCGAGGGGCTGGTGCTGCGCGGCGTCTTCCTGCTGACCGAGAAGGAGCTGAACTGGTTCTACCAGGACGGCGCCTCGATGCTGTTCCCCGACGCCTGGGAGCGCTTTCTCGCGCCGATCCCCGTCGAGGAGCGCGGCGACCTGATGGCCGCCTATCACAAGCGCCTCGTCCATCCCGACCGCCGCGTCCAGGCCGAGGCCGCCAACGCCTGGAGCCAGTGGGAGGGCGACACCATCTCGCTGCGCGGCCCCGAGGCCCGACCGCCGAAGTTCAACGAGGAAGACTTCGCCATCGCCTTCGCGCGGATCGAGAGCCACTTCTTCGTCAATCGCGGCTTCTTTCCCGAGGACGGCTGGATCCTGAAGAACATCGAGACGATCCGGCACATCCCGGCCTGGATCGTCCAGGGCCGCTTCGACGTCGTCACGCCGCTGGCCAGCGCCTGGGCCCTGCACCGCGCCTGGCCCTCGGCCCATTTCGAGATCGTCTGGGACGCCGGCCACGCCTCGACCGAGCCGGGCGTCATCGACGGCCTGGTCCGTGCGACGGACGCGGCGTTCGGTCGATAACGACCGGACGCATGCTGGACTTCATTCTCAAGTTCTACCGACGCCCCCATGGAGCGCGCATGAGCGCCAGGAAGCCTGCGGGTCACATGGACCAGCATCCCCAGAACGATTGCGATGCGATCAGCTACGATCCGAGGTTCGACGAATACGCCATCCCGTCGGGCGGTGCGCTCCAGTTGCTCTCCTACTGCGCGTTCTGTGGCGACCGGTTGCCCGAAAGCAAACGCGAGCGATGGTTCGACCAGCTCGAAGCCCTGGGCGTGAAAGATCCATGGCGAGCCGAACTGCCGGCAGAGTACCGATCGGACGCCTGGTGGAAGGCGCCGGCTGAATAGCCGCCCCCACCTCAAGTCCCCAGGTGCCTACCCCGCCGCTTGATCGCCAGGCTCTCCCAGGCCGCCACCGCCAGCAGCACCACCGTCGTCAGCAGCGACAGCACCAGCGGCGAGACCGCCATCGCCGCCAGGGCCAGCAGCCCCAGCGCCGCCATGCCTGCGATCCGCGACGGCGACCAGATGCGGAACACCGCCTTCTTGAACAGCACCCCGCCCAGCAGGAACAGCAGCGGCCCGCCGATCAGGGCCATGGCGGTCTTCAGGTCCGCGTGGCCGACCGGATGGTGGATCACCCACTCGTCGCCGACCGCCGCCACGATGATCCCCGCCACCGGCAGGAGGTGGCTGTAGGTGTAGGCCACCCGCGCCACCCGGCCCGGATCGTCGGAATGGCTGATCGCCTCGCTGGCGGCCTCGGCGGTGAACGAGAAATAGATCCACCACATGGCCAGGCTGGCCACGAACGACGAGGCGAAGGCCGCCGTCACCGCCGGCGTCCAGTCCAGGCCCGCGGCCGTCGCGCCCATCACCAGGATCGACTCGCCCAGGGCGATGATCGTGAAGAGGGCGCAGCGCTCGGCCAGGTGCGCGCCCTCCACCGTCCAGTCGGCGGTTTTCGACCGGCCCAGGCCCGGGGTCCAGAAGCCGGCGGCCGGCGAGGCGTATTCGATGGCGATGGCGGCGGCCCAGCAGGCCAGGCGAACCTCGTCATGGGCCAGGCCGCCGGCGATCCACAGCACGCCCGAGACGCTCAGCCAGGCGCTGATCCGCAGGAAATTCAGGCGCAGCCCCTCGTCGGCCCGCACGCACCACAGGGTGAACAGGCTGCGCCCCACCTGGATGCCGACATAGGCCAGGGCGAACAGCAGGCCCCGCCCCTCGAAGGCCTGCGGGATCGACATCGCCAGCACCATGCCCGCGGCCATCACCACGAACAGCATGATCCTCACCGGCGGCCGCTCGGGGTCCAGCCAGTTGGTGACCCAGGCGGTGTAGACCCAGGCCCACCAGACGGCCATCAGCAGCAGGCCCGTCTCCAGCACGCCCAACGGGCTCGGATGGCCGATCAGGCCGTGCGACAGCTGGGTGATGGCGAACACGAACACCAGGTCGAAGAACAGCTCGACATAGGTCACCCGCGCATGGCCGCCTTCGCGCGCCCGCAGCAGGCCGCCGCCCTTCCTGCTCGTCATGTCCGCTCCTTCGTTCTTTCGCCCGGACTTTCGCCCTGAATCGGAAGCTAGCCAGAACGAATTGGCGGCTGAAGCGCTATCCTCGCATGACGCCGTTCGATCTCCTGAAAACCCGCGCCGCCATCGTCGGCCTCCCCCTCGCCCTGACCCTGGGCGCGGTGGCCGGCGTCGCCATGCAGATCGGTCCGCAGGAGGCCGAACCCGGCGCCTATGTCGAGGTTCACGGCAGCCAGTACGCCGAGGCCGCGCCCATGGTCTGGCCGGCCGGCAAGGTGCCCGACTACGTCATCGGCCAGGACTTCCTGCGCCCGCCGCAGGACGAGACGCCGGTGGTGCTGACCTCGGCCGATCTCGTCGGCATGGGCCCCGAGATGGGTCTGATCGAACCGGCCAGCTACGAGCCCGCCGACCAGGACATCGTCTCGGCCTCCGGCGCCACCGCCATGGACCAGCCGATGGCTCCCACCGAACCCGCCGACGCCCCGCGCGCCAGCTACGCCTCGACGAACGGCGACATCCTCGACAAGCGCCTGCCGGAAGAAGTCGTGGCCGGCCCGCCGAAGACCGCCCCGACGGAAATGGCGGCGTCGTCCTACTGATCCTTCTCCCCCTGCGGGAGAAGGTGTCGGCGAAGCCGACGGATGAGGGGTCTCTCA
>NZ_QHJY01000172.1 GCF_003185805.1 Caulobacter sp. D5
CGACGAGATCGCCTTCCAGACCAACCTTCTGGCCCTGAACGCCGGCGTCGAAGCCGCCCGGGCCGGCGACGCGGGCAAGGGCTTCGCGGTCGTGGCCCAGGAAGTCCGCGCTCTCGCCCAACGCTCGGCCGACGCCGCCAAGGAGATCAAGAGCCTGATCTCCGACTCCAGCCGCCAGGTCGGCGAGGGCGTTGAACTGGTCCGCCAGACCGGCGACGCCCTGCGCGGCATCGTCGACAAGGTCGGCGCCATCGACAGCCTGGTCAACGAGATCGCCGCCTCGGCCAACGAACAGGCCACGGCCCTCAACGAGGTCAACAGCGCCGTCGGCCAACTCGACCAGGTCACCCAACGCAACACCGCCATGGCCCAGCGCTCCACCGACGCCACCCGGGCCCTGCGCGCCGAAGCGGCGGACCTGGCCAACCACGTCGGCGGCTTCCGCATCGGGTCACACGCCGCGCCGACGCAGCGCTATGCCGAGCCGGAACACCCGGTGCACGCGGCGAGGGCCAAGGTCGCCGCGTTCGCGCGACCGGGGCGGTGAGGGCGGTTCTAGGCTTCTGAGGTTTTGAGAGGGGCGCGGCCGTGGAGGCCGCGTTCTTCTCCGTTTCGCCGACGTGTCCGTTGCCGCCTCTTCTGAGATCCAGGGAGCTGCGGGTTCTGATGCTGGTCACGACGCGATGCCGAACGCTTCGCCCGCCTCTGAAGCAACCTTCCTTGGTGCCGCGAGCATTAGCTGTTTTGGAGCTGGTCATCAAAGGCGCCCAAGTGTGGAAGTGGTGCTCCTAGGCGAAATTCAGCTACGCCCAATGACGTTTGACGTCATGCGGACTCAGTCTAGAGGGATACAGAAAGCACATTTTAGGAATACGTGGTGGTCGATATGCGTAGGGTTGCTCACCCGGGGGTTGTGTTGCGCCGCCATCTGGGCCTAGCTGGCATGAACGCTTCAGCGCTTGCGCGGAAATTGAACGTACCTCCCAATCGCGTGACCAGCATCTTAAACGGGAAGCGTGCCATCACAGGTGATACGGCGCTACGGCTGGCCCACTTTTTTCAAACCGACCCGGAAGTATGGCTCCGGCTGCAAACGGAGTACGACCTTTACGTGGCGAGCAAACAGTACAGTCAGGAGATAAAGGCGCTTCCTACAATTGGCGCAGGCGAAGACGCTTCGCGAGGATGCACCGTATGACGCTGCAACCCAATGTAGTGACCGAAAAGCTCGAAAACGTGGCGGAAGATCCTACCGTCTACGAAACGGCTAAGGGAAAATTGATCAACAGCCGGATCGAGGATTTCCTCAAAAGCCGGGAGGGAAAGGCCTTGAGGGGTAAGGTTAACCTTATTGTCACCTCTCCGCCATTCCCGCTGCTTAGACAGAAAAAGTACGGAAACGAGACGGGAAAAGAGTACCTGAACTGGCTCAAATCGCTCGCTCCGAAGCTAGCCAAGCTGCTGACTGATGATGGTTCGATCGTCATCGAAATCGGCAACGCCTGGGAGCGCGGCGATCCTATCATGTCGACCCTACCGCTCGAGGCCTTGTTGGCCTTCCAGAAGGCAGCTGGCCTAGCCACTTCACGACGATCGAAATTTCTGATCTCCACCGCAACATTCAGAAGCGAACGGAAGAAAACATCCGAGCTTATCTCGGTTCCATGTATCGCAAAGACATACTGTCTGGTGAGCTGAAGCTCCTGTATGGCGGCGAGGAAGTTTTGCCGCCTGATGAAGCGCCCTTCGATACAGATTCCGCCGGCCAACCGATGAGGCTCGATCTCGACGGGCTGGAGGTTGGCGGTAAAACCATAACAGGGTGGGTGGGCGTTCTTCGCAAAGGTGGCCGCAAGTTCGGTGGATTTTCGCTGTTTCAGAATGGGCGGCAAATTCAGGGTTTCCCCAATGCGTGGAAACCGCGCTCGATTTTTGGCGGCGTTGATGACGAAGGCGCTAATAACCTCGTTGCCCAGCGGCTCACGGGTGTCCTCAATTTGGATGGCTTTGAGGTGTCGCACACCAAGGACGCCATTCTCTTTCAGGGAGATGAGGAAGAGGAACTCGAAACCAAGTTGGCGAAGATTACGAGCGACTATCGCGCTTATGCGACCCAACGGCGGGGAGATAAGACGCAACTTTGGACGCGGGAGAAAATTCGCGATCTGGTGCAAAATATAAGTAAAGAATTCGCGACTTCGGAGATGGGTGATGCGGTCAGTAATACCGTTCTTCCGCCGTTATCCGCAATTATTGCTAACAATGAACGTCAAGCATCTAGTCTAACTGAAGACGACTTTCTGGCTGAGTTTAGGGTTGCAAATCAAATAAATATTAAGGTTGCTTTGCAGGAGCGCTCGGAGAACGACTATTATGTTACCATTGTTGCTGCGGCGGAGCCGGATACGATAGACATCATCATCAACCGCCTCCACCCCTATTATGAGTCACTCGAAACGACGGAGGCGATCGATGAGTGCATTCGGCAATTCGTCTTTGACGCGATTTCCGAATACAAAGTTCATAAACAACAGGCGACGGTGAACCCCAACAGTGCGCGGCGGGCCAAGGATACCTTGCTACGGGTCCAGGAACTTCGTATCACAAATGCTGCTGGTGCCTTAGAGCGTGAAGATCTAAAGACGACTGTCGCAGGCGGTTAGTTAAATGGCGATCTCGGGCCTCCGGCGCTGGCAAACGGAAGCTATTGAAGCGTGGCAAGGCCATGGCCATCGGGGGATCGTTGGGGCTGTCACGGGGGGCGGCAAGACTGTATTTGCGCTAGCTTGTGTTCGCGAAACTCGCCCTGAGACCACACTGATCGTTGTGCCTACAGTCGCGCTGCTAGATCAATGGTGGGAAGAAGCAACGAGCTTTTTCAGTCTCCGATTGGACGATGTTAACCTGATCACCGGCCGGGGCAAGCTGGTTCGGGGCACGATCAACATTGGCGTACTGAACACGGTCTCGAAGTTGGAGGCCAAATGGGCTGCCGAACAAACCATGCTTATCGTCGATGAGTGCCATAAGGCCGCCAGTGACAAGTTCAGCGCCGTGCTGGATTTGCCTGCCGAGAAGCGGCTTGGATTGTCGGCCACGCCTTACCGTCCTTACGATGATGGGCTGCGCGAGCGGCTGATCCCCGCACTGGGCGATGTGATTTACCAATACACCTATGCGGATGCTCTACGCGACGAGGTTATCGTTCCGTTTTCTCTTCGGAATGTGGTCTTCGATCTAGAAGAAGAGCGGGCCACGTCTTACGCGAAGATGACGCGCATGATTGCGCGTACAATTTCCGAGAACGGCTCGGACTCACCGGAGGCTGTAAGCCTCTATCTGAGGCGCGCGCGCATCCTCAATCTCAGTCCTGCTCGGGTGGAAATCACGCTACGGCTCGTCGCGGCGCATCGCGGCGAAAGGATCTTGGTCTTCCATGAAGATGTTGAAGCTTGTGCCGTCATCCACGAAGTTCTCATGGCCTCGGGTGTAAGGGCTGGCCTCTATCATTCTGGGTTGCCGGCCCGCATGCGGGCTGAAACGCTCTTGGATTTTCGTCGGGGTCGGTCGGGTGTGCTGGTGACGTGCCGCGCTCTCGACGAGGGCTTCAACGTTCCCGAAGCGCAAATTGGAATCATCGCGGCCAGCACGGCGACGCGACGCCAACGCATTCAGCGTTTGGGACGAGTACTTCGACCGGCTGCGGGAAAAGGGGGGGCGACCATCTACACGCTTGTCGCGACAAGCCCGGAAATTGAAAGGCTGAAGGCTGAGGAGGTTGAGATGGAAGGCGTAGCTGATGTCTCGTGGAGCCACGCATGAGAAAGATGATGGTCGCGCCATGTCAGCCTGACCACATCTTTACGATGTGCGATCCCGATGCCCCAAGCGAAACCGAGTTCGAGGGGATTACGCTTCGCGCTTTTGGTTGCATCTACCCTCAGTACCAATGCGTCGTGTTTGGCGGCCGCTTCCTCTACGATGGGGAGGTTCGAAAGCCTGATCTCGCGATGGTTGCGCGCGATCGATCGCACTGGTTTGTGGTTGAGGTGGAGCTCATCTCGCACTCGCTAGAAGGCCATGTCCTTCCGCAAGTTCGGGCCTTCCGTTACGGCGAACCGCACACTGACTGCGCGATGATCTTGTCCCGTGAGCTTGGGATCGATCTTGGCGAAGCGCAAACGCTGGTCAGCCGCGTACCACGTGCTGTGCTTGTGGTTGCAAATCGCCTCCGAACCGATTGGGAACATGCGGTTCGCGCGCATCAAGGCCAGCTTCTGGTCGTGACGCGTTTTGAGGGGGCGACCGGACGCGAGGCTTTCGAGGTGGCAGGTTCGCTTGCTGCCATAAAGGAAAGCCTAGGTTTCGGGACCTACTCGGCCCAGGATGGGATGATCAGGTTTAAGGCCGCGATTAATCTGCCCGATGGCCATATCCAGATGGAAATTTCTGGTGGCGGTGCGAGCCTTTGGAAAGTGATCCGCGATGAGCGTTTTGCGTGGGTTGTGAAGGACACTGGAAGGCTGGATCTCCCCGACGGCGCGCATATTCAGCTGATTAGGGCTATCGACGGTAGGATTACGCTTCGGGTTTAAGCGACCCCAAGCCTCAAAGACGGTGCCTGGTGCGGCTCCTGGAGCGAACGGTCGGCTTCAGACCCTTCGCCAAAGTCCAGCATTGGCGCTATATGGGTAGTTGTTCCCCTCACCCCACCGGCGGCGGCGCGGTAGACGCCCGGTGGATCAGTTCGAACGGTAGCAGTTCGTCGATCGGGGCCGCCATCGCCCCCGCCGCGCCGCCCTTCACCTGGCCCTTGATCAGCAGGCGTGTGGCCAGTTCGGCCATTTCGGCGACGGGTTGGCGGACGGTGGTCAGTTGGGGGCGGGAGAAGCGGGCGCTGGGGCTGTCGTCGAAGCCGGCGACGGAGACTTCGCCGGGGACGAGGACGCCGGCCTCGGCGGCGGCGGCCAGGACGCCCAGGGCCATGTCGTCGTTGGAGGCGAAGATCGCCGTCGGGCGGTCGGGCAGGGCCAGGAGGGCCTTGGCGGCGTCGTGGCCCGACTGGAAGGTGAAGTCGCCCTGCTTGACCCAGGCCGCGTCGACGGAGAGGCCGCGGGCCTCCATGGCGGCCATGTAGCCGGCCCGGCGGGCCTGGCTGGCGCCGTGGCGCGGCTCGCCGACCACGAAGCCGATGCGCTTGTGGCCAAGGCCGGCCAGGTGCTCGGTGACGTCGCGGGCGGCGGCGAAGTTGTCCATGTGCACGCGCGGGCCGGGACCCTCGGTCTCCTCCGGGCCGAGGCGGACGTAAGGGGTGCCGGACTTGTTGAGGAGCTCCAGCACGATCTCGTTGTCGGAGCTGGGCGGGGTGAGGATCACGCCGTCGGGCTTGAGGGCGGCCAGCAGGGCGCCGACCTCCTGGCGGATCTGCGGGGCCTCGTGGTCGATCAGCTCGACCAGCAGGTGGTAGCCGGCGTCGCGGCACTGGAGCGTGGCGCCCAGCTGGATGCGCGAGAGGTAGTCGGCGCCGCGCTCGCTGCGCCAGTGGTCGATGGTCAGGGCCGCGTCGACGAAGACGGCGATGACGAAGCTCTTGGAGCCGGCCAGGCTGCGGGCCGAGAGGTTGGGGCTGTAGCCCAGGGCCTGGGCGGCCTCGAGCACCTTTTCGCGCATCACCGGCCGCACGTTGGGCTCGTTGTTCATGACCCGCGAGACGGTCTTGATCGAAACCTCGGCGCGCGCCGCCACGTCGTAGATGGTCACCGACGCCATCGGTTTGCCGCTTCCCCGCTAAGCACGACTGAACTGTCGTTTGGTCGGGCCGCTTGGACTCAACCGTTCTGACCAGCCTAGAACATTTGGCGTACCGAACGCGACCCCGGAGCGTGCGAAAAAACTGAGGCAGGGGCGCCGGCGCCTCTTGCCGGGCCGCAACGGCGCGGCGAAGGTCGCCGGGCAGGCGAACGCGGCGGCAAGACCGCGTCGGTCACAGGGAGCAGTCATGTCGCATCGCGGCGCAAGCCGGCCGGTCGAACCGGTCCGGCCGAGTTTCATCGCCGCCTTCACCTTCGCCCAGATGGGCGCCTTCGTCAGCTTCATGCCGCTGATCCAGGTGCTGCTGCCGCTGAAGGCGGCCGCGCTCGATCCGGCCCAGAAGGCGCTGGTGCTGAGCCAGACGGCGTTCTGGGGCGCGCTGATCGCCAGCGTCGCCAACCTGCTGGCCGGGGCGATCAGCGATCGGACGACCTCGCGCTTCGGCCGTCGGCGGCCGTGGCTGCTGATCGGCCTGGTGGGCACCCTGGCCTCGTACGTGGCGATCATGCTGGCCGACAGCCGGCTGGAGCTGATCCTCGGCGTCATCGGCTTCCAGCTGGCCTTCAACATGATGTTCGCGGCGCTGCTGGCGCTGCTGCCCGACCGGGTGCCCGACGCCCAGAAGGGCAGGGTGGCGGCGTTCCTGAGCCTGGGACATCCGATCGGCGCGGTGGCGGGGGCGGTGCTGGTCGGCGGCCTGCTGACCTCCGAAGGTTCGCGCTACCTGGCGATCGGCGTCGTGCTGGCCCTGGCCATCGCGCCTTTCGCCCTGCGCCTGAAGGACACACCGATCATGGCCGACGACGCCGAGCGCTTCAGCCTGGTCGGCTTTCTGAAAGGGCTGTGGGTCGATCCGCGCAAGCATCCCGACTTCGCCCTGGCCTGGGTGAGCCGGTTCATGGTGCTGGTCGCGATCACCCTGACCCAATGCTACATGCTCTACTACCTGCAGGACGCGCTGCGGTATCCGACCTTGTTCCCGGGCCAGAGGGCCGAGCAGGGGCTGGCCCTGCTGACCACCGTGGCGACCGTCGCCAATGTCTGCTGCGCGATGATCTTCGGCATGCTGAGCGACCGGCTGGGACGGCGCAAGCTGTTCGCGGCCGGGGCGGCGATGATCCTTGCGACGGCGATGCTGACCTTCTCGCTGGTGCCGGGCTGGCCGGTGGTGCTGACGGGGTTCGTGGTCTTCGGCTGCGGGGCGGGCTGCTACTACGCCGTCGACATCGCCCTGGTCAGCCAGGTGCTGCCCTCGCAGGCCGATGCGGGGAAGGACCTGGGGGTGATCAACCTGGCCAACACGCTGCCCCAGGCCTTGGCCCCGGTGCTGGCGGTGTGGTTCCTCGGGCCCAGCCGCACGGACTATCATTCGCTGTTCCTGGTGGCCGCGTGCCTCGCGGCGGCTGGCGGTCTGGCGATCCTTCCGATACGGGGCGTGCGGTAGTCTTTCCTCGGATCCGCCGTGCCGCAGTTCGTCTCCATCGCCGACCCCGCCGACCCGCGCCTGGCCGCCTATCGCGACATCCGCGAGCGCGACCTGGTGGGCCGGGAAGGGCGGTTCATCGCCGAGGGCGAGACGGTGCTGCGGGCCTTCGTGCGCGACGCTCCCCAGCGGGTGGAGTCGCTGCTGATCGACCCCAAGCGCCGCGACAAGCTCTCCGAGGTGTTCGACGGCCTGGAGGCGGAGACGCCCGTCTATCTGGTCGAGCAGGCGGTGCTGGACGCCGTGGCCGGCTTCCACCTGCATCGCGGCGTGCTGGCGGTGGGGCGAAAGCCGCAGGCGACGCGGGCCGCCGACCTGCTGGCGCGCCTGCCGGAGCGGGCGGTGGTGGTGGCGCTGTTCGGCATCGCCAACCACGACAATCTGGGCGGCATCTTCCGCAACGCCGCCGCCTTCGGGGCCGACGCGGTGCTGCTGGACGCCGACTGCTGCGACCCCTTCTACCGCAAGGCCATCCGCGTCTCCGTGGGGGCGACGCTGAGCGTGCCGACGGGCTACATCGGCAAGGGCGAGGACGCCGTGGACCTGCTGGCCGGGGCCGGCTTCACGCCGCTGGCCCTGACGCCGTCGGCGGGGCGGACGCTGGCGCAGCTGGAGCCGCCGGCCCGGGCGGCCGTGCTGCTGGGAACGGAGGGGCCAGGCTTGTCGGCGAGCGTCATCGCCTGGGCCGAGGGGATCGGCATCCCCATGGCCAATGGCTTCGACTCGCTGAACGTGGCCACCACCAGCGGGATCGTACTGCATCACCTGAGGTTCGGCGGCGCTCGCCGCTGATCTTGTCCACCGGTTACCGAGGGCCTTAAGGTCCGCGCCAACTTGTAAAGCTTGGAGGGAACGTCATGCCGCAACTGAACCGCCGGGGCGCCTTCGCCCTGCTGGCCGGGATCACCGCCCTGTCGACCGCGAGCATGGCCAGCGCGGCCCGCAAGCCGGCCGTTCCCGAGCCGAGCGAGGTGCGGCCGCTGTGGCCCAGCGATCCGCCCGGCTCGCAGGGCGTGACCGCCCAGGAGACGGTGACCGAGCGCAGCGACGGCAAGGGTCCGCGCGACCGGGCCGTGACCCACACCCGCACGCCGACGCTCAGCCTGTTCCGGCCGCGCAAGCCCAACGGCGCGGCGGTGATCCTGATGCCCGGCGGCGGCTACGAGCGCGTCGTCATGGACAAGGAAGGCTTCGAGACCGCCCAGTGGCTGGCCGATCGCGGCTACACCTGCTTCGTGCTGCTCTACCGCCTGCCGGGCGACGGCTGGGGCGCGGGGCCGGACGCGCCGCTGCAGGACGCCCAGCGGGCCCTGCGCCTGGTGCGCTCGTGGGCGCCGGGGCTGAAGTTCCAGCCGAACCGCATCGCCATCATGGGCTTTTCGGCCGGCGGCCACGTGGCGGCCAGCCTGACGACCCGCTTCGAGGCCGAGGTCTATGACCGCGTCGACGCCGCCGACGACCTGTCGGCCCGCCCGGACCTGTCGGCCCTGATCTATCCGGTGATTACCATGACCGCCGGCCTGACCCACGCCGGCTCGCGCAAGCAGCTCCTGGGCGCGGCCCCGCCGTTCGAGACGGTGCAGGCCTATTCGCCCGAGGCCGGGGTGGGCGGGCGCACGCCGCCGGTGTTCCTGGTCCACGCCGCCGACGACAAGGCCGTGCCGGTCGAGAACAGCCTGATGATGTTCGCCGCCCTGAAGGCCAAGGCCATCCCGGCCGAACTGCACGTCTTCGAGGAAGGCGGCCACGGCTTCGGGCTGCGCTCGATCGCCGGCAAGCCGGTGGCGGCCTGGCCGGGGCTGTTCGAGACCTACGCGAAGAAGAAGGGGATTTGAGGGGGCGGTCAAAAATGACAAAGGGCCGGTTTCCCGGCCCCATTCGCGGAAGCGGCGGGACTTGTCATCGTCTGTCGCCGCACCGGCTGCCTTTTGAGGGGCAGGCTCACAAGTCCCTTACGGGAACCGTTGTAATTTAAGGTACGCCAAGGGCGATTGCAACGCCTGAGCGGATCGCCGTCAAATCCGTCGCAGGCAACATCGGCACCAGATACTTGCCGCGTCCCGCCTTGCAACGGTCGAGGCGGGCAAGGGAAACCGTGGCCACCATGTCGCATTTGGCCCAGCAGGCGACGCCCCGCGCGTTAGGCATCGGGCTTTTGCCCAGAAGATGGTGGTAGGGCTCCAGCGGCGTTGGCTCGGTCGTCGATAGCGGCACAACCGTAACCAGCTGACGGTTACGCCGATTACGGGCCAGGATGACGACGGGGCGTCGCTTCACCATCTCAGGTGCGACATATCCCTGGAAATCGCACATCACGACCTCGCCGGGTCGCGGCTGATAGAGCAGAGCCATAGGGCTCATTACGCGCGATTGTCTCTAGCGATTTCAACTTTTAATTGTTTTTCGATCGTCCTGCCGAAGGTGAAGCCTCTCATCCTCCCACCGCTTCGCGGCGGGCCCCTCCCTCTCTCTCAGAGAGAGGGTTTGGGAAGGCTACCGCCCCCCGATCGGATCCATCGTCCCGGCGCCAGGCACGTAGCTGTAGCCGCCGCGCTTGAGGTCGGTCGACAGGGTCAGGGGGGCGACGCCGCCGCCCAGGCGGGCGCGGTAGACCATGGTGGTCTCCAGGGTGCGCATCACGTAGTTGCGGGTCTCGCTGAACGGGATGCACTCGATGAAGTCGAGCGGGTCGGTGCTGGCGCCGCGCGGGTCGCCGCACAGGGCCACCCATTGCGGCGGACGGCCGGGGCCGGCGTTGTAGGCCGCCGCGGCCATGATGTAGGAGCCGCTGAAGCGGTTGATCATGTCGCCCAGGTAAACCGAGCCCAGGCGCATGTTGTAGTCGGGCTCGAACAGGCGATCGACGGTGTGGCTTTCGCCCAGCTTGCGGGCGACGCCGGCGGCGGTGGGCGGCATCAGCTGCATCATGCCGCGCGCGCCGACGCCCGAGCGGGCGCGGGGGTCGAAATTGCTCTCCTGGCGCGAGATCGAATAGACGAAGGCGGTCTCGGCCGCGCCGGGGATCGGCGTGAAGTGGTGGTCGAGCAGGGGATAGCCGCGCTCGGGCAGGATGAAGCCGCGCTGGGCGGCGGTGCGGACCGCGCGCATGGCCAGGTCCTGGTCGCCGGTGTTGCGGGCGAAGTCGACCAGCAGGGCCTCCTCGGCCGCGGTCGGCAGCTGGTCGTCGATATAGAGCACCAGGGCGCGGAAGGCGTCGTTGGCCCCGACGTCGCGCAGCAGCTTGGCGGCGCGCACCAGTTCGCGGCTTTCGAAGCGGGCGCGGTCGGCCTCCGTGATCACCGGGTCCTTGTCGAGCCGGATCTCCTTGATGCCGGCCTTCTCGGCGGCCAGCTGGCCGTAGAAGGTGGTGATGTACTTGGCGCCGTCGCCGTAGAAGGCCTGGGCGGCGATGACGTCGCCCTGCGCCTCGGCCGCGCGGCCCTGCCAGTAGAGGGCGCGGCCGCGGGTGATCGGCGATGCGCCGATCTCGGCGATACGGCCGAAGTGGTCGGCGGCGGCGTCGGCGTCCTTGAGGCGCGAGAGGGCGATCCAGCCGGCGAAGAACTCGGCCTCGGCCGCATCGGCGCCGCCGGGCAGGCCGGCGTTGGCGGCGGCGTAGGCCCCGCGGCTGTCGCCGTTCTTGATCGCCGACATCACCAGCTGCTTGCGCTCGCGCCAGATGGCGCCGGCGACGTCGTCGGACGGCGGCGGGGCGGGGAAGTAGCGCACCAGCTCCAGCGCCATCACGTCCATGCCCTTGCGGCGCAGGGCCGAGGCGCGCTCGAAGGCCACGCCCGGCGACAGCTGCTGGGCCGGGGGGAGGGCGGCCACCAGGTCGTTGGCGTTGCTCGCGCCCGAGCGCAGGGCGATGCGGGCCAGGGCCGCGGCCTGCTGGTCGGTCGGCAGCAGGGCGATCATGTCGCGCGCGGCCGGGCCCTGCTGGCCGTAGAGCAGGACGTCGGCGCGGCGGGCGTGGTCGTCGGCGGTGAGCACCGCGCCGAACCGCGCCAGCATGGCTCGCTGGGCGTCGACCTCGAAGCTCTTGCCGCGCCAGAACCGGCGGATGAGGTTGGTCGCGTCCTGGGCGCGGCCGCTGGCCTGGTAGGCCGCCGCCAGGGCCATGGCGCCCTCGGGCGTCTGCGGCTCGGACCCGCCGAACCAGGCGATGGTCTGGGCGGGCGTCAGGCCGGAGGTCGAGAGGGCCTTCTCGGCCGGCAGGTCGCGGCGCGAGGCGCGGGGCCAGCCGACGAGGTCGCGGCGGGCCTGGTCCAGCTCGAAGAAGCTCATGCTCTCGGCGCCGACGTCGGCCAGGGCCCAGAGGGCGATCTTGCGGGCCAGCGGGTCGGAGATGCCGGTCATGGCCGCGCGCACGGTCGCGGCCGAACGCTGGCCCATGACGGCGGCGCGCAGATTGGCCGCGTCGCTGTCGGACAGGCTGGAATTGTTGGCGGTGTAGGGCGTGCTGATCAGGCCGGGACGGGCCGAGCCGGTATAGGGCTGGGGCGTGGTCGGCAGGCCCTCTTCGTCGGTCTGGCCCGTTTGGGCGTCGGCGACGCCCGAGATCAGGACCAGGCTGGCGCAACCGAGGAGAAGCCGACGAATCCCAAAAGCCAAAACGCGGTCTCCTTCACGAGCGGGCCCTGGGCCCCTATCTTGTCTACGACGGCTTCGAGGGCCGATTTGGGGCCGGAACCGAGACGATGCACGCTCTATAGCCCGGTTCGCCGCCGGATCGACCCGTCCAGGCGGGCGTAACCCTCGAAAAGGTCAGCTCGGCCAGTTGCGGTCGGGCGGCGCCCGGACATATTGTCCGCCCCCACGTTTCAGCCGCAACTCTCGCGGCGTCTGCTCACGGCAAATTGCAAGTCATGGTCCATTCCCCGTTCAAGGGCGTCATCCCGGCCCTGGTCACCCCGTTCCAGAACGGCGAGGTCGACGAGAAAGGCTTCGTCGCGCTGGTCGAGCGCCAGATCGCCGGCGGCGTGCACGGCCTGGTGCCGGTCGGCACCACGGGCGAGACCTCGACCCTGTCGCACGACGAGCACAAGCGCGTCGTCGAACTGTGCGTGAAGACCGCCCGCGGCCGCGTGCCGGTGATGGCCGGCGCCGGCAGCAACTCGACCGACGAGGCCATCGACCTGGTGCGTCACGCCAAGACGGTCGGCGCCGACGCCGCCCTGGTCGTTACCCCGTACTACAATCGCCCGAGCCAAGAGGGCATGTACCAGCACTACAAGGCGATCAACGACGCCGTGGAGCTGCCGGTGTTCGTCTACAACGTGCCGGGCCGCACGGGCGTCGACATCTCCAACGACACCCTGGTGCGCCTGTCGAAGCTGCCCAACATCGTCGGCATCAAGGACGCCACCGGCGACCTGACCCGCATCAGCCTGCAGCGCATCACCTGCGGCGAGGACTGGGTGCTGCTGACCGGCGATGATCCGACCGCGCTGGGCTACATGGCCCATGGCGGCCACGGCGTGATCTCGGTGACCTCGAACGTCGCCCCGGACGCCTGCGCCACCTTCATGAACGCCTGCTTCAACGACGATTGGGAGACGGCCCGCTACTGGCAGGACCGCCTGATCAAGCTGCACAAGGCGCTGTTCCTCGACTCATCGCCGGGCCCGACCAAGTTCGCCCTGGCGCAGCTGGGCCTGTCCACGGAAGACGTGCGCCTGCCGATCACGCCGTGCAGCGAAGCCGTGCGTCCCGCGATCCTGGAAGCGATGCGCGAGGCGGGTCTGGTCTGATGACCAAGCCGATCGCCGAGAACCGGCGCGCCCGGTACGACTACTTCATCGAGGAAACCTTCGAGGCCGGCATCATGCTGACCGGCACCGAGGTCAAGTCGCTGCGCGTCGGCCGGGCCAACATCGCCGAGTCCTATGCGTCGGTCGAAGGGCGCGAGATCAAGCTGATCAACGCCGACATTCCGCCCTACGGCCACGCCAACCGCTTCAACCACGAGCCGCGCCGGCACCGGAAGCTGCTGCTGCACCGCAAGCAGATCGAGAAGCTGATCGGCGCGGTGCAGCGCGACGGCCGCACCCTGATCCCGCTCAAGCTCTATTGGAACGAGAAGGGCCTGGCCAAGCTGGAGATCGGCCTGGCCAAGGGCAAGAAGAACCACGACAAGCGCGAGACCGAAGCCGCCCGGGACTGGGCGCGCGACAAGGCGCGGCTGATGAAGGGCGACCGGGGGGATTGAGGTCGGCGCAGACCCCCTCCGGCCCTCCGGGCCACCTCCCCCAGAGGGGGAGGATCCCGGCGTCTAGATGCTCCCCCTCTGGGGGAGCTGTCGCGTAGCGACTGAGGGGGCCTTTCTCTCCTTCTGGCCCCAACCTTGCTCCTTCCTCCGCGAAGGAGTCCGCCCATGTCCGATATTGGTGCAAAACCGGCCAAGGCCGCGCGTCCGCTGTCCCGTGGCGGGCCGCTGGATGCGCTGCGGTTCTTCGCGGCCTTCTTCATCGTGGTCTATCACTACGCCGAGCAGGCGCCGGTTTCGCTGTTCTCGATCCATCCGGCGTTCGGGCGCGGTTATCTGGCCACCGACTTCTTCCTGATGCTGTCGGGCTATGTGCTGGGCCGGGCCTATGGGCCGCGGTTCACCGCCGGCCAGGTCGACGACCGCGCCTTCCTGCTCAAGCGCGTGGCCCGGGTGTGGCCGGCGCACCTGGTGATGATCGCCGCCTTCGTGGCCCTGGTGCTGGCCACCTCGTTCCTCGGCCTGCCGGCCCGCAATCCGCAATGGTACCAGTGGGACCAGCTGCCGGCGCAGATCTTCCTCATCCAGACCTGGGGCTTCCAGGGGCCGTCGGGCTGGAACATGCCGACCTGGACGTTGTCGGCGCTGCTGGTCTGCTACGCCCTGTTCCCGACCATCTGGCGGGTGTTCGGCAAGATCCGCTCGCCGTGGCTGGCCCTGGCGATCGGCCTGGCGATCTTCGTGGCGGTGGACGCCTTCGCCCGCGCCGCCTTCGGCCTGCCGTCGTTCCATCTGCACCTGCGCAACGGCCTCTATCGCGCCATTCCGCTGTTCCTGATGGGCGTGCTGATCGCCCGCCTGGCCCGCGAGGTGGTGATCGGCCCGAAGCTGGCCGACGCCCTGGCGGCCTTCGCCATCGTCGGCTTCGTGGCGCTGAACGTGGTCGGCGAATACGCCTATCCGAGCCTGGCTCTGCTGGGCCTGCTGATCTTCGCCGCCAGCGGCTCGGCCCAGAACGGCTGGACCTGGGCCAAGACCGGCGGGCGCCTGTCGTTCTCGCTGTACCTGACCAACCAGTTCGTGGGCGTGGTGTGGTTCGCCCTGCAACGCGTCCTCGACCAGAAGGTCGAGCTGCACCAGGCCGCCCACTGGGTGATCTGGGCCATGGCCTTCCCGGCCGCGATCGCCTTCGCCTGGGTGTTCGAGCGCCTGGTCGACGCGCCGCTGCAGGACTGGCTGAAGCCGCGCCTGGAGCGGTTCACCGCCGGCTGGAGCAGGAAGGCCGAGCGGAACCCCAGCGCTCAAACGATGGTTACGACCCTACCTTGAAAACAAGGCCCTGAAATCGCCTTGCCCCTAACGGCGAGATGGGCGACGAGGGATAAACGCGCGTTCTAAACACGCGCTGTAGGGAGTCGAAACCAGAATGCTAAGGACCGCCATCCTCGCCGCCGTCGCCAGCGCCGCCTTCGTCGCGCCGGCCATGGCCGCCGACATCACCGGCCTCTGGCTGACCGAGACCAACGGCGGCCAGGTCGAGGTCAGCCGCTGCGGCAACAGCCTGTGCGGCAAGCTGGTGACCTCCGACCACATCAAGACCGACCCGTCCAAGAAGGACGTCAAGAACAAGGACGCCTCGCTGCGCACGCGCCCGCTGAAGGGCATGCAGATGCTGTGGGGCTTCAGCGGCGGTCCCGAGAAGTGGACGGGCGGCAAGGTCTACAACGCCGACGACGGCGGCACCTATTCGGGCACCATCACCATGACCTCGCCCGACAAGCTCAAACTGAAGGGCTGCATCGTCGCGCCGCTGTGCAAGACGCAGACCTGGACGCGGTTGAAGTAGAACTCTCCTTCTCCCCTTGCGGGAGAAGGTGTCAGCGAAGCTGACGGATGAGGGGTCTCTCAGACGCAAAACGCCGCGACAGCTGACCAGCCGTCGCGGCGTTTCTGTAGGTGCGACCCCTCACCCGACCCCACTCCGTGGGGCCACCCTCTCCCGCAAGGGGAGAGGGGTCAGATGGGCTTACACACCTCTTCCAGCCAGGCCCGAACCTCCGGCTCCAGCCGCGGGCCGATCTCGCGCAGCACCCGGGCGTGATAGGCGTCGAACTGGGCGGTTTCCTCGGCCGTCAGCAGGGCCTTGTCGACCAGGCGGCGGTCGATGGGGGCGAGAGTCAGGGCCTCGAAGCGGTGCATCGGGCGGTCGCCGCCGCCGACGGTCTCGGCGGGCATGACGACTTCCAGGTTCTCGATGCGGATGCCGTATTCGCCGTCCTTGTAGTAGCCGGGCTCGTTGGAGACGATCATGCCGGGCTGCAGGGGAACCGTGTTGGGGGCCTTGCTGATCCGCTGCGGACCTTCGTGCACGCCCAGATAGACGCCGACGCCGTGGCCGGTGCCGTGGTCGTAGTCCAGCCCGTGAGCCCAAAGGGCCATGCGGGCCAGGGCGTCGATGGCCGAGCCGGTGGTGCCGGTCGGGAAACGCAGGCGGGCGATGGCCAGGTGGCCCTTCAGCACCAGCGTGTTGCGCTGGACCATCTCGGCCGTGGGCTCGCCGATGGCCACGGTGCGGGTGACGTCGGTGGTGCCGTCCAGGTACTGGCCGCCGCTGTCG
The DNA here is from genome assembly GCF_003185805.1 of Caulobacter sp. D5. Classification (GTDB taxonomy): domain Bacteria; phylum Pseudomonadota; class Alphaproteobacteria; order Caulobacterales; family Caulobacteraceae; genus Caulobacter. The sequence goes on from NZ_QHJY01000172.1 coordinate 16,120, forward strand.
ACCAGCAGTAGCGAGCCCAGGGCGGCGCGTTCGTTGCTGCGCTCGGTCGGGCGATAGTGGGGCAGGGCGCCGTGGCCGTTGGCCGCGCCGATGGTGTCGAACGACAGGTCCTTCAGCACGCCGGTGGCCTCGCGGAAGCTTTCCAGCTTGGCGACGGCCTCCTTCTCGTCCGGCGGGCTGACCTGGCCCTCGGTGGCCAGCCAATGCAGGAAGCGGGTCAAAGCGGCGCCGTCGCGGCGGTGAGCTTCGCGCGTGCCCTCCAGCTCGACGCCGTTCTTGCAGGCGCGGGGCAGGGTGCAGGGATCCATGCCCCGCACGACCTTGGCGCCGGCGGTGGTCAGGGTGTCGAAGTACCAGGCCGAGGACTGGGCCGGATCGACCAGCACCGACTTGCCGGAGAGGTCGGCCAGGGCGCCTTCCAGGGCCTCGGGGGCCTCCAGCGACACCTCGTTGCCGAGCCAGGCGGGCAGGTCGTCGGTCACCTTGGCCGGGTCGAGGAACAGACGGGCAGAGCCGTCGGCGCGCAGCACGGCCTGGGCCAGGGGCAGGGGCGTGCGGATGACGTCGCCGCCGCGGATGTTGAACAGCCAGGCGATCGAGGCCGGAGCGGTGATGACCGCGGCGTCAGCCCCCAGGCCGGCGCCGACGCGGGCGCGCTTGGCCGAGCTTTCCTCGCCGGCGTATTGCGTCGGGTGAGGCACGACCGGAGCCTGCGGCTGGGCCGGGCGCTGCTGGCCCCACGCCTCGTCGAGCGGGTTGGCGGCGACAGGCTTCAGCGTGGCGCCGGCGCGGGCGGCGGCGGCCTTCAGGGCCTCCAGAGCGGCGGGGCTGTGCAGGCGGGCGTCGTAGCCGATGACGGCGCCCGACCTGGCGGTTTCCAGATAGGCCGGGACGCCGCCCTCGACGAGGTCGCGGATCTCGAACACGCCCTGGTCGACCTGTTCGCGGACCTGAAGCGTATAGCGGCCGTCGACGAATACGGCGGCGCGATCGCTCATGATGACGCCGGCCCCGGCCGAGCCGGTGAAGCCGCTGGCCCAGGCCAGGCGGTCGTTGGCGGCGGGCAGGTACTCGTTCTGGTGCTCGTCCTCGTGGGGCACGAGGAAACCGTCCAGACCCTGGCGGGCCATGGCCTCGCGGATCAGCGGAACGTGGCGCGGGCCAAAGCCCGGATCGGTGGATTCATCGAAGGTCT
>NZ_QHJY01000173.1 GCF_003185805.1 Caulobacter sp. D5
AGAGAGAGGGGGTCTTTTACCCCGCCGCCTTGCCGTAGGCGCTGATCGCCGCCGCCATTTCGGGCGTGGCTTCGACCGTCGGTGCGGCGGTCGCCTCCGGCGCGGCGCCGGCCAGGCGGGCCTGGGCTTCGGGCGAGAGGGTGACGGTGTCGCGCGGCGTGGCCGAGGGCTGGGCGGCGTCGCGGTCGGACTGCAGGCGGGCGCGGTAGTCGCCGACGCTGGCCGGACCCTTGGCGCCGGGCGCCCCGACCTGCAGCGAGGCGACGATGGTCTGGTCGGTTTCCGACAGGCCGTCGAAGGCGTCGAGCGCCTTCTGCTGGGGAACCGGCGGGGCGGCGTCGGAGCCGGCCCAGGCGGCCTTGGTGAAGGTGTTCAGCGCCGACTGCACGGTCTTGGCGAAGGGCGACTCGTTGAGCGCCTGGGACAGGCCCGCGCGCTCGCCGTGGCCCGCGCCGGCCCAGCGGTCGGCCAGGGCGTGATAGGCGCCCAGCTGCTGGTCCAGTCCGACCGATCCCGTGGTGTCGTTGAGCGCGGCCGTCGCCGCGGCCGTCCCGCCGGGATAGGCGACGGGGGCGGCGAAAGCGCCCGTGTCGGTGGTCGAAAGCTGCGAAATCTTCATCCTGCCGACAGCCATCGCGCCCGCGCGGTGAAGAGGGGATGAACGCTCATCCTAGGGCTGCGCGGCATGCTGTCGCGCCTGGAGCAGGGGCCCCCGCCGCGCGGCGGGAGCCCCCTTTCGGCCTCAGCCGCCGACCAGCACCTCGGCCACCTGCACGGCGTTCAGCGCCGCACCCTTGCGCAGGTTGTCGCCCACGACGAAGAGCGCCAGACCGTGTTCGACCGTCGGGTCGGGGCGCACACGGCCCACGAACACCGGGTCCTGGCCGGTGGCGGCGAGCGGATTGGGCACGTCGTCCAGCACCACGCCCGGCGCATTGCCCAGCAGCTCCAGGGCCTCGGCCACCGAGATCGGCCGCTCGAACTCGGCGTTGATCGAGAGGGCGTGGCCCGAGAACACCGGCACCCGCACGCAGGTGCCGCTGACCGGCAGTTGCGGCAGGCCCAGGATCTTGCGGCTCTCGTCGCGCAGCTTCAGCTCTTCCTCGGTATAGCCGTCCTCGCCCAGCACGTAGTTCAGCGGCACCACGTTGTAGGCTAGGGGCACGGCCCACTTCTGCGGCTCGGGCAGGGGGGCGGCGTCCGGCGACAGGGCCAGGCCGTCGAGGTCGCCGGCCGCGCCGGCCTGCACCTGCTCGGACAGCACCCGGATGCCCTCGACCCCGCCGCCGGAGGCGGCCTGGTAGGTGCTGACGGTCAGGCGCTTGAGACCGGCGCGATCGTGCAGCGGCTTCAGGGCCGGCATGGCGGCCATGGTGGTGCAGTTGGGGTTGGCGACGATGCCCTTGGGGATGTTCGCCAGGGCGTCGGGGTTCACCTCCGACACCACCAGCGGCACGTCCGGGTCGCTGCGCCAGGCCGAGGAGTTGTCGATGACGATCGCCCCGGCCGCGGCGGCCTTGGGGGCCAGCTCGCGCGAGGTGTCGCCGCCGGCCGAGAAGAACACGATGTCGAGGCCGGCGAAGTCGGCGCTGGCGGCGTCTTCGACGGTCACCGATCCGTCCTTCCAGGCCAGGGCCTGGCCGGCCGAGCGGGCCGAGGCGAACACGCGCAGGGAGGCCAGCGGGAAGTCGCGCTCGGCCAGCAGCTTCAGCATCATGCCGCCCACCAGGCCGGTGGCGCCGACGACGCCGACATGGGGAGGGTTCGAACGGGAAAACTTGGGGCTCATGGTGGTGCGTCTCCTGGTGATGTGGAGCGCGGGGAGCCGTCAGATCTCGTGGTCAAGAGAGCCGCCCCGCGCAGTGCGGGGCTGGTCTGGGGATGCTTGCGTCAGATCGCGCGCATACCCGCCGCCCCGCCGAAGCGGGTCGTTTTGCGGGTAATAATTTTGGTCGCGGCCAATTGCATCGAGCGGGTTGATAGCGGGCAAGCGTGGCCGCGTAAAGGGATCCCTCTCCCCTTGCGGGAGAGGGGGGCCTGCGAAGGAGGTCGGGTGAGGGGTCTCTCAGACCGATCCGCTGCGGCGGCGGTAAGGTCGGGCGAGGTGGTTTTCGTTTGAGAGACCCCTCATCCGTCGCCTACGGCGCCACCTTCTCCCGCAAGGGGAGAAGGATCAGGTTTGCGCCCCCTTGCTCTCCCAGCCGTCCACGAACGGGAAGCGCTTTTCCCAGAACCCCGCCAGCCGCGGATCGGCGTCCACCCGCCGCACTACGTCGGCCATCTTCGGCGCGCGGTCGTAGAACCGCACGCGGCGCGAGCCCCAGCGGCTGACGACGGCGACATAGAGGTCGAGCACGGTCAGCTCGTCGCCGAGGATGTAGGCGCCCGGCTCGACCTGGGCGTCCATCATCGCCCAGCAGTCGGCGATGCGGTCGGCGGTGGCGGCCTTGACGCGGGCCTGGGCTTCGGGATCGGGGCCGGCCAGCCGCGAGGGATCGTCGCGCACCCAGAACAGCGAATAGATCGAGGCCGGGATGAAGGTCATCCAGCGCAGGAACTGCCCCCGGCGCGGATCGCCGATCCCCGGCCCCAGCCGCGCCTCGGGATGGTTGTCGGCCAGCCAGATCAGGATCGCCGCGCTTTCGGTGATCGTCTCGCCGTCGGGGGTGACAAGGGCCGGGATCTGCTTCATCGGATTGACGCCGACGACCTTGGCCTGCTGGGCCGCGCCCTCCCAGGTGGGCGCCTCGATGACCGTGTAGGGCTGCCCCAATAGGGTCAAAGTCGCTTCGACGGGGACCGAGCCCGAGCCAAGCGCGCCATAGATGGTGTAAGCTCGATTCATCATTGGTTACCCATTCTGCCCACAACATCTTGTGTGCTGAGACAATCTGACCACTAGATGAGGCGGAGCGCCCTGCGCTATCTAGATCCTACCCCGCCGCTCGATTCGCGTCCGCCCGCTCTGGAGACCGCCCATGTCCGCCTCGCTGATCACCACGCCCGGCCTCATGATCCCTTCGGGCGGCTACAAGCCCTTCCGCTATCCCTGGGCCTATGACTTCTGGAAGAAGCAGCAGCAGGTCCACTGGATGCCGGAAGAGGTGCCGCTGGGCGAGGACCTCAAGGACTGGGCCGTCAAGCTGAACGACAAGGAGCGCAATCTGCTGACGCAGATCTTCCGCTTCTTCACCCAGTCCGACGTCGAGGTGCAGGACAACTACATGGAGCGCTACGGTCGGGTGTTCAAACCGACCGAGGTGAAGATGATGCTGGCCTCGTTCGCGAACATGGAGACGATCCATATCGCGGCCTACGCCCTGCTCCTCGAGACCATCGGCATGCCCGAGACCGAGTTCTCGGCGTTCATGGAATACGAGGCCATGAAGGCCAAGCACGACTACATGCAGACCTTCGGCGTCGACAGCCACGCCGACATCGCCCGCACGCTGGCCATGTTCGGCGGCTTCACCGAGGGCCTGCAGCTGTTCGCCTCGTTCGCGATGCTGATGAACTTCCCGCGCTTCAACAAGATGAAGGGCATGGGCCAGATCGTCTCGTGGTCGATCCGCGACGAGAGCCTGCACTGCGACGGCATCATCAAGCTGTACCACGCGTTCAACAAGGAGACCGGCGCGGTCACCAAGAGCGTGGCCGACGACATCGTCGACTGCTGCAAGACCGTGGTCGGCATGGAGGACAACTTCATCGACCTGGCCTTCGAGGCCGGCGACATCCAGGGCATGACGCCCGACGACATCAAGCAGTACATCCGCTTCGTCGCCGACTGGCGCCTGCGCCAGCTGGACCTGCCGGAAGTCTACGGCGTGAAGGAAAACCCGCTGCCGTGGCTGCAGGCCCTGCTCAGCGGCGTCGAGCACGCCAACTTCTTCGAGGCCCGCGCCACGGAATATTCCAAGGCCGCGACCAAGGGCCAGTGGCACGGCGCCGACGGCGTGTGGTCCAGCTTCGAGGCCATGCTCCAGAAGCGCACCGACATCGTTTCGGCCGACCACTAGTCGCCGAACCGTCGTGACGAGATTGACGCCGCCCGCTAAGCCGGGCGGCGTTTTTCGTTCTGGAGAGCCTGTATGCGCATCGCGGTGATCGGTCCCGGCGCGGTCGGCGGGACCCTGGCGGCCTGGCTCGGCCAGGTCCACGACGTGACCCTGTGCGCCCGCACCGCCTTCGAACGACTGGAAGTCGAGACGCCGGAACGGACGCTGGTCGCCACGCCGACGGTGCTGACCGATCCGGCGGAGGCCGCGCCCCACGACTGGGTGCTGGTCACCACCAAAACCTATGACGCCGCCGGCGCGGCCGCCTGGCTGGCCGGACTGGTCGGCCCGCAGACGCGGGTGGCGGTGCTGCAGAACGGCGTCGAGCATGTCGAGCGCTTCAGCTCCTACCTGCCGGCCGAGCGCATCGTGCCGGCGGTGGTCGACATCCCGGCCGAACGCACCGCGCCCGGCGTGATCCGCCAGCGGCGCCTGGGCTGGATCAAGGTTCCGGCCGGGGCGGCGGGCGAGGCCTTCGCCGGCCTCCTGGCCCATACGCCGATCGAGGTTTCCACCACCGACGACTTCAGGACCGTCGCCTGGCGCAAGCTGGCCCTCAACTGCGCCGGCGCCGTCAGCGCCCTGACCCTGAAGCCGGCCGGGATCGCCCGCCGCGACGACGTCGCCGCGATCATGCGCGACCTGGCGGCCGAATGCGTCGCCGTCGGCCGCGCGGAAGGCGCCGACCTGCCGCTCGACCTTCCGGACGAAGTGGTGGCGGGCTATCGCGCCAGCCCGCCGGACGGGATCAACTCCCTGCACGCCGACCGCCTGGCCGGCCGCCCCATGGAGATCGACGCCCGCAACGGCGTCATCGCCCGCAAGGGCGCCGCCCACGGGATCGCCACGCCGGTCAATGCGATGGTCGTGGTGCTGCTGGCGGCGGCGGGCGAGCCCTAGCTCTTCAGGAAGCCGCCCAGCAGGTCGCCGACCGCGCCGCCGATGCCCTCGTCGGGCAGCTTGCCGCCCGGGGTCAGCTGGTCGACGAGGCCGGGCAGGATCTCCGACAGCTTGGCGGCCGCCGTCTGCGGATCGACGCCCAGCTTCTCGGCGAACTGGCCGACGGCGCCCGAGCCGAGCACGGCCTGGATCTGTTCGGCCGAGACCGGCAGGTTGTGGCCGCTGGCGACCCACGACTGGGCGACTTCGCCCAGGCCGCCCTTCTGGAAGGCGTCGACGAGGCCGCCGACCCCGCCGGCCACGCCCAGGCTCTTGACCGCTTCGGCCAGGTCGCCCTGGCCGCCCAGCAGACCCGTCAGATTGTCCAGCAGACCCATGGTGTCGCTCCGCTCGATCGCCGGTCCGTCGTGGACCCGACGTTGCAGCATTAAGAGCCCGGACCCGGCGAGCGGCCAAGAGAAAAGGCGCGGACCCTGCGATCCGCGCCTTTCACGAAAGAGCGATGGAGAGGCCGTCGGCTACGGCCGGTCCTTCTTGGGGATGGCGGCGATCTCTTCCGGCGTCAGCTTGGTGATGGTCTTGGCGCGGATCGGCATGGCGAAGCCGCTGCTGTCGGAGACCTTGAGGTCCAGGTCGATCGGGTTGCAAACGGTGTCGATGCCGCGGACGGTCGAGATCAGGAAGTTGCCCGGCCAGGTCAGCTGGTTGCTGCCCCAGGCGAGATCCACCTTGTAGACGTCGCGATTGCGCACCTTCATGTAGAGGGTGTTCTTGTCGGGGGCGCTCCAGCCCTGCCAGTCCGACAGCTGGAAGCACTGGCGCTGGGCCTTCTGCGGCGCGGCGGCGGTTTCTTCGGGGCTGTTGGCGGCCAGAGCCGGGGCCGCGAGAAGCGCGCCGGCCAGGCCGACCCCGACCAGAGCGGCTTGGGCGATGGTTTTCAGCTTGACCATGGCGTTCGTCCTTACAGTCCCTCTCGCGAAAGATTGGGCCTGGCGAGGCCGCCGTCAATGGTCGACGCGTCCCATTTTTGGGCCGGGGAGGGGGCAGGTTTCCCTCGCGGATGATCCACGACCCCCAAACCGTAAAACCCCCGCGAAAGCGGGGGCCCAGGCTTTTTATCGTAGAGCGCG
>NZ_QHJY01000174.1 GCF_003185805.1 Caulobacter sp. D5
GGGAAGGCATACGCCGAAGGGGGTGAAGGGCGGAAGAGGCCCGCGCGCCCCGGCCTGAGGCATAACGATCGCGCGGGGCGTCCAGCTTCGTCGAAACGGTATTACACAATCAGCTCCGGGCGTGGCCCGGACGCCCCGCGCCCTCTCCATCACCTCAGCGGCCCGCCGCATGAGATCGCCAACCCGTTCCCTCTCCCGCAAGGGGAGAAGGACAAACGGGGAGAAGGCTCAGGTGGTCAGCACCACCTTGCCCACGTGCTCGCCCGCCTCCAGGTGCGCATGGGCCTTGGCCGCCTCGGCCAGGGGGAAAGTGGCGTCGACGATGGGCTTGAGCTTGCCGGCCGCGATCCATGGCCAGACCACCCGCTCGACCTCGGCGGCCAGGCGGGCCTTTTCGTCGGCGGGGCGGGGGCGCAGGGTCGAGCCGGTGATCACGGCGCGCTTCTGCATCACCTTCATCACCGGGACTTCCAGCACCCCGCCGGCCAGGGCGGCGATGTAGACGATGCGGCCGCCGGTCTTCAGGGCGTCGAGGTTCTTGTCGAAATAGGCGGCCCCGACCATGTCGAGCACCACGTCGACGCCGCCGGCGGCCTTGGCGATTTCGGCGAAGTCCTCGGTCTTGGCGTCGACCGCCAGGTCGGCTCCGAGTTCGAGCGCCTTGGCCTTCTTGTCGGCCCCGCGACCGGTGGCGATGACGATCGCGCCGGCCGCCTTGGCCATGGCGATCGCCGTTGTCCCGATCCCGGACGTCCCACCATGAATCAAAATGGTCTCGCCAGGCTTCAGCGCGCCATGTTCGAACACATTGGCGAAGACGGTGAACACCGTCTCGGGCAGGGCCGCGGCGTGAACGAAATCAAAGCCTTCGGGCGCGGGCAGGGCCTGGCGGGCGTCGACCACGGCGTATTGCGCATAGCCCCCGCCGCCCAGAAGCGCGCAGACCTTGTCGCCGACCTTCCAGCGTCCGGCGGCGACCTCGACCTCGCCGGCGACCTCCAGGCCCAGCGTCGTCGGCGCGCCGGGCGGCGGCGGATAGAACCCCAGGCGCTGCAACAGGTCCGGACGATTGACGCCCGCCGCGCGCACCCGGATCAGGATCTCGCCCGGCCCCGGAACGGGGCGCTCCACCTCCGCGGGGCGCAGGGCGTCGGCCGCCCCCTTGCCGCCTTCGATCTCGATCGCGGTCATGGTCTGGGACATGCTGGCGGCTCCGTCGCGCTTGCGTCGCGCCCTAGGTAGGCGTCTGATGGTCGATCGGAAAGGGAGGATGGCCGATGATGGAAGAGCCGGTCGAGCCGCGCGCGTTCCGCGGCGACGCGTTGAACACGGCTGCGCACGAGGATCTGGAGATCTACGGCGTGCGCGAACTGGAGGAGCGGATCGAGGCCCTCGAGGCCGAAATCGCCCGCACCAAAGCCCAGCTCAGCAAGAAGAAAGCCGGACGCGCCGCGGCCGATGCGCTGTTTGGTCGCCTCGACTAACGAATGGTTTACGCTACCCGTGGACCTTGAGGCGCGTCCGTCGGTCACAGTGAGTCGGGGCGGTCGCGAAACGGGACGTTAAGACTTGGCACGGGGGTTGCAGTCCGCCTCCTCAAGCGAGACGTCCTCGCGGCCTTAGAGGCATTGAGTAGACATGACCGATCCGAACGCGTCCACGGCCCCCTGGCGGGCGGGAGTCATCCAGGACTTCGCGCGCTCCGAACTGTTCGACCGCACCTTCGACGAGGGCATGCTGCTGGTCGAGGAGACCGCGGCCTATCTCGACGGGGCCGGCCGTCATGACAGCAAGATCCTGTCGCGCAACGCCGCCCTGGCCTACGCCAGCGAAAGCATGCGCCTGACCACCCGGCTGATGCAGGTGGCCTCGTGGCTGCTGGTGCAGCGCGCGGTGAAGGAAGGCGAGATGGCCCCCGAGGCCGCCTGCGCCGAGAACTACCGCCTCGCCGTCGAGGCCAGCGAGCAGGCCGCCGCGATCGAGGACCTGCCCTTCGGCCTGGTGAACCTGCTGCAGCGCTCCGAGCGCCTGTACGAGCGGGTCCGCCACCTGGACCGCCGCATGTATGTCGAGGCCGCCGCCGTCGACGAGGCCCCGCGCCCCGTCCAGGCCCAGTTCGACCGCCTGACCGCCGCCTTCGGCGTCGCCTGACGTCTTTCTTGGGCGCCTTCGGCGTCGCCTGACCCCCGTTCAAACCGACTTCAAAGCGGGGTAGGACAGGCGCGTGACCCAAGCGCCTTCCCCCGATTCCGCCATTCCCGCCGGACCCTTTCTGGGCCGCGTCCTCGTCCTGGCCGGATCCGATTCCGGCGGCGGGGCGGGCGTCCAGGCCGACATCAAGACCGTCACCGCGCTTGGCGGCTACGCGGCCACGGCGATCACCGCCATCACCGTGCAGAACACCCTGGGCGTCACCGGGGTGTATCCGATCCCGCTGGATGTGATCGAGGCCCAGGCCCGCGCCGTGCTCGACGACATCGGCGCCGACGCCTTCAAGACCGGCATGCTGGGCGACGTCGGCGTGGTCGAGACCGTGGCCCGGGTGCTGGCCAGCGCTCCGCACGTGCCGGCCGTCGTCGATCCGGTGATGATCGCCAAGGGCGGCGCGCCGCTGCTGGCCGACCGGGCGATCGACGCGGTCAAGGCGCTGATGATCCCCCGCGCCACGCTGCTGACCCCCAATGCGCCGGAGGCTTCGGCCCTGACCGGTCTGCCGGTCGAGACCATCGACGACCAGCGCCGCGCCGGCGAGGCCCTGCTGGAGCTCGGCGCCCACGCCGTCCTGATGAAGGGCGGCCATGTGGCGGGCGAACGGGTCGTGGACCTGCTGATCACCCGCCAGGGCGAGACCAGCTTCGAGGGCGAGCGGATCGACACCCGCCACACCCACGGCACCGGCTGCACCCTGGCCAGCGCCATCGCCACCGGCCTGTCGCAGGGCCTGCCGTTGACGCAGGCCGTCGCCCGGGCCTGGAACTACGTCCACGAGGCCATGCTGCGCGCCCCGGGCCTGGGACAGGGCCACGGCCCGCTCGACCACGCCTGGCCGGTGCGCAAATGACCCAGAACCTGCAAGCCCGCCTGATCGAGATCGTCCGCGCCACGCCGACGACGATGGAAGTGCTGCGCACCGTGCGGGACCTCGACCTGCAAGACTGGATGATCTTCTCCGGCGCGGTCTACCAGCCGGTGTTCAACAGCCTGACCGGCCGGCCGCTGGACTACGGCATCAAGGACTACGACGTCGCCTATCACGACGACAGCGACACCTCGTACGAGGCCGAGGACGTCGTGATCCAGCGCGTCGCCGCCGCGTTCGAGCCGCCGCTGCGCGAGCTGGTCGAAGTGCGCAACCAGGCCCGCGTGCATCTCTGGTTCGAGAAGAAGTTCGGCGCCGACGAGCCCTATCCGGCCCTCCGTTCCAGCGCCGAGGCCCTGGAGCGGTTCGTGGCCACCGCCTTCTGCGTCGGCGTGCGGCTGGAGGCGGATGACGCCTTGCGCGTCTGGGCGCCGTTCGGCCTGGACGACCTCTTCGCCCTGCGCCTGCGGCCCAACCCGCTGCGGGTGAAGGGGGCAGGCGGCTGGGCGCGCACCACCGGCTCGGCCAAGGCCCGCTGGCCGGAGATCACCGTCGAGGGGTGACCGCTCTGGACGGCGTGGCCGCGCCGCTCTACGGAATTTGATAGCGCTATCATTTTCGTGAGCGACCTCCATGGCCCTGCCGCGCCGCACCCTGTTCAAAGGCCTCCTGGCGGGCGCCGCCGCCGCGCCGGCGCTTGTCGCGCCGGTCTTGGCCGCGCAAGCCGCCGAGGCCAAGCCGGCGGCCAAGGCAGCGGTCCCGACCTGGGGCAAGGGTCCCGACGGCCGCCGCACGGCCGACCTGGGCGACGGGACCTACCTGAACCCGATCATCGCCGGCGATCATCCGGACCCGACGATCCTCAAGGACGGCGACGTCTACTACATGACGTTCTCGTCGTTCCTGGCCTATCCGGGCCTGGTGATCTGGAAGTCGACGGATCTGGTGAACTGGACCCCGGTCGGCCCGGCCTTGCGCAAGCCGCTCGGTACGATCTGGGCGGTGGATCTGGTCAGGCACGACGGTCGCTACTTCATCTACATTCCGGCCGATCCGACGGGGCAGGGCTGGTCGATCTTCGCCATCTGGGCCGACAGCATCGAGGGGCCATGGAGCGATCCTGTCGACCTGAAGATCAGCGGCTGCATCGATCCCGGCCACGTGGTCGGCGAGGACGGCAAGCGCTACCTGTTCGTCAACGGCGTGCGCAGGATCCGCCTGACCGACGACGGCCTGGCCACCGACGGCCAGCTGGAAAAGGCCTATGACCCCTGGCGCTATCCCGATGACTGGATCGTCGAGAACTTCGCGCCCGAAGGCCCCAAGCTGCTGCGCCACGACGGCTGGTTCTACCTGATCACCGCCGTCGGCGGCACGGCCGGGCCGGTGACCGGCCACATGGTCATCGCCGCCCGCTCGCGCTCGGTGAACGGGCCGTGGGAGCACTGCCCGCACAATCCGCTGGTGCGCACCCGCAGCGAGGCCGAGCCCTGGTGGTCGCGCGGCCACGCCAGCCTGGTCGAAGGCCCGGCCGGCGACTGGTGGATGGTCTATCACGCCTACGAGAACGGCTTTCGCACCCTGGGTCGCCAGACCCTGCTGGAGCCGATCGAATGGACCGCTGACGGCTGGTTCAGGCCCCTGGGCGGCGACCTCTCCAAGCCGATCCGCAAGCCGCGCGGCGGCAAGGCCGGGCCGTCGGGTTTCAACCTTTCGGACGACTTCTCGGCCGACCGCTTCGGCCTGCAGTGGGCCTTCCATGATCCCAAGCCCGGCGAGGGCGAGCGCGCGACCTTCGAGACCAAGGGCCTTCGCCTGAAGGGCTCGGGAACCTCGCCGATCGACAGCGCGCCGCTGACCTGCATCGTCGGCGACCGTTCGTACGAGGCCGAGATCTCGCTGGACCTGATCGGCGACGCCGAGGCGGGGATCCTGCTGTTCTACAATCACAAGGCCTTCGTCGGCCTGGGCGTCACGCCGACGGCGCTGAAGACCTTCCAGTATTCCGAGGAGCTGGCCTGGGCGCGGATCGCGCACGAGACTCGCAGCGTGCGCCTGAAGGTGCGCAACGACGAACACGTCGTGACGTACTGGTACTCCTATGACGACGGCGCGACCTGGACCCGCCACGGCACGCGGATGGAGGTCTCGGGCCTGCACCACAACGTCTTCGGCGGCTTCATCAGCCTGAAGGTCGGGATCTACGCGGCGGGGCCGGGCGAGGTGCGGCTGCGGAATTTCGTCTACCGCGCGGGCCTGCCGAAGACGGTCGAGAGCGCCTGACGTTCCGCGAAGGAGTATTGTCATGATGACAATACTCCTTTTGCTTCATGGGTCATTGCCCGTTACCGCTTGAGCCTCACGCAAGAGGAGGCTCGGTTGCGGATCGCGGTTCTGACGTTCGATGGCTACAACGAGCTGGACTCGTTCATCGCCGCGGCGATCCTCAATCGCATGAAGGCCAAGGGCTGGGCGGCCTGGATCACCGCGCCGACGCCGGAGGTCACCTCGCTGAACGGGGTGACGGTGCAGCGCCAGCAGCCCCTCGAATTCGCCGCCGAGGCCGACGCCGTGCTGATCGGCAGCGGGTCGAAGACCCGCGAGATCGCCGCCGATGCGGACCTGCTGTCGCGGCTGAAGCTGGATCCCTCGCGCCAACTGATCGGCGCCCAGTGCTCGGGAACCCTGCTGCTGGCCAAGCTCGGCCTCGTCGGCGACCTGCCGGCCTGCACGGACCTGACGACCAAGCCCTGGGTGGTCGAAGCCGGCGTCCAGGTGCTGGACGCGCCGTTCGTGGCCCACGGCAATGTCGCCACCGCCGGCGGCTGCCTGGCCTCGCAGTACCTGGCCGCCTGGACGATCGCGCGGCTGGCGGGCCTGGCCGAGGCCGAGGAGGCCATCCGCTATGTCGCGCCGGTGGCGGAGAAAGACGTCTACGTCGCCCGCGCCATGGCGGCGATCACGCCCTTCCTGCCGGCCGAAGAAGTCGCCGCCTGATTTTTGGGAGAAGCCCCATGCGCCAATGGACCATCGACGCCTTCGCGTCCGCCCCCTTCAAGGGCAACCCGGCCTGCGTGGTCGAGCCGTTCGACCGCTGGCCGAGCGACGCCTGGATGCAGGCCCTGGCGGCCGAGAACAACCAGGCCGAGACGGCCTTCCTGCTGAAGACCGCCGATCCGGCCCGCTACGGCCTGCGCTGGTTCACCCCGGCCCGGGAGGCGCCGCTGTGCGGCCACGCCACGCTGGCTTCGGCCCACGCCCTGTTCGCGGAACTGGGCGCGGACGTCGAGGTGCTGGCCTTCGACACCCTGTCGGGCGAGCTGCGGGTGCGGCGCGACGGCGAGCGGCTGGAGATGGACTTCCCGGCCAATCCGCCGCGCCGGGTCGAGATCCCAGAGGGTCTGGCCGACGCCCTGGGCGCGCCGGTGGTCGAGGCCTGGGCCGGGGCCTATCTGGTGGCGGTGCTGGAGGACGAGGCGGCCGTGCGGCGGCTGGAGCCGGATTTCGCCGCCCTCAACCGCCTCGGAAGCGAGGCGAGCGACGGCAAGGGCCAGGTCATCGCCGTCGCCCTGGCCGATGCGGGCCGGCCCTATGCGGTGGTCAGCCGCTTCTTCGCGCCGGCGGCGGGGATCCCTGAGGATCCGACCACGGGCTCAGCCCACTGCATCCTGATGCCGCTCTATGGCGACAAGCTGGGCAAGACGGCGCTTGAGTTCCACCAGGCCTATCCGGGCCGGGGCGGGGACCTGTCATGCGAAAGCCGCGGCGCGCGCGTGATCCTGCGCGGCCGCGGCCTTACGGTGGTGGAAAGCCGGCTCCGGGTGGAGCCGGCTTTCTAGTCGAGACTACCAGCGACCGCGGTGGTCGTTGCGGTCGCCGCGGCCGTAGCCGTAACCGTAGTCGCGGTCATGACGCTCGTAGCGGATCTGGGCGCTGATGCGGTCCAGGCGACGGTCGAGGTCGTTGCGTTCCCAGCCGTTCAGGCCGCCGGCGCGGTAGCGGTGCTCGAGGCGGGCCACTTCGCGCAGTTCGCCGTTCAGGCGGCGGGCTTCCTGGCGGTTCAGGTCGCCGTTGCGCACGCCGCGGTCGATCCGCTGCTCAAGCTGCGCCTGGCGCTGGTTGATGGGTTGCTGGGCCATGGCCGCGGCGGGGAGGGTGGCGGCCGCCAGGGCCGAGACCGCAACGATCGGGAGAATGATCTTCTTCATCGGTTCGGTTCCTTCTCAATCTGATCCGCCGTCCTTGTCGGCGGCGTTGAGGAGAAGAAACCACGTCCCGCCTGAAGCGGTTCTGAGCCCGTCGTTATGTTGGGTTCATCTACCTGAAGGCGTCCCTGGACAAGCTCAGGGCGAGGGGGCTAGGCGGCGGCCGCCATGCGGGCCGCGGCGGCCACGGCGTCCTCGATGGCGGCGTAGAGCTTGGTGACCTCGATCGGCTTGGCCACGTGGCCGTCCATGCCGGCGGCCAGATAGCCCTCGACCTGGTGGACCAGGGCGTTGGCGGTGACCGCCACGATCGGGGTGCGGGCGCGGCCCTCGGCGGCTTCCAGCGAACGGATGGTGCGGGCGGCTTCGACGCCGTCCATCACCGGCATGTGGATGTCCATCAGGATCACGTCGTGACCGCCGCTGCGCCAGGCCTCGACGCAGGCCGCGCCGTCGGCGACCAGCGCCACCTCGGCGCCCAGCGGGGCCAGGACGGCGGCGATGACCTTCTGGTTGGTCAGGTTGTCGTCGGCGGCCAGCACGCGCAGACGGCGGCCGGCGGCGGCGTCGGAAGGCTCGTCGACCGGAGCGGCCTGGGCGATCTCGCCCTCGCCGCGCGGCATGGCCACGACGACGGTGAAGGTCGAGCCCTGGCCCTCGCGGCTCTGCACGTGGATGCCCCCGCCCATGACGGCGGCCAGCTCGCGGCAGATCGACAGGCCCAGGCCCGAACCGCCGAAGCGGCGGGTGGTCGAGCTGTCGGCCTGGACGAACTTGTCGAACAGGCGCGGCAGGATGTCGGCGGCGATGCCGATGCCGGTGTCGGTGACGTCGATGCGCAGGCCCGAGCCGTCCTCGGCCGAGGCGAAGCGGACCGAGACCGCGCCTTCCAGCGTGAACTTCAGGGCGTTGGACACCAGGTTGTTGAGGATCTGGCGCAGGCGATCCACGTCGCCGTGCCAGCCGCCCAGGGCCTCGGGGGCGACCATGACGCCGAAGTCCAGGCCCTTGTCGCGGGCCTGGTCGACGAAGGTCTCGCGCAGCGAGGAGGCGAGGGCGGAAAGGTCGAAATCGCGTTCGACCAGCTCCAGGCGGCCTGCCTCGATCTTCGACAGGTCGAGCACGTCGTTCAGCACCGCCAGCAGCAGGCCGCCCGATTCGCGGATCACCGACAGGCGCTCGCGCTGCTTGGACGACAGGTCGTCCATGGCCATCACTTCGGTCATGGCCAGCACGCCGTTCAGGGGCGTGCGGATCTCGTGGCTCATATTGGCCAGGAAGTGCGACTTCAGCACGTTGGCGGCGTTGGCGTCGTCGCGGGCCTTGACCAGTTCGCCCATGGCCGAGCGCAGGTCGTGGTCATTGGCCTCGAGGCGGGCCACCAGGTGGTTGAAGCTGTCGGTCAGGCTGTGGAAGACGTCGTCGTCGCTGGCCTGCTGGACAGGGCTGTAGCGGCCGCCCTGGGCCATGTCGTGCATGGCGTCCGACAGCCGCTGCATCGGCTTGGTCATCCGCCGGGCCAGGCTGTTGGCCAGAAGGATGGCCAGACCCGCGGCGCCGAAGAACAGGGCTCCCGTCAGGGCGAGGTCGCGGGCCAGGATTTCTACCAGGCTGGGCTGGCGCGCCACCAGCGACAGTTCGCCGACCTTGCGGCCCGACAGGGTCACCGGACGGGTCAGGGTCTCGACGTTGTCTTCGTTCTCGACGCCGATGCGGGCCACGATCTGGCCCGAGGTGTCGGTGAGGCGGGCGCCGGCCACGTGCGGGGCCTTGATGACCGCGTCGAGGGCGCGGCTGGCGCCCACGGCGTTGTGGTCGGCGAGGGAGGCGGCGGCGCCGGCGGCGACCATCTCGGCCAGGACGCGATGGTTCTCGCGGGCTTCCTGGCGGGCGACGCTCCACTGCTGGAGCATGAAGCACAGGCATGCGGCGGTCAGGGCGGCGATCGTCGTGCCCAGCGCAACGCCGGCGATCCGCGCCTGTAAAGGCGCGTGAGCCGAAGTTTCGGAGATGTGCCTCGTGTCGTCCATGGGCCTTCCGGCAGGTCAAGCACGGGCATTTTGCCGGCAGGTTCCTAACGCTTCGCTTCCAGCCCCAGGTGCAGTCGCGACAAAACAACGCTAGGGCGCATTTTCGATTGCGGCGGCATTAATGATTCGTTTACCTTTTGACTCGGTTCTCTGGAGGAGTCGGGTACGTGGAAAAAGTGTTTGTTGCTCAACGTGTCGCCAACAAGTTGTTTGCGACCGAAAACGCCGTCGATGCGGCGATGGTGAACGCCGCCGAACTGATGTCGGACATGCTGAAGGCCCGTAAGGACCTTGGTCTGTCGGCCGTCGTCGGCGACAAGGCCAGCGCGAAGCTGGTCGAGGCCCTGGCTGCGCTGGGAGAAGCCCGCAGCGCCATGGTCGGCATGCACAACGAGCTCAGCGAAGTGAAACTCCGCGTGGGTATCCGCACCAAGCTCGCGGGTGTGGAAGTCAAGGAAGACAACGTCACGACCACCGGTCAGAAGTCGACGGACCTGCGCGGCGTCGCCTGACGGCGAAGTTGCAAGACTTTAACTTAGCAAGGCCCCTAATTTGCGTTAGGGGCCTTGCGCATGTTTGGAAACCTCATCGCCGTCGTCATATGGGGCGCGATCATCGCGCTGGCGGCGCTCGCGTGGGCGAAGGGCGGTAAGGCCGAACGGCTGGCCGCCCTGGCGGTGGTGATCGGCAGCGTCGGCGTTTCGGCCATCCACCTGCTGCTGCCGCCGGCGATTCAGCCGGTGGTCCTGCTGATCGACGATGCGGCCCTGGCGGTGGTCTTCCTGCTGCTGGCCATGCGTTTCGTCAGCGCCTGGCTGGGCGTGGCGATGCTGCTGCAGGCTGTGCAGTTCAGCCTGCACGCCTACTACCTCGTGGCTGAGAAGGCGCACGACAACCTCTACAAGATGGTCAACAACATCAACACGATCGGGGTGCTGGCCTGCATCCTGCTGGGCACGATCCTGGCCTGGCGCCGCAAGGCGCGTTCCGCAAAATAATTGCCGAGCGCGGACGATCGGTCGCGCCCAGCGGAATAAAATTCCAGAAAATGGCGCTTGCGTTCGCGGCGGAAACGGGGTTTCTCGCCGGCGGGCCACGCCCCCCCAACGGGGCGCAGTCCATCTGTAAGGATGGGAGACATCGCCATGACTACCCTCGCCAAGCCGGCAATCCGTCCGGCTCGCCCCGAGTTCTCTTCCGGCCCCTGCGCCAAGCGCCCCGGCTGGTCCCCCGAAAATCTGAGGAACGCGGTCCTGGGCCGCTCGCACCGCTCCAAGCTGGGCAAGGCGCGCCTGAAGGCCGCCATCGACCAGACGCGCGACGTGCTCGAAGTGCCCGCCGACTTCCTGATCGGCATCGTCCCCGGTTCGGACACCGGCGCCGTCGAAATGGCGATGTGGTCGATGCTCGGCGCCCGCCCCGTGCAACTCTTGGCCTTCGAGTCCTTCGGCAAGGACTGGGTCACGGACGTCACCAAGCAACTGAAGCTGCCCGACGTCGAGGTGCTGAGCGCCCCGTACGGCGAGCTGCCCGACACCGCCAAGGTCGATCCGGCCAAGGATCTGGTCTTCACCTGGAACGGCACGACCTCGGGCGTGCGCGTGCCCAACGCCGACTTCATCTCGGACGACCGTGAAGGCATCACCATCTGCGACGCCACCAGCGCCGCCTTCGCCCAGGACCTGGACTGGACCAAGCTCGATGTCGTGACCTTCTCCTGGCAGAAGGCGCTGGGCGGCGAGGGCGCGCACGGGATCCTGATCCTGTCGCCGCGCGCCGTGGCCCGCCTGGAAAGCTACGTGCCGGCCTGGCCGATGCCCAAGCTGTTCCGCATGACCAAGAACGGGAAGGTCACGCTCGACCTGTTCGAGGGCGCGACGATCAACACCCCGTCGATGCTGTGCGTGGAAGACGCCCTGGACGCCCTGCAATGGGGCGCCTCGATCGGCGGCCTGCAGGCCATGCAGGGCCGCGCCGACCAGAACCTCAAGGTGCTGGCCGACTGGGTCGAGAAGACCGCCTGGGTCGATTTCCTGGCTGCCAGCCCGGAAATCCGCTCCAACACCTCGGTGTGCCTGAAGGTGGTCGACGCCGAAATCGCCGCCCTGCCGGCCGACGCCCAGGCCGACTTCGCCAAGAAGCTGGCCAGCCTGCTCGAGAAGGAGGGCGCGGCCCTCGACATCGGCGGCTACCGCGACGCTCCGGCCGGCCTGCGCATCTGGTGCGGCGCCACGGTTGAGGCCTCGGACCTGGAAGCCCTGACCCCGTGGCTCGACTGGGCCTTCTCGGAAACCAAGGCGGCGGTCCTGCAAGCGGCCTGACGCTGGTGTTCGCCGACCCCCTCACGCAGCGCCTGGCCGATTTCGTCATCGGCCTCGGCATCGACGTGAGGGCGGGCGAGCTGCCCGACGACACCTTCCTGCCGGGCCTGGACATCCGGTTCGGCGGGTTGGTGATCGACGAGCGGCGCCTGGCCCATCCCGGCGACATCCTGCACGAGGCCGGCCACATCGCCGTCACCGAGCCGCAAAGCCGCCAGGCCGAACGGCTCGAGCCCACCGACGGCGAGGAAATGGCCACGCTGGCCTGGTCCTGGGCGGCCCTGACCCATCTGGGTCTGGATCCTGCCGTGGTCTTCCATCCGGAAGGCTACAAGGGCGAGGCGGCCTGGCTGGCCGAGACCTTCGCGTCGGGCGGCGCCATCGGCGTGCCGCTGCTCCAGTACTACGGCCTCTGCGTCGAGCCCCGCCTGGCGGCCGAACGCGGCGTCCCTCCCTTCCCGCACATGCTGCGCTGGCTCCGCTGAGCGCGGCTTTCAAGACAGACATCGCGGCCCGACCGGCCGCCACCGATCAAGGAACTTAGCCCATGGCTCCTCGCGTCCTCATCGCCGACAAGCTTTCCCCCGCCGCCGTCGACATCTTCAAGAACCGCGGCGTCGATTTCGACATCAAGGTCGGTCTGTCCAAGGACGAACTGATCGCCGTCATCGGCGACTATGACGGCATCGCCATCCGCTCGGGCGCCAAGCTCGACAAGGATGTCATCGCCGCCGCCAACAAGCTGCAGGTCATCGCCCGCGCCGGCATCGGCGTCGACAACGTCGACATCCCGGCCGCCACCGCCAAAGGCGTGGTGGTGATGAACACCCCGTTCGGCAACTCGATCACCACGGCCGAGCACGCCATCGCCATGATGTTCGCCCTGGCCCGCCAGCTGCCGGCCGCCGACGCCAGCACCCAGGCCGGCAAGTGGGAAAAGAACCGCTTCATGGGCGTGGAGCTGTACGCCAAGACCCTGGGCCTGATCGGCGCCGGCAATATCGGCGGCATCGTCGCCGACCGCGCCCTGGGCCTGAAGATGAAGGTCGTCGCCTACGACCCCTTCCTGTCGCCCGAGCGCGCGATCGAAATGGGCGTCGAGAAGGTCGAGCTGGAAGAGCTGCTGGCCCGCGCCGACGTCATCACCCTGCACACCCCGCTGACCGACAAGACCCGCAACATCCTGTCGGCCGAGAACCTGGCCAAGACCAAGAAGGGCGTGCTGATCGTCAACTGCGCCCGCGGCGGCCTGGTCGACGAAGTCGCCCTGCGCAAGCTGCTGGACGACGGCCATGTCGGTGGCGCGGCCTTTGACGTGTTCGTCACCGAGCCGGCCAAGGAAAACCCGCTGTTCGGTTCGGACAAGGTGGTGGCCACCCCGCACCTGGGCGCCTCGACCAGCGAAGCCCAGGAGAACGTGGCCCTGCAGGTCGCCGAGCAGGTCAGCGACTACCTGCTGACCGGCGCTGTGACCAACGCCCTGAACAGCCCCTCGGTCAGCGCCGAGGAAGCCCCGAAGCTAAAGCCGTTCGTGGCCCTGGCCGAGAAGATCGGCGCCCTGGCCGGCCAGATGGTCGACTTCGGCATCAAGGCCATCGACATCGCCTTCGAAGGTGAAGTCGCCGCCCTGAACGTCAAGCCGCTGACCTCGGCGGCTCTCGCCGGCGTGCTGAAGCCGATGCTGGCCGAGATCAACATGGTCTCGGCTCCGGCCGTGGCCAAGGAGCGCGGCATCACCGTCTCCGAGAGCCGCCAGGAAAAGAGCCCGACCTACGACTCGCTGCTGCGCGTGACCATCACCACCGAGAAGGGCAAGCGCGTCTTCGCCGGCACGGTGATCGCCGGCGCCCCGCGCGTCGTCGAGGTCAAGGGCATGGAGCTGGACGCGGGCTTCTCGCCGGCCATGCTCTACATCAACAACCTGGACAAGCCGGGCTTCATCGGCGCGCTGGGCATGCTGCTGGGCGAAGCGGGCGTCAACATCGCCACCTTCAACCTGGGCCGCGTCTCGGCCGACGAGGACGCCATCGCCCTGGTCGGCGTCGACCAGGCCCCGAGCGAAGAGCTGCTGGCCAAGATCCAGGCCCTGCCGCACGTAAAGGAAGCCCGCGCGCTGACCTTCTAAAGTTCGCGGAGACCTCCTAGGGTTCGATCAGCCCCCGGCCCAGGCCGGGGGCTTTTTCGTGGGGGCGAGCATGGATTTCTCGGACGAGCGATGGGGAGGCCTGCTTGGCGGCTATCGGCTGCCCTGCGATCCTCGAAAGGCGCTTAGGGCGATCGAGGACGGCCAGAATGTAGAAGCTGCCTGGTCCGAGCTCTGGGAAGAGCTTCACCACCAGGGCGATGTCGACCTGGCCTCCTACGCCGCCGTGCCGCACTTGGCCCGGCTGGCGGCGGCCGGCAAGGCGGGCGGCCGGAACGCCTACGCCCTGGCGGCGACCATCGAGCAGTCGCGCGGCCATGATCGCAATCCACCGCTTTCCGACTGGCTGGCGTCTGGTTATACGCAGGCCTGGACGACGCTGTTCTCGTCCGCGCTCGACACCCTGCGCACGGCCGATGATCCCGATGTGGTCAGCAGCGCGCTCGCCGTGGTCGCGATCCACCGGCGCATGCCGGTCCTGGGACGCATGGCGTCGGATTTCTCCGAAGCCGAGCGGCTGGCGATCCTGATCGACGCGGGTTGGGAAGACCCGTCAGGATAAGCAGTTTCCGTGCAGCTTTCGAATGAAAGCCGTGAAGGCCGCCCGCCGCCATTTTCAAGCCCCAGGTGAGCGGCTAGGGCAGGGCTCGCGTCTCTCCAGGAGCCCTGATGTCCCGCAGCTTCAAGCGCAAGATCAACTGGCTGGCCTTCGCCGTGTTCGCGGCGGCCGCCGCCTACGCCTTCTGGAAGGCGGTCACGCCCGGCGACGACAGCGTCGGGCTGATCCCGTGGGACAAGGCCAAGCACTTCATCGTCTTCTACGTCCTGGCCGTGCTGGGGTGCCTGGCCATGCCCAAGAGCCGGCTGTGGCGGATCGGGGCGGTGCTGGTGGCGTTCGGCGCGCTGATCGAGGTGGTGCAGCACTTCGTGGGCCGCGACATGTCGTTCGGCGACCTGATCGCCGACTTCTGCGGGGTGTCGGCGGCCTATGCCTACAGCGTGGTGGGCGTGATCCGTCGCAAGCTCCCAGCCGGCCGAGCTTGACCGTCTCCAAAGGGGCGCTCACCACTGCGGCGTGAAACCGTTTCCGCCGCTCAAGACCGATTCCGACGACATGCTGCACCTGGACGCCCTGCGGGCGCTGGGGGCGGTGCTGATCGTCGTCTTCCACTTCAACCGGTTCATCAATATCGACGGCCGCTGGCAGGCGGTGGACGACACGGTCAAGAGCTTCAGCCTGCTCGTCGACCTGTTCTTCGTCATCTCCGGCTACGTGATCAGCGCGGTCTATACGGGCCGGATCCGCACGGTTTCGGATTTCCGCTGGTTCCTGCAGAAGCGGGTGGCGCGGCTGATGCCGCTGCACTGGCTGACCCTGGGCGTCTTCATCGCCGTCGCCGTCGCCGGGGTGCTGGGCCTGGTCAATGACCGCGACCCCAGCCGCTACGACCCCGCCTGCGTCGTGCCGAACCTGCTGAACCTGCAGGCCTTCGGCATCTGCCGGGCCCAGACCTTCAACTTCGTCAGCTGGTCGATCAGCGCCGAGTGGGCGATGTACCTGATCCTGCCGGTGCTGCTGTGGCTGGCGGGACGGGGGACGGCCTGGCTGACCCTGGCCACGGCGGCGATCCTGGCGGCGCTGTTCGCGGTTCCGCTGTTCGCGCCCGCCGCCAACCAGCCCTTCCACATGTGGACCGCCGACTTCGGGATCGCCCGCGCCGCGCCGGGCTTCATGATCGGCATGATCGCCTATGGGATCCGCGGACCGCTGGGCCGGCTGCCGGGCGCGCGCTGGTGGTTCTTCGGATCTTGTATCGCCTTTGTGGCCGGCGCGGCCGTGCAGCTCGACCGCAGCCTCCTGCTGTTCGTCTGCTACGCCGTCGGCCTGCTGGGCGTGGCGGCCGACAACGCGCCGGCGAAGGCCGGCCCCGTCGTGCGCTGGCTGGCGCCGTGGGGGCAGCTGTCCTACTCGGTCTACATGCTCCACCCGATCGTGCTGAAGATCGCCCTGAACTGGGTGGGTCTTGGCATGCTGCATCTGACCGGCGACGTCATGCGGCTGTGGTGCCTGGCCTGGGGCCTGGCGCTGATCCCGGTGAGCTATGCGTCGCTGACGTACTTCGAGAAGCCGGCGCGGGACGCGATCGCGAGGTGGGGGAAGAAAAAGAAACCTCTCCCATAGGTGTTCAGACCGGGGACATCCGTGACAGGTGTTCGGAGACATCCGTG
>NZ_QHJY01000175.1 GCF_003185805.1 Caulobacter sp. D5
GCCAGGCGATGGGCGGCCTGGAAGGCGGTGAAGGCCTTGGGGAGCGCGCCGGCGCGCTCGTAGACGAAGCCCAGAAGCCGCAGGGCCAGGGGGCCGCCGTGCGGGGCCGCGGCCATGGCCCTCTTCTCGGCGGCCTGGAAATCGCCGGCCGCCAGGTCGGCGCTGGCGGCGATCATCAGCTTGCGCGGAACCGGCGAAACCTCGTCGATCCGGTCGGCGATCCGCTGCATCGGCGAGACCAGGGTGGTCGAGGCGTCGGGCGGGGTGGGGCGCCTGAGGGACGGCTGGGCGGCGGCGGGCATGGCGATCCTTCGTCCCCGGAAGGGGGCTGAGCGGGCGTATCCCTGCTGAAACGAAGCGACGCCGTCGAATGGGGCGCTATTTCCCCCTTTCCATCCGCGTTTCGATCCCCTATATCCGCCCGTTCACGAAGACATTTCGGCGGAGTGCGTCCACGCACGTCCGCTCTTCAACGCCCCGAGGCGCGATCAGCCGCCCTCCGATCCGCGCGAAGGGGCGCCCATCGAGCTTCCGGTCCCGGTCGCTCGCTAGGGGAATTCCAGCGTCCGACGTTCTCCGACCAGGGGAGCGGCGAGGGTGGACGCCGAGGCATTCGAATTCACGCGCGGATTCCGTCCGCGCCGCAGGGAAAAAACATGGCGCAATCCTTCACCGGCAAGAAGCGGATCCGGAAGTCTTTCGGCCGCATCCCCGAAGCTGTGCAGATGCCGAACCTCATCGAGGTTCAGCGCTCCTCCTACGAGCAGTTCCTTCAGCGCGAGGTCCGTCCGGGCCAGCGTCGCGACGAAGGCGTCGAGGCGGTCTTCAAGTCGGTGTTCCCGATCAAGGACTTCAACGAGCGCGCCGTGCTCGAATACGTCTCGTACGAATTCGAAGAGCCGAAGTACGACGTTGAAGAATGCATTCAGCGCGACATGACCTTCGCCGCGCCGCTGAAGGTCAAGCTGCGCCTGATCGTGTTCGAAACCGAAGAAGAAACCGGCGCCCGGTCCGTCAAGGACATCAAGGAGCAGGACGTCTACATGGGCGACATCCCGCTCATGACCGACAAGGGCACCTTCATCGTCAACGGCACCGAGCGCGTCATCGTCTCGCAGATGCACCGCTCGCCGGGCGTGTTCTTCGACCACGACAAGGGCAAGACCCACGCCTCGGGCAAGCTGCTGTTCGCCGCCCGCGTGATCCCGTACCGCGGCTCGTGGCTCGACTTCGAGTTCGACGCCAAGGACATCGTCTACGTCCGCATCGACCGCCGCCGCAAGCTGCCGGCCACGACCTTCCTCTATGCCCTGGGCATGGACGGCGAAGAGATCCTGACCACGTTCTACGACGTCGTCCCGTTCGAAAAGCGCGCGGGCGGCTGGGCCACCCCGTACAAGGCCGAGCGCTGGCGCGGCGTGAAGCCGGAAGTCGCCCTGGTCGACGCCGACACGGGTGAGGAAATCGCTCCGGCCGGCACCAAGATCAGCGCCCGCAACGCCAAGAAGTTCGCCGACGCCGGCCTGAAGACCCTGCTGCTCGGTCCGGAAGCCCTGACCGGCCGCTACCTGGCCCGCGACGCCGTCAACTTCGAGACCGGCGAGATCTACGCCGAAGCCGGCGACGAGCTGGACGTCCCGACGATCCAGGCCCTGGCCGACCAAGGCTTCGACACCATCGACGTGCTCGACATCGACCACGTCACGGTCGGCGCCTACATGCGCAACACCCTGCGCGTGGACAAGAACGCCGTCCGCGAAGACGCGCTGTTCGACATCTACCGCGTCATGCGTCCGGGCGAGCCGCCGACCGTCGAAGCCGCCGAAGCGATGTTCAAGTCGCTGTTCTTCGACGCCGAGCGCTACGACCTGTCGTCGGTCGGTCGCGTGAAGATGAACATGCGCCTCGAGCAGGAAGTCTCGGACGAAGTCCGCGTCCTGCGCAAGGAAGACGTCCTGGCCGTGCTGAAGCTGCTGGTCGGCCTGCGCGACGGCCGCGGCGAAATCGACGACATCGACAACCTCGGCAACCGCCGGGTGCGTTCGGTCGGCGAACTGCTGGAAAACCAATACCGCGTCGGCCTGCTCCGCATGGAACGGGCGATCAAGGAGCGCATGTCGTCGGTCGATATCGACACCGTCATGCCGCACGACCTGATCAACGCGAAGCCGGCGGCCGCCGCCGTCCGCGAATTCTTCGGCTCCTCGCAGCTGTCGCAGTTCATGGACCAGACGAACCCGCTGTCGGAAATCACCCACAAGCGTCGTCTCTCGGCCCTCGGCCCGGGCGGTCTGACCCGCGAACGCGCCGGCTTCGAAGTCCGCGACGTTCACCCGACCCACTACGGCCGGATCTGCCCGATTGAAACGCCGGAAGGCCCGAACATCGGTCTGATCAACTCGCTCGCCACCCACGCCCGCGTGAACAAGTACGGCTTCATCGAGAGCCCGTACCGTCGCGTGAAGGACGGCAAGCCGATGGACGAAGTCGTCTACATGTCGGCGATGGAGGAATCCAAGCACGTCATCGCCCAGTCGAACATCAAGGTCGTCGAAGGCGAGATCCTCGAAGACCTGGTTCCGGGCCGCATCAACGGCGAACCGACCCTCCTGCAAAAGGAGACGGTGGACCTGATGGACGTGTCGCCGCGCCAAGTCGTGTCGGTGGCCGCCGCCCTGATCCCGTTCCTGGAAAACGACGACGCCAACCGCGCCCTCATGGGTTCGAACATGCAGCGTCAGGCCGTGCCGCTCGTCCAGTCGGACGCCCCGCTCGTGGGCACCGGCATGGAAGCGGTCGTGGCTCGTGACTCGGGCGCCGTGGTCATCGCCAAGCGCACCGGCGTCGTCGAGCAGATCGACGGCACCCGTATCGTCGTGCGCGCCACCGAAGAAACCGACGCGGCCCGCTCGGGCGTCGACATCTACCGGATGTCGAAGTTCCAGCGCTCGAACCAGTCGACCTGCATCAACCAGCGTCCGCTGGTCCGCGTGGGCGACAAGATCAGCGCCGGCGACATCATCGCCGACGGTCCGTCGACGGAGCTGGGCGAACTGGCCCTGGGCCGCAACGCGCTCGTCGCGTTCATGCCCTGGAACGGCTACAACTTCGAAGACTCGATCCTGATCTCCGAGCGCATCGTCCGTGACGACGTCTTCACCTCGATCCACATCGAGGAATTCGAAGTCATGGCCCGCGACACCAAGCTCGGTCCGGAAGAAATCACCCGCGACATCCCGAACGTCGGCGAGGAAGCCCTGCGCAACCTCGACGAAGCCGGCATCGTGGCCATCGGCGCTGAAGTCCAGCCGGGCGACATCCTGGTCGGCAAGGTGACGCCGAAGGGCGAAAGCCCGATGACTCCGGAAGAGAAGCTGCTGCGCGCCATCTTCGGCGAGAAGGCTTCGGACGTCCGCGACACCAGCCTGCGCCTGCCCCCGGGCGTCGCCGGCACGATCGTCGACGTGCGCGTGTTCAACCGTCACGGCGTCGACAAGGACGAGCGCGCCCTGGCGATCGAACGCTCGGAAATCGACCGTCTGGGCAAGGACCGCGACGACGAGTTCGCGATCCTGAACCGCAACATCTCGGGCCGCCTGAAGGACCTGCTGATCGGCAAGAACGCGCTGTCGGGCCCCAAGGGCCTGTCGCGCGGCGAGATCACCGCTGAAGGCCTGGCCTCGGTGGCCTCGGGCCTGTGGTGGCAGATCGCGCTCGACGACGAGAAGGCGATGGGCGAACTGGAAAGCCTCCGCCGTCTGTTCGACGAGAACCGCAAGCGCCTCGACCGTCGTTTCGAAGACAAGGTCGACAAGCTGCAGCGCGGCGACGAACTGCCCCCGGGCGTCATGAAGATGGTCAAGGTCTTCGTGGCCGTGAAGCGCAAGCTTCAGCCGGGCGACAAGATGGCCGGCCGTCACGGCAACAAGGGCGTCATCTCGCGCATCCTGCCGATCGAGGACATGCCGTTCCTCGCCGACGGCACCCACGTGGACCTCGTGCTGAACCCGCTGGGCGTGCCTTCGCGCATGAACGTCGGTCAGATCTTCGAAACCCACCTGGGCTGGGCCTGCGCCAACCTCGGCAAGCAGATCACCGGTCTGCTCGAGGACTGGCAGCACGGCGGTCAGAAGGACGCCCTGGTCCAACGTCTGCGTGACGTCTACGGCCCGGACGAAGAGCTGCCGGACACCGAGGAAGACCTGGTCGAGCTGGCCAAGAACCTGGGCAAGGGCGTTCCGATCGCCACCCCGGTGTTCGACGGCGCTCGCATCGAGGACATCGAGAGCCATCTCGAAATGGCCGGCGTCAACGCGTCGGGTCAGTCGATCCTGTTCGACGGCACCACCGGCGAGCAGTTCAAGCGTCCGGTCACGGTCGGCTACATCTACATGCTGAAGCTGCACCACCTGGTCGACGACAAGATCCACGCCCGTTCGATCGGTCCGTACTCGCTGGTCACCCAGCAGCCGCTGGGCGGCAAGGCCCAGTTCGGCGGTCAGCGCTTCGGGGAAATGGAAGTGTGGGCTCTGGAAGCCTACGGCGCGGCCTACACCCTGCAGGAAATGCTGACGGTGAAGTCCGACGACGTGGCCGGCCGGACCAAGGTCTACGAGTCGATCGTCCGCGGCGACGACACGTTCGAAGCCGGTATCCCGGAAAGCTTCAACGTGCTGGTCAAGGAAATGCGCTCGCTCGGCCTGAACGTCGAGCTGGAGAACAGCTGATCCGGATCTCCCTCTCCCGCCTGAAGGCGGGGGAGGGGCCCTCCATCAGCCGCTCTCTGACTTAGAATTTTCGCGGGTAGTCCCGCAGAAGGAACCAAGATGAACCAGGAAGTCCTGAACATCTTCAATCCGGTCCAGGCCACGCCGACCTTCGACCAGATCCGCATCTCGCTCGCCTCGCCGGAAAAGATCCGCTCGTGGTCGTTCGGCGAGATCAAGAAGCCCGAGACCATCAACTACCGCACGTTCAAGCCCGAGCGTGACGGCCTGTTTTGCGCCCGTATCTTTGGCCCGACCAAGGACTACGAATGCCTGTGCGGCAAGTACAAGCGCATGAAGTACAAGGGCATCATCTGCGAAAAGTGCGGCGTGGAAGTCACCCTCGCCCGCGTTCGCCGTGAGCGCATGGGCCACATCGAGCTGGCCTCGCCGGTCGCCCACATCTGGTTCCTGAAGTCGCTGCCGTCGCGCATCGCCATGATGCTCGACATGCCGCTGAAGGACATCGAACGCGTCCTGTACTTCGAATACTACATCGTCACCGAGCCGGGCCTGACCCCGCTGAAGCAGCACCAGCTGCTGTCGGAAGACGACTACATCCGCGCTCAGGACGAGTACGGCGACGACAGCTTCACCGCCGAGATCGGCGCCGAGGCCGTCCAGAACCTGCTGAAGGCCATCGACCTCGAAAAAGAGGCCGAGCGTCTGCGCGAGGAACTGGCCGGCACCGTGTCGGACATGAAGCAGAAGAAGTTCAGCAAGCGCCTGAAGATCCTGGAAGCCTTCCAGGAGTCGGGCAACCGTCCCGAGTGGATGGTGCTGACGGTCGTTCCGGTCATCCCGCCGGAACTGCGCCCGCTGGTGCCGCTGGACGGCGGCCGCTTCGCCACGTCCGACCTGAACGACCTCTATCGCCGGGTCATCAACCGTAACAACCGCCTGAAGCGCCTGATCGAGCTGCGCGCGCCCGACATCATCATCCGCAACGAAAAGCGGATGCTGCAGGAGTCGGTCGACGCCCTGTTCGACAACGGCCGTCGCGGTCGCGTCATCACGGGCGCCAACAAGCGGCCCCTCAAGTCGCTGGCCGACATGCTGAAGGGCAAGCAAGGCCGCTTCCGTCAGAACCTGCTCGGCAAGCGCGTCGACTACTCGGGCCGTTCGGTCATCGTCGTGGGTCCGGACCTGAAGCTGCACGAGTGCGGCCTGCCCAAGAAGATGGCGCTCGAGCTGTTCAAGCCGTTCATCTACGCGCGCCTGGACGCCAAGGGCCTGTCGGGCACCGTCAAGCAGTCCAAGCGCATGGTCGAGCGCGAACAGCCCCAGGTGTGGGACATCCTCGAAGAGGTGATCCGCGAGCACCCGGTGCTGCTGAACCGCGCCCCGACGCTCCACCGTCTGGGCATCCAGGCGTTCGAGCCGAAGCTGATCGAGGGCAAGGCCATCCAGCTGCACCCGCTGGTCTGCGCCGCGTTCAACGCCGACTTCGACGGCGACCAGATGGCCGTGCACGTCCCGCTGAGCCTGGAAGCTCAGCTGGAAGCGCGCGTCCTGATGATGTCGACCAACAACATCCTGTCGCCCGCCAACGGTCGTCCGATCATCGTGCCGTCGCAGGACATCGTCCTGGGTCTGTACTACCTGTCGGTCGCTCGCGAAGGTGAGCCGGGCGAAGGCAAGATCTTCTCGGATCTGGGCGAAATCGAAGCGGCCATGGACGCCGGCGTCGTGTCGCTGCACGCCAAGATCAAGTCGCGCTTCACCGAAGTGGAAGCCGATGGCGTGGCGCGTCGCCGCGTGATCGACACCACCCCGGGCCGCATGAAGATCGCCGCCCTGCTGCCGCGCCACCCCGCGATCGGTCACCGACTGATCGAGAAGGCGCTGACCAAGAAGGAAATCGGCAATCTCATCGACATCGTCTACCGCCACTGCGGTCAGAAGGCGACGGTGATCTTCGCCGACCAGGTCATGGGTCTGGGCTTCAAGGAAGCCGCCAAGGCCGGCATCTCGTTCGGCAAGGACGACATCATCATTCCGAAGCGCAAGGAAGCGATCGTCGCCGAGACGCGCGCCCTGGCCGAGGAATATGAGCAGCAGTACGCCGACGGTCTGATCACCAAGGGTGAGAAGTACAACAAGGTCGTCGACGCCTGGGCCAAGGCCACAGATCGCGTCGCCGACGAGATGATGGCCGAGCTGCAGACCAAGCATAAGGACGAGAACGGCCGCGAGAAGGAAATCAACGCCATCTACATGATGGCCCACTCCGGCGCCCGTGGTTCGCAAGCCCAGATGAAGCAGCTGGGCGGCATGCGCGGCCTGATGGCCAAGCCCTCCGGCGAGATCATCGAGACCCCGATCGTCTCGAACTTCAAGGAAGGCCTGACCGTTCAGGAGTACTTCAACTCCACCCACGGCGCCCGTAAGGGTCTGGCCGACACCGCGCTGAAGACGGCCAACTCGGGTTACCTGACCCGTCGTCTGGTCGACGTCGCGCAGGACTGCATCATCGTCGAGGAAGACTGCGGCACCACGAAGGGCATCACCCTGCGCGCCGTGGTCGAAGGCGGCGACGTGCTGGTCTCGCTGGGCACCCGCGTCCTGGGCCGCTTCACGGCCGAGGACGTCAAGGATCCGGCGACTGGCGAGCTGGTCGCTCCGGCCGACACCTACATCGACGAGAACATGGCCGACGCCATCGAGGCGGCGGCTGTCCAGTCGGTGAAGGTCCGCTCGGTCCTGACCTGCGAAGCCAAGATCGGCGTCTGCGGCGCCTGCTACGGCCGCGACCTGGCCCGCGGCACCCCGGTCAACATCGGTGAAGCTGTCGGCGTCATCGCCGCCCAGTCGATCGGTGAGCCGGGCACGCAGCTGACCATGCGTACGTTCCACATCGGCGGCACGGCCCAGGTGGCCGAGCAGTCGTTCTTCGAAAGCAGCAACGACGGCGTGGTCCGCGTGACCGGCGCCACCGTGATCGGGTCGGACGGCCAGCTGGTCGTCATGAGCCGCAACACGGCCGTGAGCGTGCTGGTCGACGGCAAGGAACGCGAAAACTACAAGCCGCCTTACGGCGCTCGCCTGAAGATCAAGGACGGCGACACCGTCAAGCGCGGCCAGCGCCTGGCCGACTGGGACCCCTACACCACGCCGATCATCACCGAAGTCGGCGGCCGCATCCGCGCCGAAGACCTGGTGGACGGCTTCTCGGTCCGCGAAGAAGTCGACGAAGCGACGGGCATCGCCCAGCGCGTCATCGCCGACTGGCGCGCGTCGGCCCGCGGTTCGGACCTGCGTCCGGCCATGGGCGTGCTGGCCGAGGACGGCAGCTACAAGCGTCTGTCGAACGGCGGCGAGGCTCGTTACCTCCTGTCGGTCGGCGCCATTCTCTCGGTGGCCGACGGCGACGAAGTGAAGCCGGGTGAAGTCATCGCCCGTATCCCGACCGAAGGCGCCAAGACCCGGGACATCACCGGTGGTCTGCCGCGCGTCGCCGAACTCTTCGAAGCCCGCCGTCCGAAGGACTGCGCGGTCATCGCGGAAATGGACGGCCGTGTCGAATTCGGCAAGGATTACAAGAACAAGCGCCGCATCAAGATCACCCCGGAAGTCGACGCAGACGGCAACCAGGGCGAAGCGGTCGAGTTCCTGATCCCGAAGGGCAAGCACATCGCGGTGCATGATGGCGACTTCATCACGCGCGGCGAGTACATCATCGACGGCAACCCGGATCCGCACGACATCCTGCGCATCCTGGGCGTCGAGGCCCTGGCCAACTTCCTCGTCGACGAGATCCAGGAGGTCTATCGTCTGCAGGGCGTGCCGATCAACGACAAGCACATCGAGACGATCGTTCGTCAGATGCTGCAGAAGGTCGAGATCCTCGAGCCCGGCGACACCGGCCTTATCAAGGGCGACCACCTCGATAAGCCGGACTTCGACAAGGAACAGGAAAAGGCGATCGCCCGCGGCGGCCGTCCGGCTGTGACCCAGCCGGTGCTGCTCGGCATCACCAAGGCCTCGCTGCAGACCAAGAGCTTCATCTCGGCCGCGTCGTTCCAGGAAACGACCCGCGTCCTGACCGAAGCCTCGGTGCACGGCAAGACCGACACCCTGGAAGGCCTGAAGGAAAACGTCATCGTGGGTCGTCTGATCCCCGCTGGTACGGGTTCCTACCTGCGCAGCCTGCAGCGCGTCGCCGCCAAGCGCGACGAGCAGCTGGCCCAGCAGCGCGAAGAGGCGATGGAGCCGCTGCCGGCGGAAATCGCGCTCTCCGACGCCGAGTAATCGGCCAGGAGACAACCCCAAAGGTTGTGCTAGACAAGGAGCGGTCGGGGAAACCCGGCCGCTCTTTTGTTTTGCCGTAAGCCCCAGGGCAGGGGGCGGGCGCAGCGTCGGGGGACGTCGATGGTTCGCAGTGTTTGGGTCGCCGCCGCGTGCGTGGCGCTGTCCATGGCCGCCTGCGCGCCCAAGCCGGTCCCCGAGCCCAAGCCCTCCGACGACTTCGCCGCCGCCGACAAGGCCTTCGTCGACGAGACCACGAGCAAGATCGCCAAGAGCTTCGAGCGGCCGGAAATGGTGATGTTCCGCAACCCGGTGATCAGCCAGTCCGAGCGCGGCAAGGCCCTGTGCGTCGACGCCGCCGAGCCCGAACAGGCCTGGACCGGCATGATCGCGGTCAAGACGCCCGGCGCGGCCGGCTACATCATCCACCGCGCCGGCGACAACCTCTCGCCAAAGGCCCGCAAGCAGTGCCCGGCCTTGGTCCTGAAGTACATGGATGAGCCCAAGACCGATTGGTACGACGCCGAGGTGGCGATCACCCAGGCCGGCTGCGCCCATCTGGATCCGCGCTACTGGCGAGCCTGGAAGCGCTATTGCAACGGCGCCCTGACCACGCCCACGGCCAAGGCCACGCCGGCCGCGTGACGCAACCTCGAATAGAACGCGGGAATGTAAAAAGACTCGCGTTATTTCAGCGCGTTAAATGAAATTTCAGTCGCTACGGGCGAGAACAGGGCAAATTCCTCCCTTCGCCCGGACCCCATGCGCTCGGATATTTCCACCAAGGTCAGCCTGACCATCGCCGCCGCCTTCGCCGTCCTCCTGGCCGGCCTGCTGGGCGTCGTCGCCTGGAGCTCCCTCGGCTTCGCCAAGCGCCAGGCCGTGGCCCAGCAGGAAACCAGCATGCGCGTGGCCTGGGACGTCATCGGCCGCCAGGGCCAGGCGTTCCGCCGCGAGGGCGACCAGCTGTTCGTCGGCGACCACGCCCTGAACGGCGACCTGGCCGGCGTCGACCGGGTCAAGGCCCTGGCCGGGGGCGTGGCCACCGTGTTCATGGGCGACACCCGCATCACCACCAATGTCGAGAAGCCCGACGGTTCGCGCGCGGTCGGCACCACCCTGGCCAAGGGTCCGGTCTATGACGCCGTGCTCGGTCGCGGCGAGGCCTATCGCGGCGAGACCCAGATCCTCAAGCGCGCCTATTTCGTCGCCTACGACCCGATCAAGGACGCTTCGGGCCAGGTGATCGGCGTGATGTTCGTCGGCGTGCCCAAGGCCGACTATTTCGGCCCCGTCTATCGCCAGCTGGCCTGGCTGGGCGTGGCCGGCCTGGTGCTGGGTCTGGCCGGCGGCGTCGCCTCGGTCCTGACCGTGCGCCGCCAGCTGTCGCCGCTGAAGACCCTGCGCGAGGCCATGGCCCGGCTGATGAAGGGCGACCTGTCGGTGGCCCTGCCGTTCGCCGGCCGCCGCGACGACATCGGCCTGATGGCCGACGCGGTCCACGCCTTCCGCGACGACGCGGAGGCCAAACAGCGCATCGAGGCCGACGCCGCCAGTCACCGCGACCAGAGCGAGGCCGAGCGCGCCGCCGCCCAGGCCCGCGACGCCCGCGCCGCCCGCGAGCAGGGCGTGGTCGTCGACAGCCTGGCCCAGGGCCTGGAGCGCCTGTCGAACGGCGACCTCACTGTCCGCCTCGATCAGCCCTTCGCCCACGACTACGAGGGCCTGCGCCGCGACTTCAACCAGGCCGTCGAACGCCTGGAAACGGCCATGAGCGCCGTGGTCGACGCCGTCGGCGCCCTCAACACCGGGGCCGGCAATATCGCCGACGCCTCGTCCGACATCTCCGACCGCACCGAGCAGCAGGCCGCCAGCCTGGAAGAGACCGCCGCGGCCCTGGACGAAGTCACCGTCACCGTCCGCCGCACCGCCGAGGGCGCCCGCGGGGCCCACGAGGCCGTCCGCGAAGCCCAGGCCGAGGCCGGCCGTTCGCGCTCGGTGGTCCAGGACACCATCGCCGCCATCGGCGGGGTCGAGGCCTCGTCGCGCCAGGTCGGCCAGATCGTCGGCGTGATCGACGAGATCGCCTTCCAGACCAACCTCCTGGCGCTCAACGCCGGGGTGG
>NZ_QHJY01000176.1 GCF_003185805.1 Caulobacter sp. D5
GAGAGACCCCTCATCCGTCGGCCTTCGGCCGCCACCTTCTCCCGCAAGGGGAGAAGGATCGCTCGGGCTTCGAAACGCGTTTGACCCCCGACCAGTAACCAAGGCGGGCGTCATGACCAGCTTCTCCTCCCTGCGTCGGGATCTCCTCACCCGGCCGATCTTCCAGTGGGCGCAGGGCGTGATGCCGGCCCTGTCGCAGACCGAGCGCGACGCCATCGACGCCGGCGACACCTGGTGGGACGCGGCGCTGTTCACCGGCGATCCCGACTGGAACGAACTGCTGTCGTTCCCCAAGCCCCGGTTGCGCCCCGACGAGCAGGCCTTCATGGACGGCCCGGTCGAGCAGCTCTGCGCCATGCTCGACGACTGGACCATGACCTGGAAGACCCGGGACCTGCCGCCGCAGGTCTGGACCTTCCTGAAGGAGCAGAAGTTCTTCGGGATGATCATCCCGAAGGAATACGGCGGCCTAGGCTTCTCGGCCTTCGGCCACGCCGAGATCGTCCGCCGCATCGCCACCCGCTCGGTGTCGGCGGCGGTGACGACCATGGTGCCGAACTCCCTGGGCCCGGGCGAACTGATCCTGCGCTTCGGGACCAAGGCCCAGCAGGACCACTGGCTGCCCCGCCTGGCCGACGGCCGCGAGGTGCCCGCCTTCGGCCTGACCAGCCCCGAGGCCGGTTCCGACGCCGGGGCGATGATCGACGAGGGCGTGGTCTGTCGCGGAACCTGGGAAGGCCGCGAGGTGCTGGGCATCCGCCTGAACTGGCACAAGCGCTACATCACCCTGGGACCCGTCTGCACGGTGCTGGGCCTAGCCTTCAAGCTGCGCGACCCCGACGGCTATCTGGGCGGCGAGGAAGACGTCGGCATCACCTGCGCCCTGGTGCCGACCACCACGCCCGGCGTCGAGATCGGCCGCCGCCACCTGCCGGCCTTCCAGACCTTCCAGAACGGTCCCAACTGGGGCAAGGACGTCTTCATTCCCATGGACCTGGTCATCGGCGGAGCCGAGCGGGCCGGGCAGGGGTGGAAGATGCTGATGACGGCGCTGGCGGCCGGGCGCGGCATCTCGCTGCCGGGCCTGTCGGGCGCGGCGGCCGCCTTCAGCGCCCTGACCACCGGCGCCTACGCCCGGGTGCGCAGCCAGTTCAACGTGCCGATCGGCAAGTTCGAGGGCGTGCAGGAGCGCCTGGCCCGCATCGCGGGCGCCGCCTACCTGGTCGATGGCGCGCGCCGCCTGACCTGCACCGGCCTGGATCTGGGTCACCACCCGTCGGTGATCTCGGCCCTGCTGAAGTCCGGCGCCACCGAGCGGATGCGGATCGTCGTCAACGACGCCATGGACGTACACGGCGGCAAGGCGATCATCGAGGGGCCGCGCAACTACATGGGCGCCCAGTACCGCGCCGTGCCGGTCGGCATCACCGTCGAGGGGGCCAACATCCTGACCCGCAGCCTGATGGTGTTCGGCCAGGGCGCGATCCGCGCGCACCCCTACATGCTCGAAGAGATCCTGGCGATCGGCGAGCAGGATCTCGACCGCTTCGACGAAGCCTTCTGGAAGCACGTCGCCCACAGCCTTCGCAACGGCCTGCGCACCGTGGCCCGCAGCTGGACCAATGGCGCGGTCTCGCCGGTTCCCGACGCCGGCCGGGCGACCCGCTTCTATCGCCAGATGGGCCGCTACAGCGCCGCCTTCGCCCTGGCCTCCGACATCGCCCTTCTGACCCTGGGCGGCGACCTGAAACGCCGCGAGATGCTGTCGGCGCGGCTGGGCGACATCCTGTCGGAGCTCTATTTCCTGTCGGGCGCCCTCAAGCGCTGGGAGGACGAGGGCCGCCAGGACGCCGACTTTCCGCTGCTGCACTGGTGCGCCGACACCGCCTTCGCCACGATCGAGCAGCGCTTCGACGAGCTGTTCGCCAACCTGCCCAACCGCCTGGCCGGCTGGCTGCTGCGCGCCGCCATCCTGCCGTTCGGCGCCCGTCGCCGCGGGCCGTCCGACAATCTCACCCGCGCCTGCGCCGAGCTGCTGATCCACCCATCCGAGCCCCGCGACCGCCTGGTCGAGAACGTCTATGTCGGCGGCAAGGACGAGGCGGTCGGCCAGCTGATCGACGCCTTCGAGCGCGTGGTCGCCACCCAGCCGATCCACGACCGGCTCAAGGCCGCCAAGGTCCGCGACCGTCGCCTCGCCTGGGAGCAGGGCCTGATCACCGCCGACGAGGCCGCCGCCCTCGACGCCGCCGACAAGGCGGTGGCCGAGGTCATCGCCGTCGACGACTTCGCCCACGACGGTCTCGCCACGCCGGCGCCTGTCCGCAGCGACGCCGCTCCGCGTCCGCCGAGCCCGATCGACCGGGGCGAGCCACGCAGCTTCGAGGCGCCCCAACCCAGCATCTGAGCCCCGCGCCTAAACCACTGTATGGGTGTCGCCGCCGGGAGCGGGGGTCTAAGGCTTCCTCGTCAGCGTCCAAGTTCCGGGCGTGCTTAGAGAAACGCCATGTCCCGCCGGCGCGCCATCGCCGTCATCGACGACGACGCCCTCGTCCGTTCCGGCCTGGCGCGGCTGATCCGCTCCTTCGGGCTGGAGGTCGGCGTGTTCGGCTCGGCGGCGAGCTTCCTGGCCTCCGGGCCGGAGACCTGGGCCGTGGTCGTCACCGACATCCACATGCCCGAGATCTCGGGCCTGGATTTGCTGCGCCGCCTGCGGGGCAGCCATCCGGACCTGCCGGTCGTGGTGGTGACGGCCTTTCCGGACATGCGCGACCAGGCCCTGGCGGCCGGCGCCCGGGATTTTCTCGAAAAGCCCTGCGCGCCCGATCGGATCGAGGCCAGCTTGAAGACGATGCTCGGCGAGGCCTGAGGCGGCGCTTGTCGGAAGAGGGGCGGGGGCCCCAGCTTAGCTTGGTGGAGGCGGGGATGGCCAAGGCGGAACGGCAGGCGGAAGAAGCGGTGCAGACCGTGCTGATCGTCGACGACAACGAGCTGTTCCGCAGCTCGATGGACAAGCTGTTCCGGTCGGTCGGCCTGCAGACGGCGCTCTACGCTTCGGCCCAGGCCCTGTTGGATGCGCCGATGCCCGACAGCGCCTGCTGCATCCTCGTCGATGTGCGCATGCCCAAGATGAGCGGCCTCGATTTGCAGGAAGCCCTGGCCGCCCGCCGGGTGCGCGCGCCCGTCATCGTCATGACCGGCCATGCCGACGTGCCGATGACCGTGCGCGCCATGAAGGCCGGGGCGGTCGATTTCCTCGCCAAGCCCTTCCGAGACCAGGACGTCATCGACGCCGTCACCGCCGCCCTGGCGAAAGACGGAAAGCGTCGCCAACTGGCCCGCGACGTCGCCGAGGTGAAAGCCCGCTTCGACGGCCTGACCCCGCGCGAACAGCAGGTCATGACCCTGGTCACCACCGGCCTGCTCAACAAGCAGGTGGCCGGCGAACTCGGCCTCCAGGAGATCACCGTCAAGCTCCACCGCGGCAGCCTGATGAAGAAGATGCAGGCCGGCTCCTTCGCGGAACTGGTCCGCATGGCCGAGGCCCTGGAGCGGGACCGGGCGGCGGGGTAGGGACCTCGAGCCCCCCGGTCTCCAGACCTCCCGCGGTCGGCTAGATCCCGTCTGTGAAACCCGTGATGACCCCGCCCACGAAGCCGATCCCCAACTCGCCCGCCAGTCGTGCGGCCACGATCGCGACGATCACCAGGGCCGTCGTCTTGAGCGGCTTGGCTTCGAAGCGGGAAAGCAGGGCTCTCAGGAACACGACCTATCTCCTTCGTTTCAGGATTCGACGATAGAGAACTTCACGCGCGTTTTCTATCCTGAGTTGATAAGGGGGCTTCCGCTTGCGACCCCGAGCGGAAATCAGGTGCGGCGCGCCCTCTCTCTTAGAGAGAGGG
>NZ_QHJY01000177.1 GCF_003185805.1 Caulobacter sp. D5
CGCCCTGGCCTGGTTTCAGAGGGCGGCCGAGTTGGGCCACGTCAAGTCGATCAACGTGGTAGGCAGCTTCTACGAGGACGGCTGGGAGGTCGCTCAGGATTTCGCCATGGCCCGAGACTGCTACGCCAGGGCCGCGGCCGGCGGCGATTTTCGCGGCCGGTTCAACTTCGGTCGGGTGCTGGCCGCCGAGGGCGAGATCGCCGGCGCGCTGGCGCAGTTCGAACAGG
The DNA here is from genome assembly GCF_003185805.1 of Caulobacter sp. D5. GTDB lineage: Bacteria > Pseudomonadota > Alphaproteobacteria > Caulobacterales > Caulobacteraceae > Caulobacter. Next base: position 228 of record NZ_QHJY01000177.1, read on the forward strand.
CGGCGACAACCGCGACGGCCGCGTTCACGGCGAAGATGGTCGCTTTCCTCCGCAGCGCGCCCGTCGCGGCCTATCGCGACCTTGCCGATCGCCTGGACGCCTCCGGTCCGGCGGCGGGCTAGGGTTCGACGGTGATGACGATCCTGCCCCGGCCAACGGCCAGCCCGCTGCTGGCGGCCACGCGCGCCAGCATCTCGGCCAGGGTCGCGTCGTCCACGGGGACGCGACCTTCGGGGGTCTGGACCTGTACGTCGACCGGCAGGGGCGGCGCGAAGCGGCGCTGGCGGTCGATCGATCCGATCTCGTTCAAAACCCCCGCCGCCACCAGGTCGACGACCAGTCGATGCAGCGTCGACCGGTTGACGCGCTGGCCCCGGTTGTGGGCTGTCCACCAGACCTGTTCCATGTCGAAGGGCGCGTCCATCCCGTCGAGCAGTTCGATCAGTTCGCGACGCTTGTCGGTGAGCTTGAGGCCGATCCGGGCGCAGCGCTCGGACACGGCCTGGCGAGGCCCGTCCATCGGCGGGCTCTGTTGCGGAGGCTGGGCTTGAGCGTGGATCACGACGGGGGATATCGACCTGGCTGGGCGAGCGGACGGTGCGGGCCCAAGCCTTATCGCTTGGCGCTGGCGTGTCGATGCGCTGGAAGCAAGGTTGGGAAAATGTATAGCGCGGCCAACAGCACGGTAAGGCGGGCATGAAGGTCTTTCTGCTCGAGGACGATCCCGAGACCGCTGCGTTCATCGAGCGCGGCCTGACGGAGCGCGGCCATGTGGTGGAGGTCGAGGCCGATGGCTCGGTGGCGCTGCGGCGCCTGGCCGAGCGTGATTTCGACGTGCTGGTGCTCGACCGGATGGTGCCGGGCGTCGACGGACTGGCGGTCCTGAAGGCGATCCGCGCGCAGGGGCGGACGACGCCGGTCCTGCTCCTGACGGCCATGTCCCAGATCGCTGATCGGGTCGACGGCCTGGAGGAGGGGGCCGACGACTACCTCGTCAAGCCGTTCGCCTTCGTCGAGCTCGCCGCGCGCGTGGCGGCGCTGGGTCGCCGACCGCCGACGGGCGAGTTCGATGCGGTCCTGCGCGTGGCGGACATCGAGATGAACCTGCTGCGCCGGGAGGTGCGTCGGGGCGGGCGCTCTGTCGACCTGCAGCCGCGGGAGTTCACCTTGCTGGAGCAACTGATGCGCAATCCCGGCCGCATCGTCACGCGGACCATGCTGCTCGAAAAGGTCTGGAACTTCGGTTTCGATCCCAAGACCAACATCGTCGAGACCCACATGTCCCGGCTGCGCAGCAAGCTGAACGAGGGCTTCGAGCGCAGCGCCATCCGCACGGTCCGAGGCTCCGGCTACATGATGAACGACGATGCGTAGTCGAACGCCCAGGACCGTTCGTGGCCTCAGCCTCGTGGTGGCGGGGATCTCCTGCGTCCTGACGCTGGCGGTCGGGGTGGTGACGTTCAGCATGGTCCACCACGAGATCGAGCGGCAGCTGGATCATCGCATCGAGCTGGAAACCCAGTCGCTGCTCGCTACCTACGAGCGGGCGGGCTTCGACGTGCTGGTGCGGGCGGTGACCGACCGCGACCGGCGTCCGGCCCGGGGCACGTTGGGTTATCTGGCGGGGCGGTCAGAGGCCGGCAGCCGCATGGGCTATATCGTGCTCGACGCGTCGGGCAGGCGAAGGGCCGGAGACTTCCAGGCCGAGACGCCGCCGCCCGGCTGGAGCGAGTTCATCCGGTTCCGCCGGCCCGACGGCAGCAGCGGCGTCGCCCAGGCCATGAACGCGCCCCTGCCGGGCGGCGGGCGACTGGTCGTGGCCGCCGACCGCGCCGACCTGCTCGATATCGACCGCGCCCTGCTGCGCGTGTTCCTGATCAGCGCAGGCCTTGTGGCGGCGGTGGGCGTTCTGGCGACCTTCGGCTTTGGCGGGGTCGTGCAACGGCGTCTCAACGCGATCCACGGCGCCGCCGAAGGGATCATGGCCGGCGACATGCGTCGCCGCATGCCGGTCGACGGCTCGGGCGGCGAGTTCGACCAGCTGGCCACGGTGCTCAATCGCATGCTCGATCGCATCGAGGCCCTGATGAGCAACCTGCGCCAGGTCTCGGGCGACATCGCCCACGACATCCGCACTCCCCTGACCCGCCTGCGCGCGCGTCTGGAGGATATCGAGGCGGAGACAACCGATGGCGTCCGGAAGGCGCGCGTCGAAGGTGCGTTGAGCGAGGTCGACGACCTGCAGGGCCTGCTGTCGGGTCTTCTCGCGCTCGCGGAGATCGAAGGGCGTTCCGTGCGCGACCGTTTCGTGGCTCTGGACCTCGTCGCGCTCGTCCACGAACTGGCCGAAGCCTATGGTCCGGCCCTGGAAAAGGCCGGCATGGCGCTGTCGCTCGACCTGGAGCCCGCGACCGTTCGCGGCGATCGGCCCTTGCTGTTGCAGGCGCTGTCGAACCTGATGGACAACAGCCTGTTCCACGCGGGCGCGGGGGCTCGGATCCGCATATTGACACGAGCGACCGGCGGCAGTGTCCGGCTGGTGTTCGGCGATGACGGGCCGGGCGTGCCGCCCGAGGATCGCAACCGAATCTTCAAGCGCTTCGTGCGGCTCGATCCGTCGCGCACCACGGCGGGCCACGGCCTTGGCCTGGCGACAGTGGCCGCCATCGTCTCCGCTCACGGTGGCGATATCGCCGTGACGCCTTCGGCGCGTGGGCTGCAGTTCGAGATCAACCTCGTGGCGGGCGACTGATACGTCAGGCGACGCCTGGCCCTCGGGTCGGAACGCGTTGCTCTCTGACGTGGTAAGCCGCGCTCATCAGTCGATGGTCGGCAGCCGCACGATGAAGGTGCTGCCCAGGTGCTCGCCCGCGCTCTCGACCTCGATCGTCCCGCGATGCAGAGCGACCAGTTGCTTGACCAGGGCCAGGCCGATGCCCAGGCCGCCCTGGGCCTTGGTCAGATGGTCCTCGACCTGGGCGAAAATCTCGAAGATGCGCGACTGCATCGCCGGCGGGATGCCGACCCCGGTGTCGGTGACGCGGATCTCGACCTCGGCGTCCAGGCGTCTGGCCGTCAGCGTGATCTCGCCGCCGGGCGGGGTGTATTTGGCGGCGTTGTTGAGCAGGTTGGCCACGATCTGCGCCACGCGCGTGTGGTCGGCGTCGAGCCAGATCGCCTCGTCGGGCAGGTCGGCGTCGAAGCGGTGCGAGCCGGCGTCGATATTGTGCTGGCTGGCCTCGATCGCCGAACGCAGCGCGTCGCCCAGTTCGATCCGCTCCTTCTTCAGCGAGATCTTGCCCTGGCTGACGCGCGAAACGTCGAGCAGGTCGTCGACTAGGTGGGAGAGGTGCGACAGCATCCGGTCCATGCGTACGCGGATGTCCCTGGCCCGCTCGGGCGGGATGTCCTTGTTGAGCAGGTGCAGGCCGCCGCCCAGGGCCGCGACCGGGTTGCGAAGCTCGTGGGCCAGCACGGCCAGGAAGTTGTCCTTGTGGCGGTCGGCCCGGCGCAGGGCCTGGGCGGCCGCGTCCAGTTCGTCGCGCTGACGTTCGATCTGCTGGCGCTGCTGGTGCAGGTCGAAGAACACGGCGGCCTTGCTGCGCAGGACGTTCGGCTCGATCGGCTTCTGGATGAAATCGACAGCCCCGGCCTCGTAACCGCGGAAGCGCCGTTGCAGGTTGGCGGCGCCGGCCGTCAGGAAGATGATCGGGATGTGCCGGGCGCGTTCGCTGCCGCGCATGAACTCGGCCAGTTCGAAGCCGTCCATGCCGGGCATCTGCACGTCGAGCAGGGCCAGGGCGACCTCGTGCGTCAGGAGAAGCTCCAGCGCCTCCTCGCCGGATCGCGCCTTCAGGCAGGTCAGGCCGTCGCGCTGGAGCAGGGCTTCCAGCGCCAGCAGGTTCTCTTCGAGGTCGTCGACCAGGAGGAAGTTGATCGGCTTTTCGGCGATCATCGCGTGGTTCCCAAACTCGACAGGTACGATGCGATCGCATCGATGGTCATGATGGCGGCTTCGGGGCTCGCTTCGAGGGCGGCGAGCGGCATGGCCCGGGAATGGGCGAAGTTCGGATCCTCGACGATCGCCGTCCCGCCCGCCTGCGTCACGGCCCGCAGGCCCGCTGCGCCGTCGTGGTTGGCGCCGGTCAGGACGACGCCGACCAGGGCCTCGCCGAAGGCGTCGGCGGCGCTCTCGAACAGCACGTCGATCGACGGCCGCGAATAGTTCACCGGCTCGTCGGTGGAGATGGCCAGCGTTCCGTCAGTCTCCACGAGGAGGTGATAGTCGGACGGCGCGAAGAAGACCGTGCCGCCGACCAGAGGCTCCTTGTCCTCGGCCTCCTTCACCGTCAGCCGGCACTTGGCCTGCAGCAGCGAGACCAGGACGTTGTCGCGGTCCGGCGGCACGTGCACCACCACCAGCACCGGCAGGGCGAAGCTGGCGGGCAGGGCGGGCAGGATGGTCAGCAGCGCCTGGACGGCGCCGGCCGAGGCGCCGATCACGACAGCCTTCACGGGGGGCTTTACGGGCGCGGCGCTCATGGTTCGCGCCTCTGGTAGATCTTCTCGCCGGGAACGAAGTCGGAGAAGCCGCCGGCGTGGGCCGAGAACCGCAGGCTCTCCTTCGAGCCCAAGCCCAGGAAACCCTTGCGGGCCAGGGAGTCGTGAAACAGGCCGATGGCGCGGTCCTGCAGGGGACGATCGAAATAGATCATCACGTTGCGGCACGAGATCAGGTGCATCTCGGCGAAGACGGCGTCGGTGACCAGGCTGTGGTCGGAGAACACCACCCGCTCGCGCAGCGTCTTGTCGAACACGGCCCGGCCGTAGGCGGCGGTGTAGTAGTCCGAGAGCGAGGACCGCCCGCCGGACTTCTGGTGGTTCTCGGTGAACTTGCGGATGCGGTCGAGCGGATAGACCCCGGCTTCTGCGGCCGCCAGGGCCTCGGGATTGATGTCGGTCGCGTAGAACAGGGTCCGGTCGTAGAGGCCTTCCTCGCGAAACAGGATGGCCAGCGAATAGACCTCCTCGCCGGTGCTGGAGCCGGCGATCCAGACCTTCAGCGACGGGTAGGTCTTCAGGTGGGGCAGCACGCTTTCCCGAAGCGCCCGGAAGTAGGACGGGTCGCGGAACATCTCGCTGACCTGGACGGTCAGATAGTCGAGCAGGCGCGGCAGCATCGACGGGTCGTGCAGCACGCGATCCTGCATGGCCGAGATGGTCGGGAACGCCAGCTGGTCGCGCGCCTGCACCAGGCGTCGCTTGATCGACGCCCGCGCATAATGGCGGAAATCGTAGTGGTAGCGCTGGTACAGCGCCTCCAGCAGCAGCTGGATTTCGAGATCGACGACGGCTTCGGGCACTGGGATCGCCTATCTCGGCATCCAGACCCGGACGAGTGAGAGCAGCTTGTCCACGTCGATGGGCTTGGCCATGTAGTCGTTGGCGCCGGCGGCGATGCAGCGTTCCTGGTCGTCGGGCATGGCCTTGGCCGTCAGCATCAGGATCGGCAGCTTGGCCCACCTGGGGTCGTTGCGGATCTCGCGGGCGGCGGTCAGGCCGTCCATCACCGGCATCATCACGTCCATCAGCACCAGGTCGACGGCGCGGGCGGGATCCCCGGCCGCGAGGGCCAGGGCGTCGATGGCCTCCTGGCCGTTGCGGGCGATCTCGACGATGGCGCCGCGGGGCTCCAGCACGTTGGTCAGGGAGTAGACGTTGCGGATGTCGTCCTCGACGATGAGGATCCGCCGCCCTTCCAACACGGCGTCGCGGTTGCGGGCCTTCTGGATCATCTTCTGCTGCTCGGCCGGCAGTTCCGACACCACCTGGTGCAGGAACAGCGACACCTCGTCGAGCAGGCGCTCGGGCGACTTGGCGCCCTTGATGATGATCGAGCTGGAATAGCGGCGCAGCCGCTGCTCGTCGTCGGCCGACAGGTCGTGGCCGGTGTAGACGATCACCGGCGGGAAGGCGCGGTCGCCATCCTGGCTGAGGGTCTCCAGCAGGGTGAAGCCCGAGGCGTCCGGCAGCGACAGGTCCAGCACCATGCAGTCGAAGGTCTGCTGCTTGAGCTGTTCGAGGCATTCGGCGGCAGTGCCGACGCCGACCGTCTCGACATCGCCCGACGATAGCAGCTTGCCGACGGCGTCGCGCTGCACCGGATCGTCCTCGACGATCAGCACCCGTCGCACCGACCCGGCCAGCTTGGCCTCCAGCCCGCGCAGAACGTCGGCCAAGTCCTCGTGCCGGACCGGCTTGACCAGGTAGCCGATGGCGCCGAGCGACAGGGCGGTCTGGGCGTGGTCGCTGGCCGAGACCACGTGGATCGGTATGTGGCGGGTGGCGTCGTCACGCTTCAGGCGGTCCAGCACCATCAGGCCGGACTCGTCGGGCAGGCCAACGTCGAGCACCACGGCATTGGGCTTGAAGCGCTTGGCCAGCTTCAGGGCCTCCTCGGCGGTGCCGGCCACCAGGCACTGGAAGCCGATCTCGCGCGAGAGGTCGCGCACGATGCCGGCGAACACCTCGTCGTCCTCGATGACCAGCAGCACGCGGCGAGAGCCGCCCAGCTGCTCGCGGTCGTCCTCCACGGCCTGGGTCGGCCGCGGCGCGCGCTGCGGCGAACCGGTCGGCGCCGGCGCTTCGGCGCGAGCCTGGCTCTCACGCGGCGCGATGCGGGCGGGATCGTAGGCGACAGGCAGGGTCACCGTGAAGGTGCTGCCCTGGCCGGCCTGGCTCTCGAGGCCGATCACGCCGCCCAGCAGCCGCGACAGCTCGCGCGAGATCGACAGGCCAAGGCCGGTGCCGCCGTATCTGCGGCTGATCGTGCCGTCGGCCTGGCGGAAGGCCTCGAAAATGCTTTCCTGCTGCTCGCGCGCGATGCCGATGCCGGTGTCCCGGACCCCGAAGGCGAGGCCCTCGGCGGCCGGCCTGATGGCCAGGGTGACGCCGCCCTTCTCGGTGAACTTGAAGGCGTTGGACAGCAGGTTCTTGAGGATCTGCTCCAGGCGCTGGCGGTCGGTCTCGAAGGCGGCCGGGCAGGCGGGGTCGATCTCGACTTCGAAGGCCAGGCGCCGTTCGTCGGCCACCGGCTGGAACAGCTGGCGCAGGTCGCTCACCAGGCGCTGCACGCTCACCGTCTCGGGCCGCACCTCGATGTGGCCGGCCTCGATCTTCGAAAGGTCGAGGATGTCGTTGATCAGCGTCAGCAGGTCGTTGCCCGACGAGGCGATAGTCTGGGCGAATTTCACCTGTTCATCCGACAGGTTGCCGTCGGGGTTGTCGCTCAACAGCTTGGACAGGATCAGCAGCGAGTTCAGCGGCGTGCGCAGCTCGTGGCTCATATTGGCCAGGAAGTCGGACTTGTACTGGCTGGCCTGCTCCAGCTCGCGCGCCTTCAAGGTGACGGCCGCCGTGCTGCGCTCCAGCTCGTCGCGCTGGGTTTCCAGGGTTTGGGCCTGTTCCTCCAGCTGGCTGTTGGTCTGTTCCAGCTCGACCTGCTGCTGCTCCAGCCGGGTCTGGGATTCCTTGAGGGCGCGGCTCTGCTCCTCGAGCTCCTCGTTGGAGACCCGCAGCTCCTCGCTCTGCACCTGCAGTTCCTCGGACTGACGCTGGGTTTCCTCCAGGGCGTTCTGCAGTTCGACGCGATAGCGGGCCGAGCGCAGGGCGATGCCGATCGAGGCCGAGGCCTGGTCGAGCAGGCTCAGCACCTGATCGCCCACCGGATGCAGGAAGCCCAGTTCGATGACGGCGTTGACCGTGTCGTCGGCATGGGTCGGGACCAGGACGAGGTGGCGCGGCTTGTCGGCGCCCAGGGCCGAGCCGATGGTCATGTAGCCGTCCGGCACGTCGCGCACGATCGTCGCTCGTCCTTCGGCGGCGACCTTGCCCAGCAGGCCTTCCTTGAGGCTGAACCGCAGGGGCACGTTGGCGTCGGCGGGAATGCCCAGGGCGGCGGCGCGATAGAAGTGGCCGTTCTCGCCCTTGAACAGCGCCCCGGCCTGGAAGCCCAGATAGCCGGCCAGGAACGACAGTATGCCGTCGGACAGCTCCTCGACCGACTTGTCGCCCATCATCGCATCGGAAAGCCCGACCTGGCCCGACTGCAGCCATTCCTCGCGAGCGCGAGCGGTGGCCGCCCGACGGACCAGGACGAACACCGCGATGGTCAGCAGCGCGCCCAGCAGGCCCGAGAGCACGCCGCTGGCCGTGGCCGTCTTGTAGGCTTCCTGCATCTCGGCGATGCGCAGCGCGCGCAGCCGGTTTTCCTCCTGTCGCATGACGTCGAGCTGGGTGCGGATGGCGTCCATCTCGGTCTTGCCGCGATCGGTGGAAACGACCGCCAGCGCCGCCTGGGCGCCCTGGCTGCGGCGCAGGGTGATGGTCTCGTCCAGCTCGGCCAGCTTGGCGTCGATGTGCTTGCGCAGCTGGCGGGTGTTGGCCTGCTGATCGGCGTTGTCCTGTGTGAGGGAGGCGACGGCCTCGATCCGGGTCGCGGCGGCGGTGACCGCGCTCTGGTACGGCTCCAGATAGCGGTCGTTGCCGGTCAGCAGGTATCCGCGCTGGCCGGTCTCGGCGTCCTGGGCGGTGGAGAGCAGTTCGTCCAGCGCGATCAGCACCTTGTGGGAGTGCATGATCATCTGGTTGTTGGTCCGCAGCACCTGGATGTTGCGATAGGCGATCGTGCCGCTGATCAGGAAGAAGGCCAGCACGGTGACGAGACCGAGGGTGGTCCACAGGTCCACGTTCGTGCGGGCGGCCTCGCGGGTGGAAGGGGTCAGCGACATGAGAAACTCGAACTGTGGGCGTGGGCCGCGCTTGTCGGGCCGGAACAGGGGAAAAGGGGCGGGCAGGGGTCGATCACGCCGACGTCCATGCCGGTCGGCTGATTGTCGCCGGCCTCGAATTTGAGCTGAAAATCACAAGTCCCCCGATCACGGACATCGCCGTGCAAGGTCCGTGAACGCGGGCCTAAGGCAAAGGTTCAATGCGAGGGCGGCTTTTCACGTCGGCGTCCGAATATCGCCAGGCGGGAGGTCGGCGCGTCATGTCGTCTCCAGCGCGCCGGCATGGGGCGACCGATCGCAACTCGTGTTTGTCGAGGAAATCGCCGATCCGCGGGCCGGCGGTCGCGCGGACCCCGAAGATGACGAGGGCGCCCTAGGGCCGTTCGGGATCGGAACTCCGAGTAGAACCTCGGATCAGCGCGGTGGGAAGCCGAAGCCTCGACGCTTGGCGAAGGCGCGCGGGGGGCAGGCCGCTTCCCCCGGTGGAGAATGCGGCCTGGGTCGGCATGGACTAGAGGTCGGTCCAGAGCGGCTCGTCGGCGATCAGCACGCGGTCGAGCAGGCGAGGGAAGTCGCCATAGTTCCGGATGGCGATATGGACGGCGGCGCGGTTGTCCCAGAACGCCACCGAACCGGGCCGCCACTTGAAGCGCACCTGGTATTCGGGCTTGCGATACTGGTCGAGGATCTCGGTCAGCAGCGCGTTGCTCTCAGCGCGGTCCAGTCCGATGACCTGCGGCTTCTGGGTGAAGTTCACCCACAGGATCGAGGCGCCGGTCTCACGGTGTTTGCGGACGATCGGATGGGCCACGATGGGATAGTCGTGACCGGCCGCGAGCAGGGCGTCGCGGAAATCGTGGGTGACGTGCAGGCCTTCCAGGCGCGCCTTGGTCTCGGGTTTGAGGCCTTCATAGGCCGCGCCGGCGTCCACCCAGACGGTGTCGCCGCCGACCTCGGGCAGGTCGATCGCCCGCAGCACCGCGCCCCAGGTCGGCACCAGCCGCCAGCTGGTGTCGCTGTGATAGCCGGCCTGGACCAGTCCCGCGCCCGCCGCCTTGCGGGCCTCGAACAGCTGCAGGTCCGGCGGCTCGATCTTGTGGATCGGCTTGTTGTCGGCGTCCGAGCGGGTGGTGGGGTGGGTGTAGAGCGGGCCGAAATTGGCGGCGAAGGCGGCCTGGCTTTCGGCGTCCAGGGCGTGCTGGTCGCGGAAGAAGACCACCTTGTAGCGCAACAGCGCCGCCTTGATGAAATCGCGGTCCTCGGTGCTCAGCGGGCGGCTGAGATCGACGCCCGAGATTTCGGCCCCGATCGTCGGTTCGAGAGGCGAAAGCGTAAGGCCGGCAAACTTGGTCTCGGGGCGTCGCTCGAGCGTGACCGTCATGGAAGTTCCTCCGCGCGGTCATTCGTCGGCCGCCTGTGAAGCCTATCGCGGTGGATGTCTGATGATCATGCGAGTTTGTAAAATATCATTGGCCAAGTTCTCTAATATACCTCGCGCCGAAGGCCTGAAGATCGTTGGGTATATCTGTCGTTGAAGTCTTGGCGCGCGCTTCACTGGTGAGGGTTGTTCAGCCGAGCGTCTTGGAAAGTCGCAGCCACAGCTGTTGGTCGAAGTCCGCGTCGGGCGCGGCCTGACCGGTGCGGACGACGATCAGCTTCCGGCTGGGGACGACATAGAGCTTGCGGTCCGACGCGCCCAGAGCCGCGACCAAGTCAGCAGGCGCGGCCGGGATCAGCGGCCCCGGCACGCGGCGGCCCGCGGCGCGCACCGTCTCTTCGCCGCCGTTCAGCCACCACAGGCGGCCGTAGGCCGAATTGGTCGGGGATCGGGTGAAGAGGGTCTTCAGGCCCGCCTCGGAGACGATGCGGCGCCCATCCCGCGCCTTGCCGCCGTCCAGCACGATCTGGCCGAACCGGGCGATGTCGCGCGGCGTGGTGACCAGGCCCGTCGGATTGCCCACATTGCCCAAGGCGGTCGGCCGCTTGCGCCAGGAAGTATCGGCCATGCCGGCGGGGGCTGTGAGCCAGTCGCCGGTGATCGTCTCCAGCGGCTGGCGGGCGGCGGCGGCCAGCACGGCCTTCACCACGGCGTAGGCCGGCGTGTTGTAGAAGAAGGCCGAGCCTGCCTGCGCGACATAGGCCAGGCTCTCGTCCAGGCCGGAAGACATGGTCAGCAGGTGGATCAGGCGGATCGACCGCTCCTGATCGGGCGAAGCCTTCGACCATCCCGCGCCGACATAGTCCGAGACCGGCTTTTCGACATCGATCAGGCCCTTGTCGACGGCGATCGCGACCAGCACCGCCACGAAGCTCTTCTGCTGGGAGGCGACGTCCTCCAGCAGCGCGCCGTCCGGGCTGGTTCCGTGGACGAAGACAGCCCGGAACTGCGCCGCCTCGGCGGGCAGGGGCCAGTTGCGCTCGACCAGTGTCTCGCCGTCGCGGACGACCAGGAAGCCGGTGGTCTTCTGGCCTCCGACATAGTCGAGCACCGCATCGAGGTCTGGCGTGGCGGTCGCGGCGAAGGCCGGGGCGGCCGCAAGGACGCCGACGCCGGCGATGAGGCCGCGGCGCGAGATCGGAAAGGTCATCAAGAAACTCCGGTCGCGGAGGCGCGGCGCGAACGGGCGGACCGCACGTCCGGCGCGGCCTGAAGGCCTTGGCCGTGGGCGATCATCAGCCGCATGGCCTCGCTCTGCATGTGGTAGAGGATGTTGCGCGCCCCTTCGGCGGCCCTGGCCGGATCGCGGGCGATGAGCCCGGCCCGCACGACCAGCCAGCTGTCGAACGGCGCCCCGCCGGTGCTCTTTTCCAGGCCGGCATAGGAATAGTGCCAGCGCGTCTTGCGGCGCACCGCGGCGATCATCCTTTGGGTGTCGAGGCTGGAGAGGCTGGCCAGGCGCGTGAAGATCACCTCGCTCTGGCGGATCAGTTCCTCAGCCGAGGTCCCGTTCTCGGAGTCCGCCAGCAGCACGTCGACCAGCTTCAGGGTTTCGGCCATGTGGGCCGGGCTGGCGCGCAGGCATGCGAAGCGCGCGGTCGCGCCGTACAGGGCCGCGCGCACCTCGTAGAGATCGAAGACCTCCTGGACGGTGGTGGCCGCGACATAGGCGCCGCGGTTTTCCTCGATGATGACGAGGCCGTCGTCGGCGAGGGTGCGCAGGGCGCGCCGGGCCACGGTGCGGCCCACCCCGAACTCGCCGCAGACACGGACCTCGCGCAGCCATTCGCCGGGTGCGATCACGCCATCCTGGATCTGGCGGCGCAGGGCGTCTGCGAGGGCGTCGGCGGTCAGCGGCGAAATCGGCTCGGGCATGGCCAGAAGGCTTAGGGGGATTGGTTCGAGCCGACAACGGTCGCCTCGGGAGCGCTCCTTAAACGAGTCTATTCCTATGGGAGTGATAGAAATTTGGATCGACCTTTTAGAGATTATTGTTCAACAATCTGACCGGGCCGCCCCTAGGTTCCGCCACGTCATTTTTGTGAAGGGCGCGCAAAAGCGTCGGGGGTAGGGGTAATGCGACACCTGTTCATGTCGGCGGCGGTCATCGGACTGGCCGCCTCGACCTCGGTCATGGCTCAGACCACGCAGCGCGCCGGGACCGAAGGCGTCCAGGCCGTCGAGGAGGTGCTGGTCACCGCCCAGCGGCGCGAGGAGAGCCTGAAGGACGTTCCGGCGACCATCTCGGCCGTGACCGCCGAGCAGCTCGACGCCATGGGCCCCGTGGTCAGCACCGGCGATCTGCTGCGCACCGTGCCGGGCGTGCGCTTCAACGACCTGCAGAGCACCAATCTGAGCGAGGTCTCGATCCGCGGTTCGGGCACCCAGCGGGCCACGGGCGCGGACTCCGGCGTCGGCCTGTTCGTCAACGGCGCCTATGTGGGCTCCAGCACCCTGGGCGGCCGCAACTTCCGCCACATGGACTTCTTCGACCTGGAGCGGGTCGAGGTGCTGGAAGGGCCGCAAGGCGCGCTCTACGGCCGCAACGCCGAATACGGCGTCGTCAACATCGTCTCGGCCAAGCCCAAGTTCACCGACAGCGGCTATGTCTGCGCCACCTACACCGGTCAGACCGAGCAGACCAAGGTCGCCGCCGTCGTGAACCAGAAGCTCAGCGACACCGTGGCCGTGCGCCTGGGCGCCCAGGCCATCGGCCAGGGCAAGGGCTTCTTCTACAATCCCAACAGCGGCAAGTACTACGACCACACCGACGGCTGGATCGGCCGCGGTCAGGTGCGCTACCGCAAGGGACCGCTGGACATCGATTTCTCGGTCGACGCCCAGGATCTGAACCTGCCGTCGTTCCTCAACACCTACGTGCTGCCGGCGGGCGTGGTGGCGGCGATCCCGCTGGGCCTGACCCAGTCGAAGTACGAGGTCGGACACGAGGGCAAGGACGGCGTCCATCAGCAGGCCCAGCGGGCCATGATCCTGGCCGACTACGATCTCGGCTGGGCCAAGCTGACCTCGACCACCATGGCCACCCACTGGATCTCGCGGCAGAACTACGCGGCGGCCATCGATCTGGCCACCCTGGCCAAGCTCCAGAGCCAGGGCCAGATCGGCCTCTATCCGTTCGGCCAGACCTCGACGGTGGCCAAGGACCGCACTCTCTATCAGGACCTGCACATCGCGGGGCAGGGGCTGGGCGGAAACCTCGACTGGCTGGCCGGCGCCGACTACCTGCTGCAGCACGACCTGAACGGCACCGACTCCGCGACCACGCCCTGCACCCTGCGGGTCGGGGCGGGCGTCTGCGCCGGCACGCCGACCCAGCACCTGTGCTACCTGCCGCTGGCGACCTCGGCGGCCTGTCCCGCCACCTTCGGCAACTTCGGGACCTCGGCGCGCGCGCCGCTGCGCAACGAGTCGGTCTCGGCCTACGGCCTGCTGCGCTATCGGGTCGCCCGGTTCACCTTCACCGGAGAGTTGCGCTATTCGCGCGACGACAAGAGCGCCAGCCAGACGACGGTCTATCTCTACACCGACACCCAGGCCGCCGCGCCCGCCGCCTACGACTTCGAGTCCGACCGGCTGAACTACACCTTCACGGCCGCCTATCGCCTGCCGGTGGCCAACGAGCCGCTGGTCTACGCCAAGGTCGGCACCGGCTATCGCGCCGGCGGCGTCAACGCCCGGACCTCCTCGCCCTACGCGCCAAACCCCTTCCGGCCGACCTACGGCAACGAGGACACCACCAGCGTCGAACTCGGCTTCAAGGGCAACCTGGCGCGCAACATCTATCTGCGCCTGACCGGCTACAGCTCGCAGACCGAAGACGCCATCACCTCGATCACGGACGGGTGCACGGCGGTGAACGCCTGCCAGAAGGCGGCGACGACCTTCAACATCAATGGCGGCAACGTCCACGCCCGCGGCGTCTCGGCGGCGATCGACGGTCGTTTCGGCCTGGCTGGCGGCCTCCTGACCGCCAGCCTCAACGGCGCGCGCCAGCAGGCTCGTTTCGTCTCGACGCCCGGCGACTATTCGGGCCTGCCGCTGGTCGGCTCGTCGGTGGCGCAGATCCCCAAGTGGACCGCCTCTTCGACCCTCGACTACCGCCGCCGGATCACCGGCGACGTCGTCGGCTTCGGCAACGTTTCCTACCAGTACCAGACCGGCGGCGTGCAGGACTCGGTCACTGCCGCGACCCCGGCGATCTGGCTGAACGACGTCGAGCAGGTGAACCTGCGCGCCGGCGTCGACGTCAAGAAGATCCAGGCCGCCGTGTTCGTGCAGAACCTGACCGACCAGAGCATCGCGCTCCTGCAGTTCCAGACCAGCGGCCAGCCTCTGGCCAACCGCTACAGCACGCCCCGCACCGTCGGGGCCAGCATCACCTACCGCTGGTAGGAGGAGAGGACGTCATGGGCGCATCGCGTCGAGATCTTCTGGTGGGCGCGGGCGTCCTCGCCGCGGGGGCCGCTGGGGCCGCTTCGGTGGCGAAGGCGGCGCCGGCCGCCGCCGCCAAGCCCGATCCGGCCTGGCTGCAGGCCGTGCTGGAGCGCTTCGCGGGCTTTGGGGTCAAGGCCTCCGGCGGGGCGGGCGACACGGCCAGCGGCGCCTGGCTCGAAGGCGAACTGGCCAGCCTCGGCTATCGCAGCGAGCGCCAGGCCTTCGAGGTTCCCTATGCCGAGGTCCGCAAGGCGACCCTGGCCGTGGGCGACAAGGTCGTGGACGTCTTCCCGCAGGCGATCGTGCGGACCACCGATCCGACCGGACTGACCCTGCCGCTCAAGGCGGCGAGCGTCGGCGGATCCCTGGACGGCGCGATCGCCCTGGTCGTGCTGCCGTTCCGGCGCTGGGTGAGCCTGGCCGAGCCGGCCGCGTCCAGCGCCCTGAAGGACGCCTTCGATCGCGGCGCAGAGGCGGCTGTCCTGGTCACCACCGGGCCGACCGGCGAGGCGATCGGCCTGAACGTCAGCGCCAGCAAACCGGCCTTTCCCAAGCCCGTCGTCATCCTGGCCCCGAAGGACGCCGAACCGTTCGTGACGGCGGCGAAGGCGGGTGAGAGCGCGACCCTGACGGTCGACGCCGAGGTCGGCCGCCGTCCGGCCTACAACCTCATCGCCCGTTTGGATCGCGGTGCGGCCAAGACCCTGATCGTCACCACCCCGCGCTCGGGCTGGTTCACCTGCGTGGCCGAACGCGGCGCGGGCGTGGCCGTCTGGCTGTGGCTGGCCGAAACCCTGGCGGCGTCCAGGCCCGGCGTGAACCTGGAGTTCGTCGCCACCAGCGGGCACGAGTACATCTATCTCGGCGGCGAGCAGTATCTGGAGCACCACGCGCCCAAACCCGCCGACACTCATCTCTGGGTCCATATCGGCGCCAGCGCCGCCGCCCGCGACTGGCATGAACTGCCCGGCGGCCTGCGGCCGTTGCCCAGCGCCGACTCCCAGCGGGTGCTGACCGCCACGCCCGATCTGATCGCGCGGACCAGGGCGGCTTTCGCCGGGCTGAACGGCCTGGAAGCCGTCTACGAAGCCAATCGCGCCAACGCCGGCGGCGAATTGGTCAACGTCATCGAGGCCGGCTACGCCCGGGCGATCGGTCTCTATGGCGGTCACCGATACTTCCATACGGCCCAGGACGACCTGCGCTGCGTCTCGGGCGATCTGGTCGCGCCGGTGGCGGCGGCGTTCCAATCGGTAATCGCCGCCAGCCTGTGATCCGGGCCGGCGCGCGCGGACCGCTCGCGCGTCGATAGATTATCCTCCCGGGCGCGAAGGCTTCGCCGGACGGTAGCGGTCGATGTCGATGCCGTGGCGGCGCAGCTTGTCGTAGAAGGTCTTGCGCGGGGTTTGCAGCAGGGTCATCGCCGTGCGGGCGTCGCCGCCGCAGGCCGCCAGGGTCTCGCGGATGACCATCGCCTCGTAGCGGCCGGTGCGTTCGGCCAGGCCTTCGTCGGCGCCCTGGACGGCGCCGTCTTCGCCCAGGGCGGCTGAGGGCAGCCCCAAGGCCACGCGCTCGGCGTAGTGCGCCAGCTCCCGGACGTTGCCGGGCCAGTCGTGGCCCAACAGGTGGTCGCGGATCGTCGCCGTCAGGCGCGGCGCCGGTCGTCGCAGCCTGGCCGCGGCCTCGGCCAGGAAGTGGCCGAACAGCGCCGGCACGTCCTCGCGCCGCTCGCGCATGGGCGGAACCACCAGGGTGACCACGTTCAGGCGGTAATAGAGGTCGGCGCGGAAGGCGCCGTCGCGCACGGCCTCGGCCAGGTCGACCTTGCTCGCCGCGACGATCCGCAGGTCCAGGTGGCGCGGTTCGGACGCGCCGACAGGCCAAATCTCGCGCTCTTCGACCACCCGCAAAAGCCTGGCCTGCATGCTGGGTGACAGGCCCTCGATCTCATCGAGAAACAGCACCCCGCGATCGGCGCGCTCGATGCGGCCGATATTGGGGCGAAGGCCGCCAGCGCCGCCGGTCGCGCCGAACAGTTCGGTTTCGAACACCGCCTCGGGCAGAGCTGCGCAGTTGACCGCGACCATCGGCCGGGCGCGCCGCGCGCCGCCGCGATGCAGGGCCTGGGCCACCAGGCCCTTGCCAACGCCGGTCTCGCCCTGGATCAGCACATCGACCTCGGCCTCGGCCAGTTGGGCGATGGTGGCGCGCAGCCGTTGCATGACCGGTGTGTCGCCGAGCAGCATCGAGCCGTCGGCGCTCTGGGCGGCGGCCTCCAGGCGGCGGTTGTCCAGCACCAGCCGGCGCTTCTCCAGCGCGCGCGACAGGGCCGCGGTCAGCCGCTCCATCGGGAAGGGCTTGGAGACGAAGTCGTAGACGCCGTCCTGCAGGGCGGCGACGGCCATGGCCACGTCGCCATGCCCGGTGATCAGCAGCACAGGGATATCGGGATCGATCGCCTGGACGCGCTGGAACAGCGCCAGGCCGTCCATGCCGGGCATGCGCACGTCCGAAACGATGACGCCGACGAAGTCGCGCGACACCGCCTTCAGCGCCGCCGGGGCGTTGTCGAACGCCGCGACGTCGAAGCCGCGCAAGGCCAGGCCTTGGGCGACGGCGACCCGCAACGCCTCGTCGTCGTCGACGAGCAGGATCTTGCCGGCCGGCGGGCTCATGGAACCGCCTTGCGCAGGGTCAGGATGAAGGTCGCGCCCTGGCCGGGCGTCGAGCTCGCCGTCAACTGCCCGCCGAAGTCGACGGCGATGTCGTGGGCGATGACGAGACCAAGGCCCAGGCCGCGCGGCTTGGTGGTCAGGAAGGGGGTGAAGAGGGCGCGCTCCACCTCGGGCGCCAGGCCCGGACCGTTGTCGCCGACGACGATCTCGATCGTGTCCACGTGTTCCCGGACCGTGACGGTGACGACGCCGTCGGCGCGGCCGCCTACCGCCTCGAAGGCGTTCTGCAGCAGGTTGACCAGCACCTGTTCGAGCCGGACCCGTTCGCCCAGCACGCTCAGGCCTGCGGTTTCGCCCTGGCGGACCAGACGCGCCTCCTGGCGTCGCGACCGGCTGGCGGTCAGCAGCACCGAGCCGTCGATCACCTCGGTGACCAGGGTCGGCTCGACCCGGCCGTCGGCCTTGCGCGAGAAGGCCCGCAGTTCGTCGGTGATCCGGCCGATCCGCTCGGTCATCGCCACGATGGCGGTGAAGGTGTCGCCGGCGGCGTCGGCGAGGCCGCGGCCGATCAGCAGCAGGCCGTTGTCGGCGTTGGCCCGGATCGCGGCCACCGGCTGGTTGATCTCGTGCGCCACCCCGGCGGCGATCTGGCCGAGGGACGCCAGCTTGTTGGCCTGCACCAGGTCGGCCTGCAACGAGCGGAGGCGGGTTTCGGTGCGTTGGCGCTCCTCGACCTCGTACGACAGGGCGCGGTTGGCGTCGGTCAGTTCGTGGGTGCGTTCCTCGACCCGCCGTTCCAGCTCCAGGCGCGTCTCGCGATCGCGCAGGGCGGCCAGATGGATGCGCCGCCGCCGCACCCACAGCCACAGCAACGCGGCGCTCAGCAGGGTCCAGACCAGGGCGGTGATCCAGCGCGCCGCCGCCGCCGCCTGCTCGGCGGGAACGGCTGTGCTCAGCAGGTGGAGCGTCCAGCCGGGGGCGACATCCGCCAGGCGCGTTTCGATCTGGCGCTCGGCGCGCGGCGTGTCGGTTCGGGCCACGCCGCCGGACTTCTGGCGCAGGGGCAGGGGAGCGAAGCTCGCCCCGCCGTACTGACCCCCTACGCGCAGGGCGTCGCGTCTGGCCTGGGGCAGGGGATCACGGGCCAGGAAGCGCCATTCGGGCTGGCTGGTGATCAGCACCAGGCCCTGGGCGTCGACCACGAAGGCCGGCTCGCCGATGGCGCGCCAGGCGGCCTCGACGCCGTCGAACTCCAGCTTGACCACCACGACGCCCAGCGGACCCTTCGGGCCGTCCACGCGACGGGCGAGGTAGAGGCCGGGCTTGCGGCTGACCGTGCCCAGGGCGAACTGCTCGGCGTAGCCGCTGCGCAGGGCCTGGGTGAAATAGGGGCGAAAGCCGTAGTCGGAGCCGACGAAGCTGGTCGGCAGCCGCCAGTTGCTGGCGGCCGCGGTCACGCCGTCGGTGGCGATCACATAGACCGCCGCCGCGCGCGCCTGGACGCCCAGCGCCTCCAGCTTGCGCGACAGCGCCTCCAGCTTGGCGGGCGAGCGGCTGGCGAGTGCGGCTTCCAGGTCGGCGTCGTCGGCCAGGACCAGGGGCAGGGCCCGCTGCTTGTCGAGTTCGCTGCGCAGCACAGCCGCGTGCAGCGCCGCCGAAGCGCTCGCCCGCGCGCGCAGGGCCGTCATCGCCCGCTGCTCGACCAGGGCGCCGACCGACCAGACCAGGAGCGCGCCGATCGCCGCCGCGATCACGACGAACACCGCCAGTCGGGATCTCGAAACGACAGGGCCTGACGCGGAGAGCGGTTGCGGTGCGATTGGCTTGGGTTGTGCCATATTCCACACAATATGGATCGAAGCTGGGCGGACTATGACACGGCATATCGTGTCGAAGCGAGCCTGTATGGGGCTATTCTTTCAATTATTCATGGCCTTATGGGTTTTGTTTAGGAGCTGTCTCCCGCCCGAACCATCCTGCGCCACTCTTGGTCCAAGCGCCCGACCTGCAAGGACGCGCGAGGAAACGAGCCCAGGAGCCCGCCAGATGATCCCGCAAGCCCCGTCCGCCGCGGCGCCGCCGCGCCCCGGTCCCTGGTACACGCATCTCTACATCCAGGTGCTGGTCGCCATCGCCGCCGGCGCCCTGATCGGCCACTTCTGGCCCGGCTTCGGCGAGAGCCTCAAGCCGCTGGGCGACGCCTTCATCAAGCTGGTGAAGATGGTCATCGCCCCGGTGATCTTCCTCACCGTCGTCACCGGCATCGCCGGCATGCGCGACCTGGGCAAGTTCGGCCGCGTGGTGCTGAAAGCCTTCGCCTACTTCCTGACCTTCTCTACCCTGGCCCTGGTGCTGGGCATGGTGGTTGGCAACCTCGTCCATCCGGGCGCGGGCATGAACATCGATCCGGCCACGCTGCACAGCGAGAAGGTCGCCAGCTACGCCGCCAAGGCCCACGAGACGACGATCGTCGGCTTCCTCAGCAACATCATCCCGGCAACGGTCACGGGCGCCTTCGCGGATGGCGACATCCTGCAGGTGCTGTTCTTCTCGATCCTGTTCGGCGTCGCCCTGGTGCTGGTCGGCGACAAGGGCCAGCCGGTCGTCGATCTGCTGGAGTCGATCGCCCACGCCTTCTTCCGCCTGGTCGGGATCCTGATGAAGGCAGCTCCGATCGGCGCTTTCGGGGCCTTCGCCTTCACCATCGGCAAGTACGGCATCGGCTCGGTCGTGAACCTCGCCGCCCTGGTCGGGACCTTCTACGCCACCTCGATCATCTTCGTCGTGGTGATCCTGGGCGCAGTCGCCCGCTTCAACGGCTTCTCGATCCTCAAGCTGATCCGCTACCTGAAGAGCGAACTGCTGCTGGTGCTGGGCACCAGTTCGTCGGAATCGGCCCTGCCCAGCCTGATCGACAAGCTGGAGCGCGCAGGCTGCGCCAAGCCCGTCGTCGGCCTGGTGGTCCCGACCGGCTATTCGTTCAATCTCGACGGCACTAACATCTACATGACCCTGGCGGCGCTGTTCATCGCCCAGGCCACGGGCGTCCACCTGTCGCTGGGCGACCAGCTGCTGCTGCTCTCCGTGGCCATGCTGTCGTCCAAGGGCGCGGCGGGCGTCACCGGCGCGGGCTTCATCACCCTGGCCGCCACCCTGTCAGTGGTGCCCTCGGTGCCGGTGGCCGGCATGGCCCTGATCCTCGGCGTCGACCGCTTCATGAGCGAGTGCCGGGCCCTGACCAACTTCATCGGC
>NZ_QHJY01000020.1 GCF_003185805.1 Caulobacter sp. D5
GAACCACGGCCTGGGCCGGAGGCGCGGCCGAGGCCTGCGGCGCGGGCGCGGCGTCCGGGAGCCGCAGATGCGCGAGCGGCGGCGGGGCGACGTCGACCAGGTCGACGATCAGGCTCTGCGGCTCGACCGGCGGCGGCATGATCTTGATGCCGCTGACCAGGGCCACGCCAAGCAGCACGTGCAGGCCGCTCACCGCGATCAGGGCGAGGGCGAAAGGCCTCTTGCGGCGAACTGTCGATCGCCTGCCGGCCATCCCGAATCCTTACCTCCGCGCAACAGGCGCGAGGCGTTCCCGTTACAGAGCCCATGGGGCGCGAGGATGTCGGCAATGATGCGGCGGCGAAAAGAAAAGGCCCGGCGTCGCCGCCGGGCCTCCTCATTTCACCTTGCAGGCGAAAGCGACCTCAGGCGGCCGCCTTCTCCTTGACGCCGAAGCGGCTGTAGAAGGTCTCGCCCTTGGCGGCCATCTCGCGCAGCAGGGCCGGCGGGGCGAAGCGCGCGCCGTAGGACGCGGTCAGCTGGTCGAGGGTCTCGACGAACTTGGCCACGCCGATGCCGTCGATGAAGCTGACCGGGCCCCCGGTCCAGGGCGCGAAGCCCCAGCCCAGGATGGCGCCGACGTCGGCTTCACGCGGATCGGTGATCACGCCTTCCTCGAAGCAGCGCGCGGCCTCGACGGCCTGGCGGTACAGCAGGCGGGTGCGGATCTGCTCGATCAGCGCCTTGTCGGCTTCGGTGGTCTTCACCTCGACCAGATCGGCCAGGCCCGGCCACAGGGTCTTGGGACCCTTTTCCGGATAGTCGTAGAAGCCCTTGCCGTTCTTGCGGCCGTAGCGGCCCAGATCCTCGACCATCTTGGCGATGATCGCGGTGAACGGACGCTCCTCGTACTTGTCGCCGAGGTCCTTCTTCGTCTGGACGGCGATCTTGTGCGACAGGTCCAGCGCGACGTCGTCGTGCATTTCCAGCGGGCCGCGCGGCATGCCGGTGGCGCGACCGACATTGTCGATGATCGCCGGCGCGATGCCGTCGCTGAGCAGCTCCATGCCTTCCTGCACGAAGGTGCCGAAGCAGCGCGACGTGTAGAAGCCGCGGCTGTCGTTGACGACGATCGGGGTCTTCTTGATCTTCAGCACGTAGTCGATCGACTTGGCGATGGTCGCCTGGTCGGTCTTCTCGCCGAGGATGATCTCGACCAGGCCCATCTTGTCGACCGGCGAGAAGAAGTGGATCCCGATGAAGCTTTCCGGACGGATCGAGGCTTCGGCCAGGCCGGTGATCGGCAGGGTCGAGGTGTTGGAGCCGAACACGGCGGTGTCGGCCAGCTGGGCCTCGGCCAGCTTGGTCACCTGGGCCTTGACGTCGCGGTTCTCGAACACGGCCTCGACGACCAGGTCGCTGCCCTTGACCTTGGCGTAGTCCGACGTCGGGTGGATGAGGGCCAGGATGGCCTCGCCCTTCTCGGCCGTCAGCTTGCCGCGCGAGACGGCCTTCTTGACCAGGCCTTCGGCGTAGCCCTTGCCCTTGTCGGCGGCTTCCTGCGTCTGGTCGATCAGCACGGTCTCGATGCCGGCCATGGCTTGGACGTAGGCGATGCCCGCACCCATCATGCCGGCGCCGAGCACGGCGACCTTCTTGACGTCGTAGTACGGCACGCCGGCCGGACGGCCCGAACCCTTGCCCAGTTCCTGCAAGCTGAGGAACAGGGTGCGGATCATGCCCTTGGCCTGCGGGGTCATCAGGGTCTTGAGGAAGTAGCGGGTCTCGATGCGGATGGCCGCGTCGAACGGAACCTGCAGGCCCTCATAGACGGCCTTCATGATGTTCTGCTGGGCCGGGTAGTTGCCGTAGGTGTTCTTGCGCAGCATGGCGTTGCCCATGATGAACACCTG
Source organism: Caulobacter sp. D5 (assembly GCF_003185805.1). Classification (GTDB taxonomy): domain Bacteria; phylum Pseudomonadota; class Alphaproteobacteria; order Caulobacterales; family Caulobacteraceae; genus Caulobacter. Next base: position 1,893 of record NZ_QHJY01000020.1, read on the forward strand.
GGCGCCGGTCGGGGTGTAGGGGCCGCCGCCGGGGATCTTGAATTCCTTCTTGTCCCAGGGCGCGACCGGGTCGCCCTTGGTCTTGATCCAGGTCTTGGCGGCTTCGACTTCCGTGCCGGCCGGCACGACTTCGTGCACGACCTTGGCGCCGAGCGCCTCGGCCGGCTTCATCGACTTGCCTTCGAGCAGGTACGGGGCAGCAGCCATGACGCCCATCAGGCGCGTCAGGCGCTGGGTGCCGCCGCCGCCCGGCAGCAGGCCGACCTTGGCTTCCGGCAGGCCCAGCTGCAGCTTCGGCAGGTCGGCGACCACGCGGTAGTGGGTGGCCAGCACGAATTCCAGGCCGCCGCCGAGCGCCAGGCCGTTGATGGCCGCGGCCACCGGCTTGCCGCTGGTTTCCAGGCCGCGGAAGGCCTTGTTGAGGGCGAAGCCGGCGTCGAACGCGGCTTGCAAATCACCGCCGCCGAGGCCGCCGTTGCCGCCCAGCTCACCCAGGTCCGCGCCGGCGCAGAAGCCGGTGGTCTTGCCCGAGGTGATGACGACGCCCTTGATCTCGGCGTCGGTCTTGATGCGCTCGACCAGCTCGCCGACTTCCTTGATCACCGAAGCGGTCAGGGTGTTCATCGAACGGCCGGGGACGTCGAAGGTGACCAGGGCGATGCCGTCGCCGTCGACCTCGATCTTGAAGTTTTCCATTTGGACTAGTCCTTCAGAATTTCGGTCGTCATCCCGGCCGTAGCGAAGCGGAGAGCCGGGACCCAGGTGAACCGCAGTGCGCCGGCCGCTGGGTCCCGGATCGGCCTACGGCCGTCCGGGATGACGATCTCTATGTGGTTGTCAGACGCGTTCGATGACCGTGGCGGTGCCCATGCCGGCGCCGACGCACAGGGTGATCAGGGCGGTTTCCTTGTCGGAGCGTTCCAGCTCGTCGACCATGGTGCCCAGGATCATCGCGCCGGTGGCGCCCAGCGGGTGGCCCATGGCGATGGCGCCGCCGTTGACGTTCATCTTCTCGTGCGGGATGTCCAGCGCCTGCATCATGCGCAGGACGACGGCCGCGAAGGCTTCGTTCAGCTCGTAGAGGTCGATGTCGGCGACTTCCATGCCGAGCTTCTTGAGCAGCTTCTCGGTGACCAGCGACGGACCCGTGAGCATGATCGACGGCTCCGAACCGATCGAGGCCATGCCCTTGATGCGGGCGCGGGCCTTGAGGCCGAGCGCGTCGCCCATTTCCTTGGTGCCGATCAGCACGCCGGCGGCGCCGTCGACGATGCCCGAGCTGTTGCCCGCGTGGTGCACGTGGGTCATGCGCTCGACCTGCGGGTAGCGCTGGGTGGCGACCGCGTCGAAGGCCATCTCGCCCATGCCGGTGAACGAGGCGTTCAGCGAGGCCAGGGTCTGCATGGTGGTGGCGCCGCGGACGGTCTCGTCGTGGCTCAGGATGTTGAGGCCCAGCTGGTCCTTCACCGGCACGACCGACTTGGAGAAGCGGCCCTCGGCCCACGACTGGGCGGCGCGGCGCTGGCTCTCGACGGCGTAGGCGTCGACGTCGTCGCGGCTGAAGCCGTAGAGGGTGGCGATCAGGTCGGCCGACACGCCCTGCGGCATGAAGTAGGTCTTGAAGGCCGACGACGGGTCGGTCGGCCAGGCGCCGCCGTCGCTGCCCATCGGCACGCGGCTCATGCTCTCGACACCGCCGCCGATGGTCAGGTCGGCTTCACCCGAGATGACCTTGGCCGCGGCCATGTTCACGGCTTCCAGGCCCGAGGCGCAGAAGCGGTTGATCTGCACGCCGGCGACGCTCTCGGCGTAGTCGGCGGTCAGGACGGCCGTGCGGGCGATGTCCGAACCCTGCTCGCCGACCGGGGCGACGCAGCCCAGGACGACGTCATCGACCTTGGAGGTGTCCAGGCCGTTGCGGTCGCGGATGGCTTCCAGGACCTGGCTGGCGAGGGACAGGGCGGTGATCTCATGCAGAGAGCCGTCCTTCTTGCCCTTGCCGCGCGGGGTGCGCACGGCGTCGAAGATGTAAGCGTCGGCCATTGAATGGCTCCTTCCTGCGATCTTTTAAGTAGTTGTTCCCAAAAGGGATTCTTTGACCGCCGGCTCGACCCGGACGTCCGTCCGAACCGAGTTGGCGATGAAACACGCGTGGTGGGCGGCCTCGTGCAGGGCCGCCAGCTTGGCTTCGTCGGGCGCGTCGCCCTCGAAGACGATGTCGGGACGAAGGGCGACATGGCTGACCCAGTGAGCGCCATGCTCGTTCCTGGTCATCGTGCCCTCGGCCTTGTCGCGATAGGCGCTGATGAAGAAACCGGCGCGACGGGCCAGGTCGAGGAAGGTCAGCATGTGGCAGGACGACAGCGCCGCCACGAACATCTCCTCGGGATCGACGCCCGCCGGGTCCGACCAGGGCAGCGGCACCACCGACGGCGAAGCCGAGCCGAGCGCCGTCACCCCGCCGTCGAACGACAGGGTATGGGCGCGGCTGTAGCGGCCCTTGGGGAAATCCGCCCCGGCCTCCAGCTTCCAGTCGATGATGGCGACGTGGGTCGACATCACTTCTTCCAGGCGCCGATCGGCGACTTGTGGATCGGGGCGCAGGACAGGCCGCGCGCGCCGGCCTTGGCCGAATAGACCACCCGCTGGCCGAACTCCGGCGCGGGCAGGCGGCAGGGCGTGAAGCCCGGCGTGTTCACGGTCAGGGTCCAGGTGGCGATCTTGGAGCGCAGCAGGTTGTTGCACTGCTCGACGCCCGGCTTCAGCGGCAGGTCGAAGGCGCCGGGCTGGGGGCGCTTGCCCTCCAGCTTGCCGGAGAACTGCAGCGGGCGGCGGCCCTCGGCGCGCACGCAGACCACGGCCGCGCGGGCCGTATCCTGAGCGGGCGGGGGCGGGGGCGGAGCGTCGGCGAACAACATCAGAGCGTCCTCGCGATCAGCAGTTTCATGATCTCGTTGGTGCCGCCGTAGATGCGCTGGACGCGGCTGTCCTTGTACATCCGGGCGATCGGGTACTCGTTCATGAAGCCGTAGCCGCCGAACAGCTGCAGGCAGCGGTCGACGATCTTGTTCTCCAGGTCCGTCACCCAGTACTTGGCCATCGAGGCCGTCGAGGCGTCGAGGTCGCCCTTCAGGTGGCGCTCGATGCAGTGGTTGACGAACACCTTGGCGACGGTGCCTTCCGTCTTGCACTCGGCCAGCACGAACTGGGTGTTCTGGAAGGCCAGGATCGGCTTGCCGAACGCCTGGCGCTCCTTGACGTAGGCGATGGTCAGCTCGAGCGCCCGCTCGATCGTGGCCATGCCCTGGACGGCGATGTTCAGCCGCTCCTGCGGCAGCTGGGCCATCAGCTGGAAGAAGCCCTGGCCCTCGTCCGTGCCCAAGAGGTTCTCGGTCGGTATCTTCACGTCGTTGAAGAACAGCTCGGACGTGTCCTGGGCCTCGTGGCCCAGCTTGTCGAGGTTGCGGCCGCGCTCGAAGCCTTCCGCGCCGTCGGTCTCGACCACGAGCAGGCTGGTGCCGCGGGCCCCGCCGGCCGGATCGGTCTTGGCGACGACGATGATCAGATTGGCCGTCTGGCCGTTGGTGATGAAGGTCTTGGAGCCGTTGAGAACGTACTGGTTGCCGTCCTTCTTGGCGCTGGTCTTGATGCCTTGCAGGTCTGAACCCGCGCCCGGCTCGGTCATGGCGATCGCGCCGACCAGTTCGCCGGTCGACAGGCGCGGCAGCCAGCGGCGCTTCTGCTCCTCGGTGCCGTAATGGGTGATGTACGGCATGACGATGGCGTTGTGCAGGCTGGCGCCGAAGCCGTCGACGCCCTTCTTGCCCAGCTGTTCCATCAGCACGACCTCGTGGCGATAGTCGCCGCCGGAGCCGCCGTATTCCTCGGGCGTGGAGAGGCCGAGCAGACCGGCCTCCCCCGCCTTGTTCCACATCGCGCGATCGACGCAGTGGTTCTTGCGCCAGGTCGCGACGACGGATTCAGGGGCGTGCTCGTCGAAGAACTTGCCCACCGCGTCCTCGAAGATCGTGATGTCTTCTTCGGCCATGAAGGCGGGTTTGGCGACGTCGAGCACGCTCATGATCAGAAGGCCTCCGCGGGCAGCGCCATCAGGGTCGCCGAGCCGGTCTTCAGTTTGGCCAGATGCGCCGCAGCGTCAGGCAAGACCCGCTCGATGAAATAACGCGCCGTGGCGACCTTGGTCGTGAAGAACGGGTCGGTGGAGCCCTCGGCGATCTTGGCGTTGGCCGCCTTGACCATCAGGACCCACATGTAGGCCAGGCCCGTCAGGCCGAAGAGGTGCATGTAGTCGGTCGAGGCCGCGCCGGCGTTGTCGGGGTTCTGCAGGCCGTTCTGCATCAGCCACATGGTGCCGTCCTGCAGCTGGGCCTTGGTCGCCGCCAGGGCGTCGACGAACGGCTTCAGCTCGGCGTCGCCGTCGTTCTCGCCGACGAACTGGTCGATCTCCTGGAAGAAGGTCATCACGCCGCGGCCGCCCTTGGCCGCCAGCTTGCGGCCGACCAGGTCGAGGGCCTGCACGCCGTTGGTGCCTTCGTAGATCAGGGCGATGCGGCAGTCGCGCAGGTACTGGCTGACCGGGAAGTGCTCGGTGAAGCCCGAGCCGCCGTGCACCTGCACCGCGTTCGAGCAGACCTGGAAGCCGCGGTCGGTCAGGTAGCCTTTGAGCACCGGCGTCAGCAGGCCCATGTAGTCGTCGGCCTTGGTGCGCACGGCCTCATCGGGGTGGCTGTGGGCCAGGTCGCCGTGCAGGGCGGTCCAGAACAGGAAGGCGCGGCCGCCTTCGATGATGGCCTTGTTCTCCAGCAGCAGGCGACGCACGTCCGGGTGGACGATGATCGGGTCGGCCGGGCCTTCGGCGTTCTTCGGGCCCGTCAGCGAGCGGCCTTGCAGGCGGTCCTTGGCGAAGGCGACGGCGGCCTGGTTGGCCGCTTCGGCCTGGGCGACGCCCTGCAGGCCGACGCCCAGGCGGGCCTCGTTCATCATCACGAACATCAGCTTCAGGCCGCTGTTCTCTTCACCGATCAGGTAGCCCTCGGCGTCGTCGTACTGCATGACGCAGGTGGCGTTGCCGTGGATGCCCATCTTCTCTTCGAGGCCCACGCACTTGGCGCCCTCGTTGCGCGCGCCCACCGAGCCGTCGGCGTTCGGGAAGAACTTCGGCACGATGAACAGGCTGATGCCCTTCACGCCGGCCGGGGCGCCCTCGATGCGGGCCAGCACCAGGTGGACGATGTTGTCCGACATGTCGTGCTCGCCGGCCGAGATCCAGATCTTCTGGCCGGTGATCTTGTAGCTGCCGTCGGCCTGCGGAACGGCCTTGGTGCGCAGCAGACCCAGGTCCGTGCCGCAGTGCGGCTCGGTCAGGTTCATGGTGCCGGTCCACTCGCCCGTGATCATCTTGGGCAGGTAGGTCTGCTTCTGCTCGTCGGTGCCGCCGGTGTGGATGGCCGAATAGGCGCCGTGCGCCAGGCCCGGATACATCGAGAAGGCCATGTTGGCCGAGCTCGACATTTCCGAGAACGACAGGTTCACGACGTGCGGCAGGCCCTGGCCGCCATAGGCCGGATCCGAGCCGAGGCCGGTCCAGCCGCCTTCGCACAGGGCCTTGTAGGCTTCCTTGAAGCCCGGCGGGGTGGTGACGGTGTTGGTGACCGGGTCGAGCTTGCAGCCGGTCTTGTCGCCGACGCTGTTCAGCGGGGCCAGGACTTCGCCGGTGAACTGGGCCGCGCCCTCGACGATCTGCTCGACGACGTCGATCGAGGCGTCGGCGAAGGCCGGCAGGTTGCCGTACTGCTCGATGTTGAGCACGTCACGCAGGAGGAACATGTGGTCGCGGACGGGCGGCTGATAGGTCATTTAAGCGGTCCTGACTGATCGGGATCGGGGAGAAAGGCGAAGGGAAACCCGCCCGTTCCGCCGGTCTTGGCGAAAGCGGGCGTGGAAGGAATGGGAACGGCGGCTCTTACTTGCCCAGCGCCATGTCGGCGTGGCCGTCGAGGCGGGCGCGCAGCAGCTGCTCGTAATCGGCCGAGCGCGGCAGCAGGTCCGGACGGATCTCAGCCAGGCGCTTCTCGAGGCGATCACACGCCTCGCGCAGCTCGATCAGGGCGCCGTCGATGTCCTCGCGCTGCTGCTCCAGGGCGGCGGCGCGCTCGCGGAACTTCTTCAGCGACCGGGCCATCTGGGCCGCGCCGTCGTCATTCTCGTCGTAGAGGTCCAGCAGTTCGCGGATTTCCGACAGCGACAGGCCCACGCGCTTGCCGCGCAGGATCAGCTGCAGGCGGACGCGGTCCTTGTGGGAATAGACGCGGTTGAGGCCCTCGCGGGCCGGCGTCAGCAGGCCCTTGTCCTCGTAGAAGCGCAGCGCCCGGGGCGTGGCCTTGAACTCGTTGCAGAGCTGACGGATCGAGAACGTGCGCTCGGGACGTCGAAGATCAGCCACCATCGTTGCCCTCCCAGGGTGCGGCCGGCCTTCCCGGCCGGGTCGTTGGTTATCGACGTTCACGCTACGCCGGACCCTGCGGAACGTCAACGCTTACGTAAACGTCAACCTTGACCATTGTCGCTAGGTTTACATTCCTAAGCCCTGGGCATAATTTCCTTGGGGACGCCCAAGGCTCGGCGTCATCAGGACTCGGGGACGATCCGATGCTCTCGCACGCCGAACTGTGGACGGCGATCGACGCCCTGGCCAAGCGCTTCGACATGAGCCCTTCGGCCATGGCCAAGCTGGCGGGCCTGGATCCCACCGCCTTCAACCGTTCGAAACGCGGCGACGCCGACACGCGGCCGCGCTGGCCCTCGACCGAGAGCCTGGCCAAGGTGCTGGAAGCCACGGGGGTGGGGTTTTCGGAATTTGCGGCCCTGACCGAGACCGCCGCGCCAGGCCGGCGGGCGGGCGTGCCGCTGATCGGCCTCACGCGGGCCGGGGCGCCGGGCATGTTCGACGAGGCGGGGGCGCCGCGCGGGTCGGGCTGGGAAGAGGTGGAGCTGCCGGGGCCGCGGGAAGAGGGCCTGTTCGCCCTGGAGATCGAGGGCGACGCCCTGGCGCCGGTCTATCGCGACGGCGACCGGCTGCTGGTCTCGCCGACGGCCGAACCGCGACGCGGCGACCGGGTGGTGGTGATGACCACGGACGGCGAGGTGCTGATCCGCGAGATGGGCCGCCTGACGGCCCGGACGATCGAACTGACCTCGGTGCTGCGCGACGGCGACGACCGGGTGCTCGACCGCATGAGCGTGGCCTGGGCGGCCTGCATCCAGTGGGTCAGCCAGTAGCGGCCGACCTCACGGGAAGGTCAGGCGATCAGGTGCGCGGGCAGGCGGCGTGGTGGCCGTTGAGCCAGTCGCGAAGGGCCGTGGCGCGGGGATCCTCGCACGACACGTCGACCCGGTAGGACTGCCAGGTGTCGTTGTGCGCGGCCTCGATGCGAGCGCCGGGGAACTGCGAAGCGATGCCGCCGATCAGGGAGTCGAATTCCGAACGGTCGTGCGGGCGAAGGGTGAAGGAAGCCATCGGACTATTCCTGGTTCTGATGGTTCCAGCCTAGACTCCGAAGTTCGCACAAACCCTTAATTCGAAATTCAGAAAGCGTTCATCAAACGAGGCACGGTGTCGCACTGTGTTCCCTCTCCCCTTGCGGGAGAGGGTGGCCTCCGAAGGAGGTCGGGTGAGGGGTCGCACGTACAGAAACGCCGCGACGGCTGTTCAGCTGTCGCGGCGTTTTACTTCTGAGAGACCCCTCATCCGTCGCCTTCCGGCGACACCTTCTCCCGCAAGGGGAGAAGGATCAGGAGAGCTTCTCTTCGATCAGCGCGATCGTGCGATCCACGCCGAAGATCGCCGCGAAAGAGCCGAAGCGCGGGCCCTGGCTCTGGCCGAGGAGAACCTCGTACAAGGCCTGGAACCAGGCGCGCAGCGGGTCGAAACCGTGCGCCTTGCCGACCTCGAACACCTCGTTCTGGATCAGCTCGGCGTCCTGGGTCCCGGCCGGCATGGCCTTCAGCTTGGCCAGCAGGTCGAGGATCGCCGCGCGCTCGACGTCGGTCGGGGCGCGGAAGGTCTTCGTGGGCTTCACGAAGTCCTCGTAATAGTTGATCGCGTAGCCGGCCAGGCGGTCGAGCAGCGGCTGGGTCTCGGCGGACGCGCCCGGGATGTAGCGCGACAGGAAGCCCCAGAGGATTTCCTTGGGCGAGGCGTCGGCGGCCGAGACGAGGTTCAGCATCAGGCTGAACGACACCGGCGAGCTCTGCTGCGGCGGCTTACCCGAATGGATGTGCCAGACCGGGTTGTCGAGCTGCTTGGCCGGTTCCTGGCGCTGGAACGCGTCCAGCTGCTGCAGGTACTCGTCCGTCGCCTTGGGGATGACGTCGAAATAAAGCTTCTTGGCCGACTTGGGGCTCTGGAACATGTAGTACGACAGGCTCTCCGGCGCGCCGTAGCGCAGCCAGTCCTCCATCGACAGGCCGTTGCCCTTGGACTTGGAGATCTTCTGGTTGTTCTCGTCCAGGAAGAGCTCGTAGTTGAAGCCTTCGGGCGGCGTGCCGCCCAGCGCCTTGCAGATCGCGCCCGAGGCCTTGACCGAGTCGATCAGGTCCTTGCCGCTCATCTCGTAGTCGACGCCGAGAGCCGTCCAGCGCATGGCCCAGTCGGGCTTCCACTGCATCTTCACGTGGCCGCCGGTGACCGGGACCTCGACCTTGGAGCCGTCCTCGTCCTCGAAGACGATCGTGCCCTTCTCGACGTTGCGCTCCAGGGTCGGCACCTGCAGCACCTTGCCGGTGCTGGGGCTGACGGGGAGGAACGGCGAATAGGTGGCGCGGCGCTCTTCGCCGAGCGTCGGCAGCATGACCTTCTGGATGGCGTCGAAGCGGGCCAGGGCCGTCAGCAGGGTCTCGTCGAACAGCCCGCCCTTGTAGCATTCGGTCGAGGACACGAATTCGTACTCGAAGCCGAAGCCGTCGAGGAAGGCGCGCAGGCGGGCGTTGTTGTGGGCGCCGAAGCTGTCGTGGGTGCCGAAGGGGTCGCGGACGACGGTCAGCGGCTTGCCCAGATCCTCGATCAGCGGCTGCTTGTTCTCGATGTTGTCCGGCACCTTGCGCAGGCCGTCCATGTCGTCGCTGAAGGCGATCAGGCGCGTGGGGATGTGGTCGTCGACCAACGCGCGGAAGGCCTGGCGCACCATGGTCGTGCGCGCCACCTCGCCGAAGGTGCCCAGGTGCGGCAGGCCGGACGGGCCATAGCCGGTCTCGAAGATCACGGCCTTGGCCAGCGCCGGATAGGCTTTCACCGCCTCGTCGGTCTTGCCGGCGTCGATCAGGGCTTTCGCCGCTTCTTGATCGGCGCGGTCGGGAAGCCGCACGCGCAGGACGCGGGCGATGGTGGCGCGCGCCTGCTCGAACGGCCAGGAGCGGGCTTCGCGGGCGAGGGGGGAGAGGCCTTCAAACATGGGCCGGGCTATAAACCCTGGCGGGGGATGAGGCTAGGGCGTGGGGGTCGCGGGCGCCTCAGAACAGCCGAGGATCGAACCGGAACGGCTCGTCACGCACGACCCTCACCTCGGCGAAGGCCGCATGGCGGGGATTGAGCAGGGTGTTGATCTCCTGCGGCACGACCTGGCTGGGCACGCGCAGGCACAGCGCCTGGCCGGCCAAGAGGAACGCGTCGCCGGCCGCGACGCTGTCTTGCGGAACCGCGTCGAGTTCAAGCCTCGGCGCGTCGTCCGGGACCTCGATGGAGAGAAGGCGATAGTCCAGCGGCAGCAGCTCGGGCGGCAGGTCGAGGTGGACCAGCACTTCCAGAACCGCCAGGCTTGGGCTGGCGGCGGTGTAGAGCATCGGCCGTCCGGGCGAATTCCAGCGGCCGCCGTAGAGCCGCGCCCCCTCCCCGTCCAGGCCGACATGAGCGGCCTTGGCGATGCGGTTGACGATCATCGACGAACCCTCAGAAGTGATCCGTCTTTGGATTCATACCTCATGGCGTGCAGCGTCAACGCACGGCTCAAGCCGCTAGGCCGTGCGCGATCTGGCCGAGCAGCCGTTCGACGTTGCGGGCGCCCAGGTCGGTGTCGGCCAGCGACAGCGGCGCCTGGCCCTCCAGCGCGCGGTTGGGTCGCTCCAGCCAGCGCCAGGCGCGCTCCTGGTCGCCCAGGGTGTCCTCGGCGGCGGCGACGAGACGGGCGATGCGCACCATCCGGTCGGATTCGGCGGGGTCGAGCAGTTGGTCGGCGTCACGGCGGCGGTTGAAGGTCCGTCGCGGCATCACATAGGGCTCGATGGCCGAGAACGGCTGATGGGTGGCCGCCAGGAAGCCGTCGACCGCAGCCACCGACAGCCCCTTGCGGACCAGCCGCACGACGTCGAACTCCGTCGCGAGCGGACCGGTCACGGCCTCGCCGCCGAGCAGTTCCTGGATTTTCACGACCGGGGCCATGGGGCGTCCGCCAAACGCCGCCAGATCGGCGGCGTTTTGACTATAGGTCGGAAGGGGTTTGTGGACAAGTTGCCCCCCTCCCTTCTCCCCTTGCGGGAGAAGGTGGCGGCGAAGCCGACGGATGAGGGGTCGCGCGGAGGGTTCTGAGAGACCCCTCACCCGACCCCGCTCCGCGGGGCCACCCTCTCCCGCAAGGGGAGAGGG
>NZ_QHJY01000178.1 GCF_003185805.1 Caulobacter sp. D5
ACATCCAGCGGGTCTACGAGATGTGCGGCCACAACGTCTCCGAGACGGCCCGCCGCCTCAACATGCACCGCCGCACCCTGCAACGGATCCTCGCGAAGCGAGCGCCGCGCTAAGCCCCTCTCCCCTTGCGGGAGAGGGTGGCCTCCCGAAGGGAGGTCGGGTGAGGGGTCTCTCAAAAGCAAGACGCCGCGACAGCTGACCAGCCGTCGCGGCGTTTCTCGTGGGTGCGACCCCTCATCCGTCGACTTCGTCGACACCTTCTCCCGCAAGGGGAGAAGGGAGATGGCTCACATCGCCGAGATCCCGCCGTCGAGCTTCAGCTCGGCGCCGGTCATGAACTTGCTCTCGTCGCTGGCCAGGTAGAGCACGGCGTTGGCGATGTCGTCGGGCTCGCCGATGTGGCCCAGCGGGATCTGCCGGCCAAGCTTGGCGTGGGCCTCCTCCTTGCCGATGCGCTGGCTCAGCGGATCGAGGATCGGGGTGTCGATGAAGGTCGGGTGGATCGAGTTCGAGCGGATGTCGAGCCCGAGCTTGGCGCAATAGAGGGCGATGTTCTTGGAAAGCAGCCAGACCCCGGCCTTGGAGGCGTTGTAGGCCGGCGAGTTGTGGTTGGCGATCAGGCCGGCGATCGAGCTGATGTTGACGATCGAGCCCGGCTGGTGGGCGCGCATATGGGTCAGGGCGTGCTTGGCCCCAAGGAAGACGCTGTCGACATTGATCGACATGATCTTCTTCCAGAGGTCGAACTCCATCTGCTCCAGCGGCTTGTCGCCGGCCACCCCGGCGTTGTTGACCAGCACCGAGATGCCGCCCAGGTCGTTCGCCGCCGCCTCCAGGACCGCGATCCACTGGTCTTCCTGGGTGACGTCCAGGGCGTAGGCGAAGGCCGTGCCGGCCCCGTGCGCCGCATTGATCTCGGCCGCCACGGCCTTGGCCCCGTCGACATTGATGTCGGCCAGGGCCACCTTGGCGCCCTCCGAGGCCAGCTTGCGCGCCGCCGCCGCGCCCAGCCCCTGGGCCGCGCCGGTGATGAAGGCCTTCTTGCCGGCGACCCGGCCCGTGGTCTGCGCCATTCGGCGTCCTCCCTGAAATTCAAACGATAGTTTGAACCGGATGCGGGGGGAGGGGAAGGGCCTTATCCCGCGATGGCGTCCATGAACTTGGCCAGCTGCACGTCGCGTTCGCTCACCCCGTCGCAGTCGTGAGTGGTCAGGGTCACCTCGACGCGGTTGTAGACGTTGAACCATTCGGGGTGATGGTCGCGCTTGTCGGCCTCGATGGCCACGCGGGTCATGAAGCCGAAGGCGGCGTTGAAGTCGGCGAACTTAAACGTCTTCTCGATGGCGTCCTTGCCGCTGGCGGCGGTCCAGCCTTGGAGCTGGGCGAGGGCGGCGGCGGCGCCGATCTTGGCTGGGCGGGTCATGCGGGCGGCTCCGAAAGCGTCAGGCCTCTTCAGAACGCCAATCCGGTCGCCGCCGCAAGCTCGGCAAGGGCTTGTTCCTCGCTGCTCACCTTGATGGCGATCATGCCCAGGGCGGCCGCCGGCTTGCAGTTGACCCCCAGGTCGTCGAGATAGACGCACTGCTCGGGCGCAACATCCAGCAGCTCGCACATCATGCGGTAGATGCGCGGATCGGGCTTGCGCACCCCGGCCTTGGAGCTCTCGATCAGGGCGTCGAACAGCGACAGGATCTCGCTCACGGCCGCGGCCTTCTCCGGCGATGCGGCCATGCCCGTCCCGTGGCCGGCGCCGGGCACGTTGTTGGTGATGCAGCCGACCTTGAAGCGGGCCTTGCAGGCTTTCAGCGCCGCCACCATCCCCGGCCGCACCTCGCCTGACAGCAGCGGCAGCACGTCGGCCCCCGGCACGGCGTGGCCCAGTCGGGTCGACTCCTCCAGGAACAGGGCGTCGAAGGCGGCCGCGTCGATCTCGGCCCGCTCGAACCGCGCCCAGGCGTTGGTGTCGGGATCGACGGCGTTGACCCCGCGCAGGAAGTCGGTCGGCAGGTCGTTGCGCGCCTCGTAGCGGCGGAAGGCTTCGAAGGGCGAGGTGGTGAAGACCCCGCCGAAATCCCAGATCACCGCCTCGATCGCCATGACGCCCGCCTCGAACGATTGTTTGAAAATGGATCCTAGGCGAGGACGGGCGGCGGGAAAAGCCGCCTTCGATCCCGTCTTCGTTCTCCCTGAGATCAACGGCCAAGCTCGCGCCGAGCGCGAAAGAGCGGGCGCGCCTCGCCCGGGTCTGATTTATTAACGGGCCTGGAGTGTTCCCCCATGCGCCATGCTTTCCGCTTCGCCCCGCTGCTGATCGTCGCCGGTCTCGCCTTGGCCGCCCCGGCCCTGGCCCATGACCGCGGCCTGGCCGGCGGTCCGCCCGATCGCGCCAGCCTGCCGGTCGATCCGGAGATCCTGCCGCCCGACACCCGGCCCGGCGAATGCGTCGCCCGCCGCGTCACCGGTCCCGGCGGGGCCTATCGCTGGGAGCGGGTGGAGTGCGACGACGGCGAGCGCGGCTGGAGCGACTTCGACCGCTGGAGCTACGGCCGTCCGCCGCTGCGGGTGGAGGACCACGCCGCCCTGCCGCCGCCGCCTCCGCCATCGCCGGAATACGCGCCCGACCGCTACAGCCGCCGTCATGACGACGCTGGTTATGACGCTGGTTATCAAGAGGGCGGGTATCGAGAAGGTGGCTATCGCGGCGACATCGCCCGCCAGGAAACCTATCGCGGCGGCTCGGCCTATTCCCGCACCGAGGAGTCCTACGAGTCCAGCCGCGAACGCTACGACAGCGCCGCCAGCGGCTATGCGCAGGCCGGGCCGGCTTCCGGCTACGGCTATGCGGCGGCCTACGGCTCTTACGGGGAATACCAGTCGGCCGGCCGCGACGAATACGGCTACCTCGTCTGGCCGGGCAAGCGGCCTTAAGGGCGCCCGACCTTCTGCGTCCTTCGAGGCTCGCCTGCGGCTCGCACCTCAGGATGAGGGCGCTATTGCAATGAATTCCTCATCCTGAGGCGCCCGCAAAGCGGATCTCGAAGGACGCAAGGCGCTCTACAGCAGCCGCAGGAACAGCACCCGCGCCGCGCCGTAGTCGCGCGCGTCCAGCGTCTCGAACCCTTCCAGCGCCGGATCCGGTTCGCCGACGCCGCGCTCGAACACCACGATCGCGCCCGGGGCCAGCCAGCCGCCGGCGACCAGTTCGGTCAGGGCCTTCTCGCCCAGGCCCTTGGCGTAGGGCGGATCCAGGAAGGCGATGTCGAAGGCGGGGCCGGCGCTGGCCGGACGGACGCCCAGGTCGGTGGCGTCGCGGCGATGCACGCGGGTCTGGCCGAACAGGCCGAAGGCGTCGATGTTCTGGCGGATGGCCCCGCGCGCGGCCTCGTTGGTCTCGACGAACAGGCAGTTCACGGCCCCGCGCGAGAGGGCTTCCAGGCCCAGGGCGCCCGAGCCGGCGAAGACGTCGATCACCCGCGCCCCGTGCAGTTCCGGCGCCCAGGCGGCGTGCTCCAGGATGTTGAACACGGCCTGGCGGGCGCGGTCCGAGGTCGGGCGGGTGGCGTCGCCCGGCGGGGTGGCGATGGCCTTGCCGCGGAACTGGCCGGAGACGATGCGCATCAGGCCGAGGCCTCTTCGGGTTGGTCGATCTCGACGGCCTGCTCGGCCTGCCGGCGCATGTAGCGGCCGCCGGCGATGAAGGCGCCCAGCGCCAGGGCCAGCAGGATCAGGCCCCAGGCGTGGTTGAGAGCGAAGAAGATCAGGCCGCACATCAGACCGGGCGCGATCGCCACCCTAGCCAGGGTGAACAGGGCCTCGCCCCGATGCACCGGGCCGGTCAGTTCGCCGGCGAAGGCCGCGTAGCCCCAGAGGGCCGCCAGGGCGAAGCCGATCGCCGTCACCAGGCCCAGATAGACGATGGCGGCCGCGCCGCCGTGCTCCCACAGCAGTTCGGTGACCAGCGGCAGCAGGCCGATCAGGCCCAGGACGACCAGGTTGAGCACGTCGAGCACGCCGTTGGCCGTCCGCAGCCGGGCGAAGATCCGCCGGTGGCTGATCCAGTAGACGCCGATCACCGCGAAGCTGACCGCATAGGCCCACAGCTTGTGGCCCATCTGGCCGAACAGGTCGGCGATGCTGGTCCAGTGTTCGGGCGGGTGGATCTCGATGGCCAGCAGGGTGATGGCGATCGCGAAGACCGCGTCCGAAAACAGCACCAGCCGATGCAGGTGGGGGGCGCTGCCCTCGTGTCCGCCCGCGTTCGCCGTCTTGCTCATGAAACCCCCCGTGGGCGATCGCCCCACAAACACTGGGGCCAAATACCGGGGGATGTGTGCCTTCATCGCCGCGCGGCGGCAAGTCGCGGGGGCGGATCGATCGAAAACCCTTTTCCTTCGCCTCGCGCCGCTCTAGCGAGGAGCAGGGGCTGTGCGAGGGGATGGCGGCGGTGTTCGAAGACGCGAGAGGCTCGGCCTTCCTGGGCGACCTGACGCCGGCCGACCGCCGCATCGGCCGCGTGCTGCTGACCCTGCCCGTGGGCGTGATCGCCGCGGCGCTGGCGGCGATCATCGGGGCGGTCTTCGTCATGGCCCTGTTCGCCGGCCTGGCGCCGGGCGGCTTCGAGACGGCCATGGCCCTGGTGGAGTCGCTGCGCGATCCAAAGGCGGCCGCCGGCAGCCTGCAGACCCTGCTGTTCGTCCTGTGCCTGCTGGCCGCCACCAACGGCGGCATGGCCACGGCCTTCGCCGCCGTCGCCGCCATGCTGCACGAGCGCCGCCTGAAGTCCTACCTGACCAGCGCGCCGAGCTTCCGCTGGCGGCTGACCCTGCTGGGTCTCGTGCTGTTCGCCGTGACGCTGGGGCCGCTGCTGGCAGGCCTGGCCCAGCTCGACCCGCATCCGCCGGCCGCGCCGATCCTGACCCTGACGCCGGATCTCGACAGCCGCTTCGTGCACGCGGCGGGCGCGATCGGCCTGCTGCTGGTCGCCGCGGCGGCCGAGGAGCTGGTGTTCCGCGGCTGGCTGCTGAAGCTTTCGGGCGCCTTCACCCACCGCACCTGGCTGGTGCTGGCGATCAACGGCCTGATGTTCTCGGCCATTCACTTCGACCCCAATCCCGACGCCTTCCTGGTGCGCATGGTGCTGGGCGTCGGCCTGGCCTGGGCGACGCTGCGCCTGGGCGGGATCGAGTTCTCGATCGGCGCCCACGCGGCCAACAACATCGTCATCCTGCTGTTCCTGCAGCCGATGACCCTGGCCCCCGAAGCGCCCCACGCCTTCCGTTGGGAGGTGGTTCCGATCGCCGCCGGCATGCTGGCGCTCTATGTCGGCCTGGCCGAGCTGGTGGCCCGTACGCCCAGGCTGTCGCGCTGGGCGGGGGTCGTCACGGCCTAAGGCTCCTCGGACCATCTCAGCGGCGGGGCCTGGGCCTTCAGGGCCAGCATGGCCGCGCGCAGGGCGTCCATGAAGCCGCCGCGCCGGCCGGTCCAGATCACCGGCTCGCCCACCAGCACCGCGCAGTTCAGCGGCACCGGCACGCTGGCGCCCTTGGGCAGCACGCGGCCGGCGCCCTGGATCCACACCGGGATCACCGGCGCCTGCGGGAAGGCCTCGGCCAGGCGGGCGACGCCGCTCTTCAGCTGGCCCATCTCGTCGCTTTCGCCGTCGCCGCGGGCGCCCTCGGGAAAGATCAGCACGATCTCGCCGGCCGCCAGGGCCGCGCGGGCTGGGGCCAGCACGTCCTCGCCGTCGGCCGCCTTGCCGCGCGCCACCGGCACGATGCCGATCACATGGCGCGAGAACCAGCCGATCACCGGGTCGCGCAGGAAATAGTCGGCCGCCGCCGCTGGCCTAAGCTTCGACACCGCCCGCGACGGGAAGACGGCCAGCATCAGCAGGGTGTCGACATGGCTGGCGTGGTTGGCGGCGATGATCGCCGGACCCTTCAGCGGCAGGCGTTCGCGGCCGGTGACATCGGCGCCCGTCATCAGCACCGCCAGCGGCCGGGCGACGAGGACGAGCAGGAGAAAGCGGAGGAAGCGCACGGCCGGTTCAGAACTTCTGCAGGCCGAACAGGGCCAGCAGGTGGAAGTAGAGCGGGGCGGTGAAGGTCAGGCTGTCGGCGCGGTCAAGCACCCCGCCGTGGCCGGGAATGGCGTGCGAGGTGTCCTTGACCCCGATGTCGCGCTTGATGGCGCTCATGGTCACGTCGCCGGCGAAGCCCGCCGCCGGCAGCACGAAGGCGACGATGGCCAGGCCCAGGCCCGACAGCGGCGTGAACACCGGGCCGAGAAACCAGATCAGGGCGGCGGTGGTGATCCAGCCGCCGATAAAACCCTCCCAGGTCTTGTTGGGGCTGACCTTGGGCAGGATCTTGTGGCGGCCGACCAGCTTGCCCCAGCAGTACTGGGCGACGTCGTTGAACTCGGTGGCCAGCAGAAGGAAGAACACCAGGCCCGCCGCGCCGGCCGGCAGCGGCTCGCTGTCGGGAACCCGCATCAGGAAGGCCACGACCCCCAGATTGTAGACGCAGGTGACCAGGCCCCAGTGGAAGGTCGCGGCGCTGGCCAGATAGCCCCGCGTCTGGCCGATCAGCGCCATCAGGGCGGGCAGGCCCAGGAACACCCAGACCGGGATGAACACGATGTAGAACATGTAGCGGTCGGCGACGATGAAGCCGTAGGCCGCGATCAGGCAGCCATAGGCCGCCAGGATGGCCGGGCGGTCCTCGCGCCGCCGCACCGCGAGAGACAGGAACTCGCGCAGGGCCAGGAACGAGATGAAGGCGAAGACGGCGGTGGTCGCCTGCCAGCCCAGCAGCAGCGCCCCGGCCAGCAGGGCCACCATCCCCCACCACGAGGCGATGCGCAGCCGCAGCTCCTCGAACGACTTGCCGGGCTTGAGCAGCGGCAGGACGGCGGCGATGGCGCTGGCGACGCCCAGCAGGATCACCACGCCGCCCAGCCCCGCCAGCAGGGCGGGCGGCTTGGCGGCCAGGAAGGCCTGCGCCCGCCCTATCCAATCGGCGAAATCCATCGACGCTCCCGCTGGCTCGACCTTCGGTATAGCCTAGTTGCGCAGAGGCGTGGAACTTCCCGCCGCCGTCGCCCTTCCGGGAACGACGCCCCGCCGGAAAGCCGCCCGATGACCGATGCGCCCGACCTCGACAACCGCCGCCCGCTCAAGAGCCGCCAGACGGCGTGGGCCCAGGGCCTGGCCAGGACCCTGGCCGGCAAGGGGATCAAGGCCGACGCGATCTCGGGCCTGGGCCTGGCCTTCGCGGGCCTGGGCGGGGCGCTGCTGGCGGCCAGCGGCGGGGTGGACGGCTGGCCGCGCGGCG
>NZ_QHJY01000179.1 GCF_003185805.1 Caulobacter sp. D5
TCGGCCGGGTCGGACTTGTCGACCCCGAATTCGTAGAAGTTGTTGTAGCTGGTGACGTCGAGCTTCAGCTTGTCGGTCGCCTTCCACGACATGCCGGCGATGCCTTGCCAGGCGATCGCGATGTCGTCGTCGTCGACGGTCAGGTTCTGGATCGACGGGTTGGCGGTCGTGTAAGCGCCCGGGACGCCGCTGAACTGGCCCAGGGCCTGAACGTCGAGGCGGTTCACGCCGAGACCGGCGCCCAGGAACGGGTTGAACTTGGCGTCCGGCGCGAAGTCGTACAGGACGTTGAACATCAGCGACCAGGACTCGATCGAGCCTTCCGGCGAGCCGCACTTCGGCGCCGCGGTCGTGCGCGTCACGCCCGGGGTGCAGAGGCCGATCGGCTGCTGACGAACGGGGTTGCCGCGGACGCTTTCCAGATCGCCCGGACGGTAGCCGCCTTCGAGTTCAGCGCGCCAGTTCGGGGTGAACTGGTAGCCCAGACGCACGAAGCCGGTCCAATCGGACTCGCTCTTCCAGGTCCAGTGATAGTGAGCGCCGTCCGGAGCGTTGCCGTCCGACTCGGAGTTGGTGGGGCTCGGCCAGTGGTAGCCGAGGTCGACCGCGCCGTACCAGCCGGTCTCTTGGGCCGAAGCGCCCGACGCGGCGAACACCGCGGCCAGGGCGGCTCCCGCCAGGAGTTTGAGTTTCATATCAAGAGCCCTCTATTGCCCTGCACGGCCAAACGGCCGAGCATCGTTATACCAAGGCGCACGTTCCGCGAAAGTGTCGGCTCGGCAACACCGTCCAAAGTTTCACCGAGGCGGAAAGCCCCCCGCGACACCTCACGGTCGCCCTGTGAAACCCGTTCGCCGAATCTGGCGACCGGGGCTTCCCGAAGGCGCCCGCTCCCCTCTCGGTTCGCACGCAAAGCGCGTCCGCGCAAGGCCTTCCGTAGCGTCGCGCAGGTTCTAACGGCGGAAAAATGGCCGTAATGGCCAAGTTTTCCACATGGTGTCCGGCTACCTGCGACCTTGATGGGCTCGGGCGAGCCTCAACCGGCGTCGCGAAGCCGCTTGCGCTTGCCGCCCAGGGCGTCCGGCCGGTTGAGCACCTTGCGGTATTCGTCACGGCGCTCGTGGATCGAGGCGATGACCAGCCCCATGGGCACGCCGATGTCGACCAGCACCGCTTCCGACAGCTGCAGCGAGGCCTCGATGGTCTCCGGAACGGCGTCGGTGGCCCCCAGTTCGTAGAGCCGCGCGGCGTGGCGGGCGTCGCGGGCCCGGGCGACGATGGTCAGGTCGGGACGATGCCCCCGGGCGGCGGCGACCACCGCCTCGGCGGCCTCGGGCGCGTCCATGGTGACGACCACCGCCCGGGCGTGATCGAGGCCGCAGCGCTCGAGCAGCTCGATCCGGGCGGCGTCGCCGAAATAGACGCGATGGCCGGCGCGACGGCCCTGCTGCACCAGGCCAGGGTCGCGGTCGATGGCGATCCACGGCAGGTCGTGGCGGTCGAGCATGTCGCCGACCAGCCGCCCCACGCGTCCGAAGCCCACCACCAGCACCCGGCCCTTGGGCTCCTCGGTCGACAGGTCCACCCCCTCCGGCGTCTCGCTGGTCTCGGCCGGGGTCTTGCGCCCCAGCCGCGCGCCAACGCCGGTCAGGGCCGGGATCAGGAACATGGTCAGGGTGGCGGCCACCAGCACGGTCTGGCCGACCGAGGGGCTGACCACCTCGGCGTCCATGGCGTTGGCCAAAAGCACGAAGGCGAACTCGCCGCCGGCCGCCAGGGCCAGAGCGCTCTCGGCCGAAGCGCGGTTGGACAGGCCGAACAGCTTGCCCAGGCCAAACACCATGGCCGCCTTCACCACCACCAGGCCGACGGCCGTGCCCAGCACCAGGACCGGCGAGGCGACCAGCAGCGACAGGTCCAGGCGAATGCCCAGCGACACGAAGAACAGCGACAGCAGCAGGCCCTTGAAGGGCTCGATCTTGACCTCGACCTCGTGGCGATACTCGGTCTCGGCCAGCAGCACGCCGGCGACGAAGGCGCCGAGAGCCATCGACAGGCCCGACAGCGCGCTGACCAGGCCCGCCCCGATGATCACCAGCAGGCAGGCGGCCATGAACATCTCTTCGCTCTTGGCCTTGGCGACCGAGCGCATCATCGGCCGCAGAGCCAGGCGCCCGACCAGCACGATCGCGCCTAGACCCAAGGCCGCCGGCAGCAGGGCCAGCAGGCCGCGGGCGTCGAACTGCCCATGGCCGCGCCCCAGGATCGCCAGGGTGATCAGGATCGGGGCCACCGCCAGGTCCTGGAACAGCAGCACCGAGAAGGTCGCGCGACCGCCCTCGGCGTGCAGTCGCTTGCGCTCGGCCAGCACCGGCACGGCGATGGCGGTGGACGACAGGGTCAGGGCCGAACCGATGGCCAGGGCCGCCACCGGCGGCTGGCCCAGCAGCATGGCCACCGCCCCCAGGGCCAGCGAACAGCCGACCACCTGGGCCGCGCCCAGGCCGAAGACGTATTTGCGCAAGAGCCGCAGCCGCTCCCACGACAGCTCCAGCCCGATCATGAACAGCAGGAAGACGACGCCGAACTCGGCCAGCTGGCCGATCTCGTCGGGATTGTCGACGGTGACGTAGTCGAGCCAGGGGGCGACGCCGATCAGCCGGCCCAGGCCGAACGGCCCCAGGATCACGCCGGCCAGCAGGAAGCCGAGGATGGGGTTGATCTTCAGGCGCTTGAACAGCGGCGCGACGATCCCGGCCGTGGCCAGGAACAGGACCAGATCCTTGTAGTCCGCCGGTGAAACCTCGTGGTTCAAGCGCCCTGCCCTCCTTGGTCGATCCTAATCCGTCGCCGCCTTCAGCCGTACGCCCGGCCCCCACGCGCCCAACCCCGGCTCGCCGCCCTCGACCGCCGCGATCAGCACGGCGCCGCCCTCTTCGAGCGCGTCGATGAGAAGCCGCTCGGTGCTATGGTGCAAGGCGTGGCGCTCGGTCTCGAAGTCCTTGACCGTGCTGCGCGACACCCCCGCCTTGTCCGCGAGCTCGCCTTGCGACCAGTTGAGCAGGCCACGGGCGCCCCGGCATTGGGCCGGAAGGAGAATTTTTGCGTGAGGCATCTGGAAACTCGCGGGCTTGTCACCCATATTGGTTGAGTACGCCCGAAAAAGATGACCGTCAAGGAGGCTTCATGCACCACACCTCGCTGATCGCAACCATCGTCGCGGGGCTGGGCCTGGCCTTCGTCTTCGGCGCGCTCGCCAACCGGTTGAAGCTTCCCGTGCTGGTCGGCTACCTGCTGGCCGGGGTCATCGTCGGCCCCTTCACCCCGGGCTATGTCGCCGACCAGGAACTGGCCCCGCAGCTGGCCGAGATCGGCGTCATCCTGCTGATGTTCGGGGTCGGCCTGCACTTCTCGGTCAAGGACCTGATGGCGGTGCGCAAGATCGCCATCCCCGGCGCCGTGGTGCAGATCGCCGCCGCCACCGTCATGGGCGTGGGCCTGGCCGTGGCGCTCGGCTGGGGCTGGGGCGCGGGCGTGGTGTTCGGCCTGGCTTTGTCGGTCGCCTCGACCGTGGTGCTGCTGCGCGCCCTGCAGGAGCGTCGGCTGATCGAGACCGACCGGGGACGCATCGCCGTCGGCTGGCTGATCGTCGAGGACCTGGCCATGGTGCTGGCCCTGGTGCTGCTGCCGGCCCTGTCGGGCCTGATGGGCGGCACCCCGCCGGCCAACGCCTCGGGCGGCCTCTTGATGACCTTCGCCATCACCATCGGCAAGGTCGTCGCCTTCGTCGCCTTCATGCTGATCGTCGGCCGCCGGGTCATTCCCTGGATCCTGCACCGCATCGCCCACACCGGCTCGCGCGAGCTGTTCCGCCTGGCGGTGCTGGCCATCTGCCTGGGCGTGGCCTTCGGCTCAGCCGCCCTGTTCGGCGTGTCGTTCGCGCTCGGGGCCTTCTTCGCCGGCATGATCATGGCCGAGAGCGAGCTGTCGCATCAGGCCGCCAACGAGACCCTGCCGCTGCGCGACGCCTTCGCCGTGCTGTTCTTCGTCTCGATCGGCATGCTGTTCGACCCGATGGTGCTGCTGCGCGAGCCGCTGGCCGTGCTGGCCACCGTGCTGATCATCGTGGTGGGCAAGTCGCTGGTCGCCTACGCCCTGGTGCTGGCCTTCAAGCGTCCGCAGAGCGTGGCCCTGACCATCTCGGCGAGTCTCGCCCAGATCGGCGAGTTCTCGTTCATCCTGGCCGGCCTGGGCGTTTCGCTGAAGCTGCTGCCGGCCGACGGCCGCGACCTGATCCTGGCCGGCGCCATCCTGTCGATCCTGATCAACCCGCTGCTGTTCGCCTGGCTGGACAAGGCCATGGTCAAGGTCACCGCCAAGGAAGCGGTCGAGCCCGTCGCCGCCGCGGCCCAGCCGCACGCGGTGCTGGTCGGCTACGGCCGGGTCGGCAAGGCCGTCGCCGAAGGCCTGAAGAACCGCACGCCGCTGGTCGTCATCGAGGACGAGGGCGACCGCGCCATCGAACTGCGCGAGGCCGGGTTCGAAGTGGTCCAAGGCAACGCGGTTCGGCCTGAAGTGCTGATGCAGGCGGGCCTGGACAAGGCCACCCACGTCTTCGTCGCCGTGCCCAGCCCCTTCGAGGCCGCGCGGATCATCGAGCAGGCCCGCGCCGCCAACCCCGACGCCCGCATCGTCGCCCGCGCCTACACCGACGCCGACGTCGACCTGCTGACCCAGATGGGCGCCACCGACGCCCTGATCGGCGAGCAGGAGATCGCACGCGGGATGCTCCAGCGGGCCCCGCGGCGGGCCCCGCCGCCGGCGACGGCGCATTAAATCCCTCTCCCCTTGCGGGAGAGGGTGGCCCCACGACGTGGGGTCGGGTGAGGGGTCGCACCTACAGAAACGCCGCGACAGCTGTTCAGCCGTCGCGGCGTCTTGCGTTTGAGAGACCCCTCATCCGTCGGCTCGCGCCGACACCTTCTCCCGCAAGGGGAGAAGGATCGGGATCACTTCTTCTTCGCCGCAGACCTGCGCGAGAGCATGTTCAGGCCCTCGACGCCGGCCGAGAAGGCCATGGCGGTGTAGATGTAGCCCTTGGGCACGTGCACCCCGAAGCCCTCGGCGATCAGCACGGTGCCGATCATCAAGAGGAAGCCCAGGGCCAGCATCACCACGGTCGGGTTGTTGTTGATGAAGTTGCCCAGCGGGTCGGCGGCCAGCAGCATCACGGTCACGGCCGCGATCACCGCGATGACCATGATCGCCAGGTGCTCGGTCATGCCGACGGCGGTCAGGATCGAGTCGATCGAGAACACCAGGTCCAGCAGGATGATCTGGAAGATCGCCGCGCCGACGTTGGAGATCGCAGCCCCGGTCTTGTCGAGCACGTCGTGGCTTTGCTCCTTGGGATCGACCGTGTGGTGGATCTCCTTGGTGGCCTTCCAGATCAGGAACAGGCCGCCGGCGATCAGGATCAGGTCGCGCCAGGAGAAGGCGGTCTCGAAGGCCGGCTCGCCGTGGCTGCCGACGGGGCCGACGATGCCGAGGTCGAAGACCGGGGCGGTCAGGCCGACGATGAAGGCGATGGTCGACAGCAGGACGAGGCGCATGATCAGCGCCAGCGAGATGCCGATGCGGCGCACGCGCTGGCGATGCTCGGGCGGCAGCTTGTTCGACAGGATGGAAATGAAGACCAGGTTGTCGATGCCGAGCACGACTTCCATGACCACCAGGGTGACGAGGGCCGCCCAGGCGGCCGGGTCTGCGGCGAGGTGAAGGAGTTCGTTCATGGGTCCTGGCTAGGCTGTGGACAGATTGATCACGCCCCAGCCCGCCGCGAGCCCCGCCGCGGCCGCCAAAACGGCGGTCGGCGAATTGCGGCGAAACTGGGACTTGGAAATGCAGATATGACCGACGCCGCCCATATCAAGCCCCTGACCGCGCTTCGTTTCTTCGCCGCCTTCTGGGTGGTGATGTATCACTACTGGCCAAACCTCGCCGTCACGGGCGCGGTTCCGGGCGTGGTGGCCAAGGGCTATCTGGGCGTCGAGGCCTTTTTCGTGCTGTCCGGCTTCATCCTCTGCCACGTCTATCTGACGGCTTTCGGCGAGGGCCGGTTCGGCTATGGCGGCTTCCTGTGGAACCGGCTGGCGCGGGTCTATCCGCTGCACCTGTTCACGATGGCCGGCGTCGGGCTGATGGCCATCGCCGCCGGGATCGCCGGCATCGCCGTCGACAAGAACATGCTGGCCTGGGACGCGCTGCCGGCCAATCTGCTGATGGTCCAGGCCTGGGGCTTCGCGCCGGTGTCGGGCTGGAACCACCCCTCGTGGTCGATCTCGGCCGAGTGGTTCGCCTATCTCAGCTTCCCGGCCTTCGCCTTCGTGGCCTGGAAGCTGCGCGAGCGGCCGCTGGTGCTGCTGGGCGCGGCCCTGGCGGTGATCGCGGCGCTCTATCCGGCCTTCGAAAAGCTGGCCGGATTCCCGCTGACCGAGGCGACGATCCGCTGGGGCGCCCTGCGCATCGTGCCATGCTTCTTCTATGGCTGCGCGCTCTACACCCTGTGGAAGAACCAGACGCTCAGCCTGCGCGGAGCGGGAATCGGCGCCGGCGTGGCGGGGGTGCTTCTGCTCGCTACAGTGCAGCTCCAGGCGCCAGATGCGTTGATCGTGGCCATTTTGGGCGGTTTTATTCTATCGCTGGCGCGCCTGGCCAAGGCCGGTTCGAGCTTCGCCACTCAAAGCATCTTCGTGTATCTGGGCGAGATCAGCTACTCGACCTACATGATCTGCATTCCGTGGAAGATCCTGGCGGTCAACGGCGCGGCCAAGCTCTTGAATATCGAGGGCGACAAACTGCCGCTGCTGGTCTGGGTGTTAATCGTCGCAGCCTTGATTCCGCTGTCCGCGGCCTCGTACCACCTGGTGGAAAAGCCGGCCCGGGACTTGATGAAGTCTTTGGCCAAGCGGCGCAGTGGCGCCGCCACAACCGTCACTGTGGCTCAATAAACACTCTTTTCATATTTTTCCCCCAGGGTTATCGACTTACCCAGTGACGCGGGGGAGTACCCACAGCATGACGAAACGGAAGAGAGCCCTCTGGGGTTCCCTGGCCGCTGCGGCCATGGTCGCCCTCGCGCCGATGTCGAGCGCGGTGGCCGACGGGTACTGGCAGTGCGTCCCCTTCGCCCGTCTGATGTCGGGCATCCAGATCTTCGGCGACGCCCGCACCTGGTGGGGCCAGGCGGTCGGCAAGTACGACACCGGCTTCACGCCGAAGGCCGGCGCCGTCCTCTGCTTCAAGCCCACCGCCCGCATGAACCTCGGCCACGTGGCCTTCGTTTCGCAGGTTCTGACCGACCGGGTGATCCAGGTCACCCACGCCAACTGGTCCGTCATGAACGGCGCCCGCGGCCAGGTCGAACAGGACGTCACCGTCGTCGACGTGTCGGCCGCCGGCGACTGGAGCCAGGTCAAGGTCTGGTACGACCCGATCCGCGATCTGGGCACCACGGTCTATCCGACCCACGGCTTCATCTACCAGAACCAGCAGGCGGTCACGATCGCCGCCGCCACCAGCAAGCTGGCCCTCGCCCAGAACGCCGCCGTGTCGCTGGCCAAGCAGGCCGCCAACCAGGTCGCCTCGTCGGTCCGCGCCAACCCGCTGGACATGATCAACCAGGCCGCCGACTCGACCGACCGCATCGCCGCCCTGATCGCCGCCGCCCAAGGCGACGACAAGCCCGCTCAGCAACAGCGCTGATCTCCGGCCCATCGCGTCGCGCGCTGGCGCGTTGACGCGCCCCTTCGCCTGGGCCACACCCGCAGGGTGAAGGTCCGGGTCGATCCATGCTGAGAGTTCTCCGACAAGGCGCCCCGGGCTTCGAGCCGGGCGGCCATACGCCCGACTGGCGCCTGCCGTCCGACGCCGTCTGGATCGAGCTGGTCGACCCCACCCGCGCCGAGGAAGTGGCCGTCGAGCAGTCGATCGGCCTGCTGCTGCCCACCCGCGAGGAGATGGCCGAGATCGAGGCCTCCTCGCGCCTCTACCAGGAGGACGGCGGCACCTTCATGACCGCCACCATCCTGGTCAACGCCGAGGGCGAGCTGCCCACGGCGGCCCCCGTGACCTTCGTGCTGACCGGCGACAAGCTGGTGACCATCCGCTACGTCGAGCCGCGCGCCTTCTCGGTCTTCACCGCCCAGGCCGAGCGCCAGCCCAGCCTGTGCCCCGGCGGCCCGCAGACCTTCCTTGGCCTGCTCGACGCCGTCATCGACCGCACCGCCGACATCCTCGAGCGCACGGCCAGCGAGGTCGAGACCCAGTCGCGGATGATCTTCGGCCGCCCGCGCGGCGCGGCCTTCGAGAAGATCCTCGAACGCCTGGGTCGGGCCCAGATCGTCAACGCCAAGGCCCGCGACAGCCTGGTGAGCCTGGCCCGCCTGCTCAGCTTCGCCAGCCTGGCCGAGCAGTTCGAGGGCGACCGCGAACTGCGCGACCACCTGAAATCGCTGCAGCGCGACGTGACCTCGATCACCGACCATTCCAGCTACCTGTCGGGCAACATCACCTTCCTGCTCGACGCGGCGCTCGGCTTCATCAACATCGAGCAGAACCAGATCTTCAAGATCTTCTCGGTGTTCTCGGCCGTCTTCCTGCCGCCCACCCTGATCGCGGGGATCTACGGCATGAACTTCGAGCACATGCCCGAACTGCGCTGGCTGGAGGGCTATCCGATCGCGCTGGGCCTGATGCTGGCGGCGGCGCTGATTCCCTTGATGTGGTTCCGCCGAAAAGGCTGGCTGTGATTTGTTGCACAGCTGAAAAACAAACCGTTCCTTAAATGGAGCAGCGTCATAAGTTGCGGGAACCCTTGATAAAAAGCCTATGTCGCCCCTTCCCGCCACAGCGCCGCAAAGCCTGATCCGCAGGCCCCAGGCCGCCGCCGTCAAGGCCGCGGTCGAGGCGCATGGCCGCTATCTGAAGGGCCTGCCCGCCGGCCGCCGCGCGTCCCTGGCCTATATCGACCTCTCGCACTTCGAACTCGACGGCGTCGACCTGTCCGAGGCCGACCTGACCGGCGCGCTGCTGGCCGGGGCCTCGCTGCGCGGCGCTGTGTTGGACCGGGCGGTGCTCTACGGCGCCGACCTGCGCGACGCCGACCTGCGCGGCGCCCGCCTGGTGCGGGTGGACATGCGCGGCGCCTATCTGCGCGGCGCCAACCTGTCGGGGGCCGACCTGTCGGGCTGCGACCTGCGCGAGGGTCTGACCGCCGTGCAGGACGGGGCCGAGGGCTTCCGCCTGCTGCGCCACGCCGAGGACCGCGCCGGTCTCGACTACGCCATGCTGAAGGGCGCCAGCCTGGCCGGCGCCCAGATGTCCGACGCCTTCGCCCGCGCCGCCGACCTCACCGACGCCGACCTGTCGGGAGCCACCCTGTCGGGCGCGCGGCTGAACAACGCCACCATGAACCGGGTCGACCTGACCGGGGCCGAGATCTTCGGCGCCGACATGTCGGGGGCCCTGCTCAAGCGGGCGGTGATGACCGGGGTCGACGTCTCGGGCGCCAATCTCGAGGACGCCGACATGGCCGGGGTGCTGCGCGCCCCGCCGCCGCTGATCTATGTCGACGACCAGCCCCTGCACGACCTGCTCGACGAGCACGAGCGCTTCTGCACCAGCGGCGGCGCCCAGGGCCGGGCGATCTCGATCCCGCAGGTCGACTTCCGTCCGCTGCGTCGCCTGAAGGGCCGCAAGCTGAGCGGCCTGACGGCGCCCGGCGCGATCTTCTTCGGCATGGACCTGGAGGGCGTCGAGCTGCAGGGCGCCAACCTCGTCGGCGCCGACCTGCGCGGGACCAAGCTGAAGGGCGCCGACCTGCGCGGCGCGCGCCTGGCCGACGCCGACCTCGCCCGCGCCGACCTGACGGGCGCCAAGCTCGGCCCGCTGGTGATCAGCGAGGGCCGCGCCCTGCGCACCGACCTGACCCGCGCGACCTTGCGCGCCGCCAACCTCACCGGCGCCGGCGCCGCCCGCGCCCGCCTGATCGACGCCGACCTCGCCCGCGCCAACCTCGCCGGCTGCGACCTGCGCGGGGCCGAGCTGCCGGAGGGCTTTACCGCCAAATGATCCTTCTCCCCCTTGCGGGAGAAGGTGGCCGCCGAAGGCCGACGGATGAGGGGTCTCTCAGACACGAGACGCCTCGCCCGACCTGGCCGCCGCATGCAGCTTCGAGGTTTGAGAGACCCCTCACCCGACCCGCTTCGCGGGCCACCCTCTCCCGCAAGGGGAGAGGGAT
>NZ_QHJY01000180.1 GCF_003185805.1 Caulobacter sp. D5
GTAGAGCGCCACCTTGCCAAGGTGGATGTCGAGAGTTCGAATCTCTTCGCCCGCTCCATTTTCTTCTCTCTCCCTTCGAACATTCGAAATGATCCGCAAGCTTGAGCTTGGCCGTTTGGCCATGCCCGACGACATGATCTAACCTCACCCGAGTTCATTCCGGGGAGCGTTCATGCGCCATCATCTTCTCCGCCTCGCCGCCGGCGCGGCCTTGTCGGCCGTGCTGTTGGCCGGACCGGTCCAGGCGGCCCAGGTCAGCGCCTCGGCCCGTCTCACCGAAGCGGTGAAGGCCTATGAGTCGGTCTCGGCGGTGGACGACGACGAGAGCGCCACCGACGCCTCGCGCTGGCGGTTTCCGCCGGTCGGCCCCAAGGCCGACGCCGAACGCAAGGCCCGCTACGAGAAGGCCAAGGTCCTGCTGGGCGAGGTCGACGCGGCCGGCCTGACCGACGACGAGAAGCTGACCCGCCAGATCCTGGCCTGGAGCCTGGACGACAAGCTCACCGGCCTGTCGTTCGACGAAAGCCGCATGCCGTTCAGCAGCGACGGCGGCTTCGACGTCTCCCTGCTCTATCGCGCCAACGGCATGCGCCTGAAGGACGAGGCCGAGGCCAGGAAGTGGATCGCCCTGCTGGCCCAGAGCCCGGAATGGTACGCCGCCAACATCGCCGAGGCCCGCCGAGGGATCGCCACCAGCTTCGTCCACGCCCGCTCGACCGCCGAGTCGGTGCTCGACCGCGCCCAGCGCACGGCCGCCACGCCGCTGGCCGAGGATCCGCTGCTGGCCCCGCTGCGCGCCCTGCCCGCCAGCGTGCCGGCCGACCGCAAGGCCGCCCTGATCGCCGAAGGCGAGGCGGTGCTGAAGGCCAAGGTCGCACCGGCCCGCGCCGGCTTCGTCGCCTTCATGCAGGACGAGTACGTGCCGCACGCCGCCAAGAGCCTGGCGGCCTCCGACCTGCCGGACGGCAAGCGCTACTACGCCTTCCTGGTCAAGCGCTACACCACCACCGACATGACCCCCGACCAGGTGCACGAGATCGGCCAGGCCGAGGTGCGCCGCATCCGCGCGCGGATGGAGACCGTCATGAAGCAGGCCGGCTTCGACGGCGACCTGCCAGCCTTCCTGGCCTATCTGCGCAAGGACCCGAAGTTCTATGCGACGAGCCGCCAGCAGCTGCTGGAGAAGGCCAGCGAGATCGCCAAGCGCGCCGACGACCAGCTGCCGGCCCACTTCGGAACCCTGCCGCGCCTGACCTACGGCGTGCGCCCCGTGCCGGCCAGCATCGAGAAGGGCTACACCACCGGCCGCTATTTCGGCGGCGATCCCAAGGCCGGCCGCGCCGGCGGGCTGATGATCAACACCTCCGAGCTCGACCAGCGGGCGCTCTATGAGCTGCCGGCCCTGGTGCTGCACGAGGGCGCGCCGGGCCACCACGTCCAGACCTCGCTGGCCCAGGAGCAGGCCGGCCCCGAGTTCCGCAAGAACCTCTATTTCAGCGCCTTCGGCGAGGGCTGGGGGCTCTATTCGGAATGGCTGGGCGAGGAGATGGGCATCTATCGCGACCCCTACGAGCTGTTCGGCCGCCTGTCCTACGAGATGTGGCGCGCCTGCCGCCTCGTCGCCGACACCGGCATCCACGCCAAGGGCTGGAGCCTGGACCAGGCCCGCGCCTGCTTCACCGACAACACCGCCCTGTCGCCGACCAATATCGAGGTCGAGCTGAAGCGCTACGTCTCCTGGCCGGGCCAGGCCCTGTCGTACAAGATCGGCGAGCTGAAGATCCTGGAGCTGCGCAAGCGCGCCGAGGACCAGCTGGGTCCGAAGTTCGACGAGCGGGCCTTCCACGACCTGGTGCTGCTGGGCGGCTCGACGCCGCTGGCGGTGCTGGACGCCCGCACCGACGCCTGGATCGCCGAGCGTAAAAAGAAGTCGTAAGCGTCACAACGTCCCGGGGTTGACCGCATCGCCGCCCCGGGCCGAACCTCCCCGCCCAACAGAAAAGGGAGGTTTCATGTCCTACGCCTCGAAGTTCGCGATCGGCGGCGCCCTGCTGCTGGCCCTGGCGGCCTGCTCCGACCCGAAGGCCGCCAAGACGCAAACGCCGCCGCCGGCCGGTGAAGCCTCCGCCGCCGCGCCCGCCCCGGCCAAGCCGCCCGCCGACCTGCCGGCCGGCGAGTACAAGCTGGACAAGTCGCACGCCGACCTGTCGTTCAAGCTCAGCCACCTGGGCTTCTCCTGGTACACGGCCCGCTTCAGCGACTTCGACGTCAAGCTGAACCTCGACCCCAAGGCGCCGGCCGCCGCCAGCGTCGAGGCCAGCATCAAGACCAGCTCCCTGACCCTTCCCGCCCCGCCGCCCGGCTTCACCGACGAACTGCTCGGCGCCGAATGGCTGGACGCGGCCAAGTACCGGGCCATCACCTTCCGTTCGACCAAGGTCGAGACCACCGGCCCCGACACCGCCGACGTCAGCGGCAACCTCACCTTGCACGGCGTGACCAAGCCGGTGACCTTGAAAGCCAAGTTCAACGGCGGCTACGCCGGCTTCCCGCCGATGGATCCCAACGCCCGGATCGGCTTCTCGCTGAGCGGCAGCTTCAAGCGTTCGGACTTCGGGGTCAGCTACGGCGTGCCCAAGCCGGGCTCGACCATGGGCGTCGGCGACGAGGTCACGGTCGCCATCGAGGCCGAACTGCTGAAGCCCAACCCGCCGGCGGCGACCGCCCCGGCCGCGCCCGCCAATCCCTGAATCGAACGTCGATCCCCGTCAGCCGACGGGGATCGACCACCGCTCAGACAAATACAATCAGTGGTTTAAATTCCGACTAGACGCACGAAATAGGAAAGTTATCCTACAGGAGGAATATCAGCCTAGGCTGATGCTCATGGGCGTCACTGGGGGCGCCGCTCTTGAGGGACCGCCATGCTCGCTCAAATCCTGGAGGAGGCCTGGGCGATCTCGCCCGATCCGCGTCGCGACCGTCTCGCCGCGGCCTTCGTCACCCACGCCGTGGCCCTGGCCACCGGCGTCGCGCCCGCCGACATCGTCTCGGACAAGCGCGCGTCCAAGACCGCCGCCCGCGCGCGGCAGATCGCCATCTACCTGGCCCACGTGATCTTCCACTGGCCGCTGGCCCGTGTGGCCTTCGCCTTCGGCCGCGACCGCACCACCTGCGCCCACGCCTGCCATCGCATCGAGGACATGCGCGAGGACCGGGTGTTCGACGCCCGCATGAGCGCTCTGGAGGCCTGCGTGCGCCAGGCGCCCGAGACCATTCCGGATCTGACCGGCATAGTGTTCGCCAACGCCGCGGGGATCGACCGATGAGCGTCGCCGCCATTGTCGAGCGCGACCTGGAGGCCGAGCACCTGGCCGACCGCGCCGCCCGCCTGCTGGCCCGCGCCGGCTCGGTGATCGAGGCCCGGGGCCTGGCCTACGCCGTGCGCTTCGCCCGCGGCCGCAAGCCGATGCTGACCATCGACGAGGCCGCCTTCCGAAAGCTGATGCACCAGTTGGTCCCCCGCCCCGAAGGCGGCTGGCGCCTGGGTCGCGCGCCGCAGCCCGCACAGCCCGGTCGTCCGGGCTTCGTCGAGGGCGAGAAGCTTGTGGTCGAGAACGGTGAAGCCACGACGCATCGCGCCAATCTCGGCGCGGATCCGCTGGACTGGCTGTTCAGCCGCGGCCTGCTCAGCGCCGTCGAGCGCGCGGCGGACCGGCGACTGGAGGCCGACGCCCACGCCTCGGGCCTGCTGGGCCGCCTGACCATGAACTGGGACCCGACGCCGCGCGGCGGCGGCCCGCGCCTGGAGCCCGCCGAGCGTGCGATCAGCGCCAAGGCCCGCATGGCCCGGGCAATGATGGCGCTGGCGCCCGAGCAGAGGGCGATCCTGTCGCCGATCTGCCTGCACGGCGCCTCTCTCCAGGCCACGGAGGTCGCCCTGGGCCTCAAGCCCAGAACGGGCAAGGCCGCCCTGAGGGCGGCCTTGCAGCGCCTGGCGGCGCACTACGGCATGCTGTGAGGCAAGGCGGCGGCCGGATCTCGACCGCCGCCTGGCTCAGCGTCTTCAGTGGCTCTGCGCGTGCTTGATGTCGCGCATCTGGTCGTGGCCGGCCTTGACCTTGGCGTAGGCGGCCTCGATGGCGCGGCGGGTCTGCGGATCCACGTCGAGATCCTCCAGCGCCTTCTCGTACTTGGCCTTGATGTGATCCTCGCCGTCCTCGACGGTCTTGACCACCGACTCGTCGCCCTTGGTCAGGGAGTCGCGGACGTTCAGGAATACGCGGTGGGCGGCGGCCAGGATGCTGCCGTCGTCGTCGGGCGTGCCGCCCAGGCGACGCACTTCGCTCTGCAGGTCGGAGACCACGCCGCGACGTTCCTGGGCGCGGGCCTCGAACAGCGACTTGAAGCTGCGGCTCTCGGCGTCGCGGGCGGCGGCTTCATAGCCGTCGGCGCTGTCGATGGTGATCTCGACCAGGCCGTTGACGAGCTTGATGTGGTCTTCGTTCGTATGGGCCATGGGTGAACTCCTGTG
The DNA here is from genome assembly GCF_003185805.1 of Caulobacter sp. D5. GTDB lineage: Bacteria > Pseudomonadota > Alphaproteobacteria > Caulobacterales > Caulobacteraceae > Caulobacter. Next base: position 4,535 of record NZ_QHJY01000180.1, read on the forward strand.
GCGTTTCGAAGGGAGGGACCGCAGCAACGCGGCCCCCTCGCGAAAGGTTCGAAGCTGGGCCTTACGGCTTCTTCGATTGCAGGAAGGTCCAGGCCGTGCCGGCCGCCGTGAGCGCCGCGCCCCGCGTGCGCTTGTTGATCAGCAGTCCCGCCAGCACCGCCCCGCCCAGCACGGCGACGGCCAGGGGGATGGTGCGGCCGCCCAGATGCACCTCGCGGCCGGCGATGGTCAGCGGCTTCTTCGCCGGCCCGCCGACGGCGTAGTCGGCGACCGGAGCTTGGGGTTCAGGCGACTTGGAATGCTGGTCGAGGAAGGTCGAGACCTTGTCCGACAGGGTGTCGATCAGGCCCTGGCGGGCGCGGGCCGGGCCAGCGCCGTTCGTGTGGCCAGGATTCAGGGTGGGGTCATAGGCGACCATGGGTCATCTCCGTGTCCGAGAAAGGGGGCTCGGTCGGAATAACGCCGTGCGGCCGCCGACGATCCGTCAGGTTTCGCGCGAAGGCTTGGCCGGCAAGGCCGCGCCGACATGGTCGATGCCCAGCTCGATCGCCCGCGCGGCCTGGCGCTGGCGCTCGGCGTAGCGGGCCTTCTGGTCGTCGCTGCGGGTGTCATGGCAGCGTGCGCAGGAGACGCCCTCGACGTACAGAGGCGAGGCCCGCCCCGCCTCCGACACCGGCATGCGGCAGCCCCGGCACAGCACGTGCGAGCCTTCCGACAGGCCATGGCCCACGGCCACCCGCTCGTCGAACACGAAGCATTCGCCGCGCCACAGGCTCTCGTCCTGGGGCACCGTCTCCAGGTAGTTGAGGATCCCGCCCTTGAGGTGGAACACCTCCTCGACGCCCCGCGCCTTCAGCAGGGCCGTCGATTTCTCGCAGCGGATGCCGCCGGTGCAGAACATGGCGACCTTGGGGGCCGTCGCGGCGGGATCCCAGGTCTGGCGGAAGGCGTCGAACCAGGCGGGGAAATCGGCGAAGCTGGGCGTGGCCGGATCGATCGCGCCTTCGAAGGTTCCGCAGTCGACCTCGTAGCCGTTGCGGGTGTCGATCACGATCACGTCGGGCTGCGCGATCAGGGCGTTCCAGTCGGCCGGATCGACGTGGACGCCGTGATTGCAGGCCGGATCGAGGTCGGGCTCGCCCAGGGTGACGATCTCTGCCTTCACCTTGACCTTCAGCCGGTGGAACGGCGGCGCGTCGGCGTCGGCGAACTTCAGCTCCAGCGCCTCGCAGCCCGGCAGGGCGCGGATGTGGGCGATGGCCGCGTCGATGGCCTGCGGCGTTCCGGCGATGGTGCCGTTGACCCCCTCGCGGGCCAGCAGCAGGGTGCCCTTGATCTTCAGCCCGCAGCACAGCCTGGCGAGATCGGCGCGGATGGCGTCGGGATCGTCGAAGGTCGCGAAACGGTAGAGGGCGGCGATGCGCCAGGGCGAGGTCATGGGCGGGCCATAGAAGATCGACGCCCCGGGCTCAAGCACGGCCGGAACCAAGCGCGCCGAACGCGGGTTTACCGCGCCATGAGCATCCTGATCACCGTCATCATCGCCCTCGTGCTGCTTGGCCTGGCGCTCTACGCCGTCCAGCGCTCGCCGATCCCCTCGCCCGTGAACTGGCTGATCCAGCTTCTGCTGATCATCGTGGCCATCGTGTTCATCGGGAACAGGGCGGGCTTCTTCTAGGCGCCCGCCACACCCGCCGCGTCGCGCTGGATGCGGGCCACCATCGACTTGAGGCCGTTGGAGCGCTGCGAGGACAGGGCTTCCGACAGGCCCAGGCGCGCCATGGCGGCCGAGGCGTCGAAAGCGACGATGTCGCCGGCCGCAGCCCCGGAATAAAGCCGCAGCACGATGGCGATCAGCCCGCTGACGATGTGGGCGTCGCTGTCGCCGCGGAAGCGGACGGTGCCGTCGGCCTGCGGCTCGGTGACCAGCCACACCTGGCTGGCGCAGCCGCGCACCTTGTTGTCTTCCGAGTGCTCCTGCGGCGTGAGCGGCGCCAGGTCCTTGCCCAGCTCGATCACGTAGCGATAGCGCTCTTCCCAGTCGCCGAGCAGTTCGAACTCGTGGGCCAGTTCGTCGAGGGCGGCGTTGGGGTCGGTGCTCATGGCGCGGCGTTTAGGCGGGCCACGCCCCCGATGCAAGCAATCAGGCGCCCGGCAAGGTCACGATCGCCGTCAGCCCCTGCCCCGGCGCCGACTTCAGCCGCAGCGCGCCGTTCATGGCCCGCGTCAGCAGGTCGACGATCGGCAGGCCCAGGCCCGCGCCCTCGCCACTGCGGGTCAGAGAGGTGCCCGCCTGCTCGAAGGGCCGCAGCAAGCGTTGCAGGTCGCCCTGCTCCACCCCTTCGCCCTGGTCGCGGATCGAGATCTCGACCATGCCGCCGCCGACCAGTTCGGCCTCGATCGTCACCACCCCGCCCGACGGCGAGTGGGCGACGGCGTTCTGCAGCAGGTTCGACAGGATGGTGCGCAGGCCCCGGCGGTCGGCCAGGACGGCGGGCATGCCCACCAGATCCGGCGCGCTCATCACCACGCCGCGCGCTTCGCACTCGGCGCGCAGCTGGGCCATGACGTCCTCGACCGCCTCGTCCAACGGCTCGGCGGCGACGTCGAGGTCGGTGACGTGGCCTTCCAGGCGCGCGATCTCGACGATCTGGTTCACCAGCTTGAGCAGCTTCAGGCCGCTCTCGTGCACCAGCTTGGCGTATTCCTTGTACTGCGGCGCGCCGAGCGGACCGTAGAGCTCGCTGGCCAGGATTTCCGAAAAACCGATGACGGCGTTCAGGGGCGTGCGCAGCTCGTGGCTGACCATGCGCAGGAACGAACGCTTCTGATCATCGAGCGCGGCCTTGCGGCGAGCGCGGGCCGCCGCGCGGCGAAACGTCGCGGTGGGTCCTTCCGAAGGCCGCTGAGCCTGGCGCGAATCAGCACCGCCCGCGCTTTCGGCGAGGTCTTCGGCTGATGTCGAAGCGTCCGCGGACGCCGTCTGAGGCATGTGAAACTCCCGGACCTTCTGTCCGCAAAGGCATTCTGTGCCACCCTGACCCAACCCGCTTACGAATCCGTTTCCGTCCACAAGAAGCTGGACTCGCCCGGTCGCCCCACAATTGTGCGTGCTTTGGAGAAGGGCCGAACCGGGGTTAGGATTCACCAATAACAACAACTTCGAGGCGGACCCGCCCCCTTGGACATCGACCCGGTGCAGCCGCGGCAGGACGAAGCCACCCTCCGCCCCGTCCTTTCGGGGCGGGAGACGGCGCGCGCCTGGCGTCTGGGCTGGCTGG
>NZ_QHJY01000181.1 GCF_003185805.1 Caulobacter sp. D5
CGCCGATCCAGGCCTGGGCCGACGACGGCGACGCCCACACTGACGACGGCCCCGCCTACCAGCCGCCCGAGCGTCCCTACAAGCCGGTCTCCAAGGCCTCGCGCTCGCCCAAGGACGACCAGGACGAGCTGCCCTTCGACCTCGACGACGAGGACTGACGCCTCCCGCCAGGGTTGCGCGCGGATCCGCTCTGCGTCACCCTGAGCCGTCCCGTTCGGGACCATCGTGGGAGACGCGTCATGATCCGCCTCGCCGTCCTCGCCCTGCCCCTGCTGTTGGCCGCCCCGGCCGTGGCCCAGACCCTGGCGCCGCAGAAGCTGGTGCTGAGCCGCGCCGATCGCGACGGAGACGGCGCGGTCAGCCAGATTGAGGCCGCCGAGCACCTGGCCCTCGTCGACGAACGCGAGCTGCCGACCACCGAGCCGACCAACTGGTATCGCCAGCCCAAGATGCGCGAACTCGGGTCGGGGAGCATCGACGACGGCTTGATGATGAAGCGCCGCTTCGTGCCCGCCAGCGGTTTCGAACTGGAGAACGAGCGTCAGTTCGAAGAGGCCCTGCGCCGACGCAAGAAACGCTAACGCCGTTCGCCCGCGCCCATTTTTTGCCATTGCGGCCAGCACGTAGTTGCGAGTCGATCTCAACACCCGTATGACCCGCGCCCTTATTGCGATTGATACGCACAAGCGTTGAGTACGGGGCGAGTGATGAAGCAAGCGATGTTGGCCACCGCGGCGATGGCCGTTGCGTTGGGCGCGGCCGGACAGGCCTGGAGCCAGGACGAACAGGCCGAGCGCCTTCCCAAGGTCAGCATCGAGGCGACCGCCGCCCAGCCGCCGGCCGCCGCCTACGAGGCGGCCGACCCGGTCGATTCCGGCACCTCCAAGATCACCCGCCGCGCCATCGAGGACCGCACGCCCGGCAACGGCGACGTCATCGAGACCCTGAAGATCCTGCCCTACGCCAATTTCGACGCCGACCAGGGCCTGGCGACACAGGACAGCATCCAGGACCTGCGGCCGGCCAACATCTCGCTCTCGGGCGGCCAGTACTACGACAACTACTTCTCGATCGACGGCGTGGGCGTGAACAGCCGCCTGAACGTGGTCGACCTGTCGAGCAACGCCCAGAACTACAACGAGACGGCCGGCGGCAGCGCCCAGTCGATCTGGCTCGACAGCAACCTGATCGAGAGCCTGACCGTCCGCGACAGCAACATCTCGGCCCAGTACGGCGGCTTCACCGGCGGCATGGTGCAGATCGAGACGCGCCAGCCGGCCCACGTGTTCGGCGGCTCGCTCACCTTCGGCTGCACCAACGACAGCCTGACCTCGTTCAAGATCCCCAACGCCACGCGCGACGCCCTGGGCTCCAGCGTGCCGGCGCACCCGAACTACGAGAAGTGCAAGGTCAATGCGACGGTCGACCTGCCGATCAACGACAAGGTTCGGGTCCTGCTCGGCGCCGGCCGGCAGGAAACCGAGATGACCTACTACCGCGCCGCGGCCTATGGCGGCGAGGCGTTCGGCCTGAAGAGCCGCAGCGACAACGTGCTGGCCAAGGTCGAGGCCGACCTCGCGCCCGACCTCGTGCTGCGCGGCCAGATCGCCTACAGCCCCTACACCAGCGAGAACTCGGCCAACAATTCGCGCAACGCCGTCATGACCCAGAAGGGCGGCGGCCTGACCGGCAAGCTCGAACTGGCCGGCAAGCGCGACGAGGCCGACTGGTCGCTGGCGGCCACCTACGCCAAGGCCCAGAGCGGCCGCAAGGCGCCCGATCCCAACTTCTCCTGGCCCTCGGCTTCCAACTACGCCGACTGGTGCTCCAACACCAACTGCACCGAGGGCAGCTTCGGCGACCTCGACCAGTGGCAGGAAGATATCGGCCTGCAGGCCCGCTGGAGCCAGCCCCTGCTGGGCGGCGAGCTGCGCGTCGGCGCCGACTACGGCCACGTCACGGCCCGCAAGCGCCGCCCCGAGGACAACTACGCCTACAGCCAGGGCACGGTCAGCAGCCTGGTCTCGTGCGCTGCCGGCGACGTGGCCTGCAAGACCGGCGACGTCGTCCTGACCAGCGCCATCTACTATGCGGCCTATGACGCCGAGGCGAGCCTCGACTCCGTCTCGGCCTTCGCCGAATACGAGGTCAGCCGCGGCCCGCTGACCGTGCGCGGCGGCCTGCGCTACGACCACGAGAGCCTGCTCGACAACCACAGCTTCGCCCCGCGCCTGTCGGTGGTCTACGAACTGCCGTGGGAAGTCACCGCCACCGTCGGCGCCAACCGCTACTATTCGCGCGACTTCCTCGGCTACGCGATCAAGTCGCAGTACCCCGGCACCAAGGTCTATCGCCGCACCACCTCGACGGTGAACGGCCAGCTGGTGGCCGGCGACTGGTACCTCTATTCGCACTCGGTGACGGCCGGCGTGGCGGGCACCGGCGTCAAGACGCCCTATTCCGACGAGCTGACCTTCGCCCTGTCCAAGCCGGTGTTCGGCGGCGTGGCGCGGATCAAGGGCGTGGCCCGCGAGGCCCGCGACCAGTTCACCGCCGGCGTGGTCACGGTGCAGAGCTATGTCCGCGAGACCAACAACCAGACCTACACCTACAACACCACGCACCTGGGCAACGAGGGCGAGACCTCGTTCCGCGGCCTGTCGGCCGAATGGAGCCGGGGCTTCGGCCGCCACACCGTCACGCTCAATGGCTCGTGGTCGAAGACCGAGGATAACCTCAGCGACAACTACTACGAGGATCCGTCGGACGAGAGCGAGTACGCCGACGAGCTGATCTACTACAAGGGCGAGGTGCGCAGCCTGCTGGGCGTGATCGCCGAGAACCAGCGCCTGAACTACGCCGCCCCGGGCCTGGTCAACGCCGACTGGAGCGCCGACTGGTGGAGCGGCCGCATCCGCACCAACCTGAACGCCCGCTGGCGCTCGGGCTTCGACCAGATCGAGGAGACGGGTACGTACCAGACCGTCAGCAGCGTGCGCTACGCGGTGTGGGACGTGGTCCGCTACAAGGCCCAGACGACCTTCAACGCCAACATCCAGGCGCTGATCGCCAAGACGGCCTACGGCGAGGCCCGCCTCGACCTGCGGATCACCAACCTGTTCGACGTGACGCCGCAGACGGTGACGGCCTCGACGACCAGCCAGCCCTACAAGCTTGGCCGTTCGTTCTGGGTGGGCATGAGCTACAAGTTCTAACCCATGAAGCGCGCGGCGAATCTCCTGCTCCTGCTGGGAACGGCGGCGGCCCTGATCGGGCTGGCGCCGCTTCCCGACGCGCACGCGGTTCGCCGCGCCGCCTTCTCCGGCAAGCCAGAGACCTGGCCGGCTCCCACCCTGCTGGCCGGGGCCTCGTTCACCCCGTTCGGCGCCCTGCCCGCCCCGGTCGTCCCGGCCGACAATCCGCAGACCCCTGAAAAGGTCGCGCTGGGCCAGAAGCTGTTCGAGGATCCCCGGCTGTCGGGCTCGGGCCAGATCGCCTGCGCCTCGTGCCACAATCCGGAACTGGCGTTCGGCGACGGGGTGAAGACCTCGTTCGGCCACGACCGCCAGCGCGGCCGACGCAACGCCCCGACCCTGACGGTCGTGGCCTGGCGCACGCCGCTGTTCTGGGACGGCCGGGCCGGCAGCCTGGAGACCCAGGCCCTGGGTCCGCTGGTCGACCACAAGGAGATGGCCGCCGACCCGCGCGAGGTCGAGCGCCGGCTGAACGCCGATCCCGACTATCGCAAGGCCTTCTCGCAGACCTTTGGCGGCAAGCGCGTCACCGCCCAGGACGCCGCCAAGGCCCTGGCCGCCTACCAGCGCACCCTCAAGCCGCGCAGCAGCAAGTGGGACCGGGTGCTGAGCCTGGGCGGCCGGGTGCTGAGCGACCAGGAACTGCAAGGCCTGGAGCTGTTCCAGGGCAAGGCCGGCTGCGCCAACTGCCACAACGGCCCGCTGCTGTCGGATGGCAAGTTCCACAACATCGGCCTCAGCTTCTATGGCCGCAAGCTGCAGGACCTGGGCCGCTACGAGGTCAGCGGCGACCCGGCCGACGTGGGGGCCTTCCTGACCCCGTCGCTGCGCGGGATCTCGCGGACCGGCCCCTACATGCACAACGGCATCTTCCCGACGCTGGAGGGAACGGTGAACTTCTACAACGAAGGCGGCGCGCGGCTGCGGCCCAAGCCCGACCAGGTCGGCGACCGCCTGTTCCCGACCACCACGCCGCTGCTGAAGCCGCTGGGCCTGACGCGCGAGGAAAAGGCGGCGCTGGTGGCGTTTCTGGAGACGCTTTGAAGATGCTCCCCCTGAAGGGGGAGCTGTCGCGAAGCGACTGAGGGGGATGTGACTTCGGC
>NZ_QHJY01000182.1 GCF_003185805.1 Caulobacter sp. D5
GGGCGGCCCCGGTGGTCCTCAGGGCGGTCCTCCCCCGGCCGGCGGCCCGCAAGGCGGTCCTCCCGGTGGTGGTCAAGGCGGTCCGGGCGGCCCCGGCGGCGGCCAGACCGGCCCGCTGGCCGGCAACGGCTTCAGCGCGAGCTACACCGCGACGTTCGAAGCCCAGCGTCCGTAATCCGCATATCTCCCTTCCCCCTTCGATGGGGGAAGGGTCGGGGATGGGGGTGACACCGGTTCAGGACCTTGCTGCGCCGGGGTGACGTCCACCGCCGCTCCACCCCCAACCCTGCCCTTCCCCCATCAAGGGGGAAGGGAAGAGGTTTCTCCCCCATGACCCGCGTCCTCGTCCCGTTGATCAGCGAACCGCCGGCCCGACCGGTGGGCGGGATCGTGCGCGGGTTCGACGGAGCGACCATGGGCACGACCTGGTCGGTCAAGGCCGTGCTGCCCGCCACCACCGACCTTGCGGCCATGACCGCCATGGTCCAGCGCGCCCTCGACCAGGTCGTCGCGCAGATGAGCGCCTGGGATCCGATGTCGGCCCTGTCGCGCTTCAACCGCTCGACCGCCGGAACCTGGACCGCCCTGCCCGCCGGCTTCGCGACCGTGCTGCGCCGCGCCCTCGAGGTCGCCGAAGGCAGTGACGGCGCGTTCGACCCCACCCTGGGCGCGGTCACCGATCTCTGGGGCTTCGGCCCCCGCCCCTTCTCCGGCGAGCCGCCGAGCGCCGACGCCCTCGACGCCGCCCGCGCCCCCATCGGCTGGCGTCGCGTGACGCTGGACGGCGACGCCCTCTTTCAGCCGGGCGGCCTTCACATCGACCTCAACGGCATCGCCAAGGGCTTCGGCGTCGACGAGGCCGCCCGCGCCCTGGAACGGGCCGGCGTGCGCTCCTACCTCGTCGAGGTCGGCGGCGAGCTGCGCGGCACGGGCGCCAAGCCCGACGGCCAGCCCTGGTGGGTCGAGCTGGAGCGCCCGCCGCTCGCCGGCGCCAACGACGAAGCCGCCCCGCGCACGGTGCTGGCCCTGCACGGCCTGTCGGTGGCGACCTCGGGCGACTATCGCCGGTTCTTCGACCATGCGGGCAAGCGCTACGCCCACACGCTGGATCCCGCCTCGGGCGTCCCTTGCGACGCCGGCGTGGTCAGCGTCACCGTGCTGCACCCCGAGTGCATGACCGCCGACGCCCTGGCCACCGCCCTGACCGTCATGGGTCCGGACGCCGCCCTGGCCTTCGCCACGGCGCGCGACCTGCCGGCCCTGATCGTCACGCGCGGCCCCAATGGTCTCAGCGAACGCCTGTCGCCGGCCCTGCAGGCGATGCTCGACGAATGACCGACCTGCTTTCCAGCCTGCCGCCGGGCTCGCGCCGTCTGGTCCTGGCCGCGATCGTCGTCGGCCTCTACCTGCTGCTGTGCGCCGGGATCGCCCTGAAGGTCGCCCTGCGCAAGGCCAAGGCCGCCCGCGAGGAGAAGGCCCTGGCCGCCGGCGCGGGCGAGCCGGTGCTCGTGGCCTTCGCCAGCCAGACCGGCTTCGCCGAGGAACTGGCCCTGGCCACGGCGAAAGCGCTGCAAGCCGCGAACGTGCCGGCGCGCCTGCGCGAACTGGCCGCCGTCGAGCCCGCCGACCTGACCGGCCGCGCCCTCTTCATCGTCAGCACCACCGGCGAGGGCGACGCCCCCGACAACGCCCGCCGCTTCATCCGCGACGTCATGGCGACCGAGCCGGACCTGTCGGGCCTGACCTACGCCGTGCTGGCCCTGGGCGACAGCAGCTATGCCCACTACTGCGCCTTCGGTCACAGCCTGGACGCCTGGCTGGCCCGCAACGGCGGATCGCGCCTGTTCGACACGGTCGAGGTCGATGACGGTGAGGCCGCCGCCCTGCGCCACTGGCAGTCGCAGCTTTCGGTGCTCACCGGCTCGACCGACGCTCCCGACTGGAGCCGCCCGGCCTATGGCCGCTGGAAACTGGCCGATCGCCGCCTGCTCAATCCCGGCTCGGCCGGCGAAGGCGCCTTCCATGTGCGCCTGGAACCGCTGGACGGCGACGTGACCTGGCAGGCCGGCGACATCGTCGAGATCGGCCCGCGCAACGCTCCCGCCGACGTGGCCGACCTGCTGGCGCGGCTGTCGCTGTCGGCCGAGACCCCGGTGAAGGCCGACGAGGCCCAGGCCCTGGGCGAGGTCCTGTCCTGGCGGCGGCTGCCGCACGAGGAGGCGGCCATCAAGGCGCTGGCCGGGACCGCGCCCCAGGCCCTGATCGACGCCCTGCCCGCCCTGCCCCACCGCGAATATTCGATCGCCTCCCTGCCGACCGACGGCGGGGTCGAGCTGGTCGTGCGGCTGATGCGCCGCGCCGACGGCAAGCCCGGCCTGGGCTCGGGCTGGCTGGTCGAGCATGCGAGCGTCGGCGCCGAGATCGCCGGCCGCGTGCGCTCCAACCGCAGCTTCCACGCGCCGGCCGACGACCGGCCGATGATCCTGATCGGCGCCGGCACGGGCCTCGCCGGCCTGCGCAGCCACCTGAAGGCCCGCGCGGCGCTGGGCCGCAAGCAGAACTGGCTGGTGTTCGGCGAGCGCTCGGCGGCCCACGACTACTTCCATCGCGACGAGATCGAGGCCTGGCTCGCCTCGGGCGTGCTGGCGCGGCTGGATCTGGCCTTCTCCCGCGACCAGGCCGACAAGGTCTACGTCCAGCACCGCCTGCGGGCGGCGGCCGACGAGGTGCGGGCCTGGGTGGCCCGGGGCGCTGCGATCTATGTCTGCGGCTCGCTGGAAGGCATGTCGCGCGAGGTCCACGCCGCGCTGGGCGAGATCCTGGGCGTTCAGGCGCTTGAGGATCTGGCCGATCAGGGTCGGTATCGGCGGGATGTGTACTGAGGCGGCGGGCCGTCTCGGAGACGTTGTGGCCGCACATCTCGTAGACCCGCTGGATGT
>NZ_QHJY01000183.1 GCF_003185805.1 Caulobacter sp. D5
GCCGGGCGCGCGCCCGGGGCGGACGCGGACCGGCGACCCTGGCCCGGCGGCTGCAAGGCCTGCCTGCGCCCGGGACCCACACCCTGGCGGTGAGCATCACGCCTGAGGCCGGCGCCGAGATCTGGAGCCGGCGTTTCGGCGCGCGGACCTTCCGCTCGCGGATCGCCGCGGCGGCCGACGATCCGTTCGCCTTCGAGGAGACGGTCGGTCCGCTGACCTTCCGCTTCCACGCGGCGGCGCGTGGCGGGGGCTTTTCGTGGATCTTCGAAAGCTGGCGGCTGGGCCCCCTGCCCCTGCCGGCCGCCTGGGGTCCGCGCGTGCGGGCCTACACCTTCGCCCGCGACGGGACCTATCGCTTCCGGGTGCTGGTGGCCCATCCATGGTTGGGCGTGGTGTTCGGCTACGCCGGGCGGCTGGGCGGCGAGCATTAAGGCGTATCGATATTCAGCTATTCGCGACTTTCAAATCCGCGCATCCCCGCGAAGGCGGGGACCCAAGCCGGATTTCAGGATGAGGCGCGACCGTGGATCGTTTCCAACCTCGGCTTGGATCCCCGCCTTCGCGGGGAGGCTCGGTGAAAAATGAGCTCAGGCCGGTGAATGTCGATCAGGACCTAGGCGTCGATCCGCCGGAACACCGCCATGGCCTGGCCGACGCCGGAGACGTCGCTCGGGATGGTCTCGACCAGGCGCCAGGCCGGAGCGGCGCGGCGGGCGAAGCCTTCGGCGGTCATGTAGCCGCACAGCAGGTTGGAGCCCTCGGCCCCGCGCTGGCGGATGAGGAAGCCGTCGGCGGCCAGGCGGTCGGCGAACTCGGCGGCGGCCGGGATCTTTTCGTCGAAGAACGACAGCAGGGCCAGCCCGCCGGGCCGCACGACCCGGGCCAGCTCGGCCAGCCAGGCCTTCAGCGGCTCTTCGGTCATGTGGGTGAAGACCGAGGTGGCGTAGACGAGGTCGAAGGCGGCCGCCTCGTAGGGCAGGGGCGGCGTCTGGCGCGACAGCACGAAGCGGCCGGGCAGGTTCGCCGCGGCCCAGTCGATCAGCTTGCCGTTGATGTCGCAGCCCGACAGCCGGGCCCGCGGCGCCGAGATAGCGCGACACCCGCCCGCAGCCGCAGCCGAAGTCCAGCACGTCGGGATGCTCGGAGAGCGGCCGGTCGTGGCGGGCGGCGACGGCCTCGATCAGGTCGGCGGCGGTGCGCCCCTGGGCCAGGAAAGCCGCGGCGTCGGCGTGACCGGCGGTCATCACCCGCAGATAGGCCGGCGGGACGGGCAGGTCCTCGACGGCGACGTCCTCGGCCGCCGGCTTGAGGGCCTGCAGGTGCTGGAAGATGGCGAAGGCGGCGTCGGCCAGGCCCAGGCGGTCCAGCACGCCGATCAGGCGGCGCCTCATGACTTACGCAGACGGGGATTGAGGGCCGGGCGGCAGATCGACAGCAGCAGGATCAGCGGCGCCAGCATGACGGCGACGACATAGCGCTGCCAGGTGTCGGCCCGCTTGATGAAGTAGCGCGACAGGCCCACGCCCTTGTGGAACTCGACCTTGACCGGGTGCTCCAGGCTGGTGTGGCCCAGGTGGATGACGCGGGCCTGCGGATGGAACAGCACCTGGCCGCCGGCCTGGCGGGCGCGCCAGCACAGGTCGATGTCCTCGACGTGCAGGAAATAGCCCTCGTCGAAGCCGGCCAGGGCCTGGAAGTCGGGGCGACGCAGGGCGAAGCAGGCGCCGGAGATGGTCGGCACGGGCGCGGGCTCGGCCGGCAGGGGCTCGTGCTCGCGGTGGATCTCGAAGCGGGCGAAGCGCTTCACCTTCTGGCTGAGCTGCGACAGGCTCATCAGGGTGGTGACCGGCGTCACCTCGCCCCGGCGGCCGCCGCGCTGCTCGGTGCCGTCGACGTTCATGACCCGGGCGCCGACCACGGTGGGGACAGGCTGGTCGCGGAAGGCCGCGACCATGGCCGGCACGCAGTCCGACTGCAGGTTGGCGTCCGGATTGACGAAGATCAGGTATTCGCCCTGGGCGATCGAGGCGCCGAGATTGGCGCCCCGGGCGAAGCCGACATTGCCGTGGCCCTGGGCCAGCTGGATGCGCGGCTCCGTCAGGCCCAGAGCCCGCAGCATCTCGGCGTCCGACGGCGAGGAGCCGTTATCGACGATGACGAACTCGTCGACCATCGGCTCGGCCAGCACGTGGCGGATGCTGTCGACCAGCGCTTCTCCCGTCCAATAGACGACCATCACCACCGAAACCAAAGGCTTGGCGGGACGTGCGCCTGCGGCGAGGACCGTAAAGGACGGGAGAATGCTGTTCATCAGACCTGCGCAGGCTCTCGAACGTCTTGCGGCGCCTTGGCCCGCGCGAGGTCGGGCGGGGTGGCTTCCTGGCCGAGCACGACGAGCGCGTCGTCGAGCGACAGGATCTGCTGCCCTTCGCCGCCGAGGCGACGCAGGGCGACCTGCCCCGTCTCCGCTTCCTTACGCCCGACCACTGCGATCACCGGAACCTTGCCGAGGCTATGCTCGCGAATCTTGTAGTTGATCTTCTCGTTACGAAGATCGACTTCCGCGCGCAATCCCATAGCGATCAACCGCTCGACCACGGTGCGCGCATAGTCGTCCGCGTCCGACGTGATCGTGGCCACGACGACCTGGGTCGGCGCCAGCCAAAGCGGCAGGTGGCCCGCGTAGTTTTCCAAAAGAATCCCGATGAACCGCTCGAACGACCCCAGGATCGCGCGATGCAGCATCACCGGCCGCTTCTTGGATCCATCCTCGGCAACGTATTCGGCGCCCAAACGTTCCGGCAAAACATAATCAAGCTGCAGCGTGCCGCAGGTCCACTCCCGCCCGATGGCGTCCTGGACGATGAAATCGAGCTTGGGCGCGTAGAAGGCGCCGTCGCCCTCGGCGATCACCGGCTCGACGCCGGCCAGGCGCGCGGCCTCGGCCAGCATGCCTTCGGCCTTGTCCCAGAACTCGTCCGAACCGGCGCGCAGCTCCGGACGCGTGGCCAGAGCGATGTACTTGGTCGTCATGCCGAGGTCGGCGTGGATCATCCGCGTCAGGCGGATGAAGCGCTCGGTCTCCTCGACGATCTGGTCCTCGCGGCAGAAGATGTGGGCGTCGTCCTGGGTGAAGGCGCGCACCCGCATCAGGCCGTGCAGGGCGCCCGACGGCTCGTAGCGGTGGCAGGCGCCGAACTCGGCCATGCGCATCGGCAGTTCACGGTACGACCGCTGGCCGACGTTCCAGATCTGCACGTGGCCGGGGCAGTTCATCGGCTTGAGGGACAGGATCTCGCCTTCGACCGTCTCGCAGACGAACATGTTGGCGCGGTACTTGTCCCAGTGGCCCGAGTTTTCCCAGAAGGTCTTGTCCAGGACCTGGGGCGTCTTGACCTCGATATAGCCGGCGCGGTCGAGGCTGCGGCGCATATAGGCCTCCAGCGTCTGCCAGAGCTTCCAGCCCTTGGGGTGCCAGAAGACCATGCCCCGGCCCTCTTCCTGCATGTGGAAGAGACCCAGCGCCTTGCCCAGCTTGCGGTGATCGCGCTTCTCGGCCTCCTCGATACGCTTCAGATAGGCCTCGAGATCGGCTTCCGAGGCCCAGCTCGTGCCGTAGATGCGCTGCAGCTGGGCGTTGTTCTGGTCGCCACGCCAGTAGGCGCCGGCCAGCTTGGTCAGCTTGAAGGCCTTGCCGACATGCTTGGTCGACGGCAGGTGGGGGCCGCGGCAGAGGTCCTTCCAGTTCCCCTGGCGATAGACCGTGATCGTGTCCGTACCCGGCAGGTCACGGATGATCTGGGCCTTGTACTGCTCGCCGATCTCGTCGAAGTGCTTGATCGCCTCGTCGCGATCCCAGACCTCGCGCGTGATCTTCTCGTCGCGGTCGACGATCTCCTTCATGCGCTTTTCGATCGTCGCCAGGTCATCCAGGCTGAACGGCTCGTCGCGGGCGAAGTCGTAATAGAAGCCGTCCTCGACGTTCGGACCGATCGTCACCTGGGTGCCGGGGAACAGCTCCTGCACGGCCTCGGCCAGCACGTGGGCGGTGTCGTGGCGGATGGTCTCGAGGGCCTCGGGGGCGTCGCGCGTCAGGATCTCGAACTTGCGCTCGCCGGCCAGCAGGTCGGGCGTCAGGGCGCGGTCGAGGTCGAGCACCTGGCCGTCCAGCTTGATCAGCAGGGCCTTCTTCTCGAGCGACTTGGAGATGGCGGCCGCGACGTCGCGACCCGTCGCGCCATCGGGGTACTGACGGGAGGAGCCGTCGGGGAAAACCAGATCGATCATTCTTCACACATCCATTTACGCGGCTCGCGCGGCGGCGGCGGCGGGTCGTACCCCGAGCCGCCGAACGGATTGCATCGGCAGATCCGTCGCAGCGCCAGCCAGGACCCCTTGGCGGGTCCGTGATCCTTGAGCGCCTGGGCCGCATATTCCGAACAGGTCGGCATAAAGCGGCACTGGCGCCCGATGAGAGGCGAAAGCGTCAACTTGTAGGCGCGCAGGCCCAGGTCGACAGTGCGGTCATAAAGGCTCATGCCGGCGCTTTCGCGAACGGAGTCGGGGACTTATCGCACCCGCGAAAAGCTCCGATCAAGCGGCGCCGGCGCTGCTAGTTCGCGTTTGGGCGGAAGCTGTGGCCTTCCGGACAGCCTCGACCGCGGCCTCGAACGCCAGAAGCGTCGAGGCGTGACGGGCGGGATAGTCCTTGACCGGCTCCAGCACGGCGAGCTCCGCAAAGCGGCCCGCGGGGGGCGGGCCGTTCGACTTGAGCATAGCGGCCAGGGCGTCGCGGGCCAACTCAAGTTCGGAAAGATCCGTACCGATGATCTGCGCGCCCAGCACCGCGGCGCTGGCCTGGCCCAGGGCGCAGGCCGAAACCTCCTGGGCGAAGTCGGCGACCCTGCCGTTCTCGACCACCACGTCGACGACGATGCGGCTGCCGCACAGCTTGGCCGTCTTCTCGGCGCTGGCGTCAGGCGCGGCCAGCCGCCCGGCCCGCGGCATGTTGGCCACGAGCGTCAGGATGCGGGCGCTGTAGAGATCGTCGATCATCCGACTTCAGATGGGACCGCGCCACGCTCGCGCCAGAGGGCCTCGGCCCGGTCGCGCACCGCCTCGCCCATGGCCGTGAAGGCCGTCTTCAGCGCCTTGCGCTCGTCCTTGCCGATCCACTTGACCAGCAGGCCCATGAACAGCTCGCCGTTCGAGAAGGTGGCGTTGGTCGGCCCCATGTTCTCGACCTCGATGTAGCGGATCGCCGTGACGAAGCCGCCCAGGCGCTGCGAACGCCAGTGCAGCTGCTCGTAGGGCACCCAGTCCTGGACGATCGGCTGGATCACCTTGACCGGACGATCGCCGATCGCCTCTTCCAGCGTCAGGGCCGTGCCGATCTTCAGCTGGCCGGCGGCCTTGACGTAGAGCGGGTTCCACTGGTGCCAGCTGTCGAAGTCGGACACGACTTCCCAGACGATCTCGGCGGGGGCCTGGACCCCGATGCGGTGCTCGACGGCGCGTTTCATGGCAGCGATCTAGCACATCCGGGGGGTGGAGCTACAGACGTCAACCGCCCCCTTTTTCTTCCCCTCAGACCCCCGCCTCGCGCTGATAGACCGGCAGGTCCAGCGACGGCGGGGCGAGCCCGGCCTGGCTCAGCAGGTCGTGGGCCTGGCCGCGGTGATGGGTCTGGTGGTTGAAGAGGTGGGCCAGGGTCTTCCACAGCGGACCGACCACCTCGACCCCGTCGGCCTTGCGCACCCAGCGGAACTGGGCCGCGCAGGCCTCGTCGGTGAGGCCGGCGACATAGGCGATGAGGCCGGCGTCCTCGGCGTCGCGGGCGGCGCGCAGGGACGCGAGGTCTTCGAACAGCAGGGTGTCGAGGCCGTAGGACGGCAGCGGGGTTGCGGAGAGGCGCGCGGTCCAGATGCGGTCGGTGACCAGCAGGTGGTTCAGGGTCCCGGCGATCGAGCCGAAGAAACCGCCGCGCGGGGCGGTGAACCCGCCGGGCGGCAGGGCCTCGCAGGCGGCGTGCAGGCGGGCGTTGGCCCAGGCGTTGTAGCCGGCCATCAGGATGAAGTAGTCGCGCATGGGGTCGGCTCCGAACGCGGGCGGGTTGCGGGCCGCCCGCTGCGCAGATGGCGCAGCTTGGCGGACGGTGCAAGGCGCGGAGCAATTCGCCATCGCAGTTCCCCTCCCCCTTGATGGGGGAGGGGCAGGGGTGGGGGTGATGCGGCGGCTGAAGCCGCGCACGGCCGCCGGCTCAGCAGGTCACCCCCATCCCCGACCCTTCCCCCATCCGCCAACGGGAAGGGAGAGGTCCCAAAAGGGATGGAAACAGCCGAACTAGATCGCCACCTCGAACGCCGCCTCGGTCTTGGCCTGGACCTCGTCGACGCTCACGCCCGGGGCCAGTTCGATCAGCTTCACCGGGGTCTTGCCGCGGTTGATCTCGAAGACGCCCAGTTCGGTGATCAGCAGATCAACCACGCCGGCGCCGGTCAGCGGCAGGGAGCAGGCCTTGAGCAGCTTGGGCGCGCCGGACTTCTCGCAGTGGTCCATGACCACGACCACCCGCTTGACGCCGGCCACCAGGTCCATGGCCCCGCCCATGCCCTTGACCATCTTGCCGGGCACCATCCAGTTGGCGAGGTCCCCGGTCTCGGAGACCTGCATGCCGCCCAGGATCGACAGGGCGATATGGCCGCCGCGGATCATGGCGAAGCTGTCGGCCGACGAGAAATAGGAGCTGCTGTCCAGCTCGGTGATCGTCTGCTTGCCGGCGTTGATCAGGTCGGCGTCTTCCTCGCCCTCATAGGGGAAGGGACCCATGCCCAGCATGCCGTTCTCGCTTTGCAGCGTCACGTGCATGCCCTCGGGGATGTAGTTGGCCACCAGGGTCGGGATGCCGATGCCCAGGTTCACGTAGAAGCCGTCGCGCAGCTCCTTGGCGGCGCGGGCCGCCATCTCGTCGCGGGTCCAGGCCATTACGCTTGTTCCTTCGTCTTTTCTTCGCGGGGGCGGGTGGTGACGCGCTCGATGCGCTTCTCGAACTTGGCGCCCGCGATGATGCGGTCGACGAAGATGCCGGGGGTGTGGATGTTGTCCTTGTCGAGCGCGCCGATCTCGACCAGTTCCTCGACCTCGACGACGGTGGCCTTACCGGCCGTGGCCATCATCGGATTGAAGTTGCGGGCCGTCTTTCGGTAGACGAGGTTGCCCTCGGCGTCGGCCTTCCAGGCCTTGACGATCGACAGGTCGGCCACCAGGCCGCGCTCCATCACGTACATCTCGCCGTCGAACTCGCGGGTCTCCTTGCCCTCGGCCACCAGGGTGCCGTAGCCGGTGCGCGTGAAGAAGGCGGGGATGCCCGCGCCGCCGGCGCGGATGCGTTCGGCCAGCGTGCCCTGCGGGTTGAACTCCAATTGCAGTTCTCCACTCAGGTATAGCTGTTCGAACAGCTTGTTCTCGCCCACATAGGACGAGACCATCTTCTTGATCTGACGGTTCTCCAGCAGGATGCCCAGGCCGAATCCGTCGACCCCGCAGTTGTTGGAGATGACCGTGAGGTCCTTGACCCCCGTTTCGCGGATCGCCGCGATCAGGTTTTCGGGAATGCCGCAGAGACCAAAGCCCCCCGCCATGATGGTCATGCCGTCGAACAGCAGACCCGCCAACGCTTCAGCGGCGTCGGACTTCACCTTGTCGACCATGGTTCCTCCCGGAGCGACGTTCGCCGACTGCTCTGAAGCGCCGGCCGGAGAAATTCAAGCCTTGATGAATAAATTTTCCCGCCACGCGACTTCGATCGGTGAGCGCGCGTGACGGGCGAGCCTAACACCGCGCTCGTGACGCCCGCCACCGCCGGCGCCCTGCTGACCCTGGCGCACCCGGCGCTTGAACGCTCGCGCGCCAATCGCGCCCTGGCCAAGGCGGCCAAGGCCCTTTCCGGCGTCACTTTCCACGACCTGTACGAGACCTATCCGGACTTCGCGATCGACATCGAGACCGAGCAGCAGAAGCTGCTCCAGCACGACATCATCGCCTTGCAGTTCCCGCTGTTCTGGTACTCGCCGCCGGCCCTGATGAAGGAGTGGCTGGACCTGGTGTGGCTGCACGGCTTCGCCTACGGCCTGGGCGGCGACGCCTTGGCCGGAAAGCGCCTGTTCGTGGCCTGCACCACCGGCGGGGCGGCCCAGGCCTATCACGCCAAGGGCTACAACCGCTTCACCCTGGACGAATTCCTGCGCCCGCTGGAGCAGACGGCCTATCTGTGCGGCATGGTCTGGGAGACGCCGTTCGTGGTGCACGGGGCGGCGATGAAGGACGACGAGCAGCTGAAGGCCGAGGCCCTGCGCTACCAGGCGCGGCTGTCGGCCCTGCTGACCGCCGACCACGCGGCCGAGGGAGCGTAAGCCATGGAACCGTTCCTGAAGCAGACCCTCGTCTATCTGGGCGCCGCCGTCATCTCGGTGCCGATCGCCAAGCGGCTGGGCCTCGGCTCGGTGCTGGGCTACCTGATCGCCGGGGTGCTGATCGGCCCGGCCATGCTGTCGCTGGTCGGCGAGCAGGGCGACGTCATGCGCTTCGCCGAGTTCGGCGTGGTGATCCTGCTGTTCCTGATCGGCCTGGAGGTGCGCCCCTCCACCCTGTGGGAGATGCGCAAGACGATCTTCGGCCTGGGCGGCGCCCAGGTGGTGGGCACCTCACTGGCCGTGGCCGCCATCGGCTATCTGCTGGGCCTGCCCTGGCAGACGGCCCTGGCCGTGGGCCTGGTGCTGGCCATGTCGTCGACCGCCATCGTGCTGCAGACCCTCGACGAGAAAGGTCTGAGGCAAGGCCCGGTGGGCCGCGCGGCCTTCGGGGTGCTGCTGCTGCAGGACCTGGCGGTGATCCCGATGTTCGCCCTGCTGCCGCTCTTGGCCACCGTCGCGCCCGAGGCGCACGGCGCGGACGCCGGCGGCCACGGCGCCAGCCTGATCTCGCACCTGCCCGCCTGGGCCCAGGGCCTGGCCGTGCTGGGCGCGGTGGGCGCGGTCGTCGGCGGCGGTCGCTATGTCGTGCGGCCGATCTTCCGCTTCATCGCCGAGGCCCGCCTGCGCGAGATCTTCACCGCCGCGGCCCTGTTGATCGTGGTCGGCGTGGCGGGCCTGATGCAGGCCGTCGGCCTGTCGCCCGCCCTCGGGGCCTTCCTGGCCGGGGTGGTGCTGGCCGAGAGCGAATTCCGCCGCGAGCTGGAGACCGACATCGAGCCGTTCCGCGGCCTCTTGCTGGGCCTCTTCTTCATCACCGTCGGCGCCGGCATCGACCTGATGCTGATCGCCCGCCAGCCCCTGACCCTGATCGCTCTGGTGCTGGGCCTGATGGTGCTGAAGTTCCTGGTCATGTTCGGCATCGCGCGTCTCGCCGGCGCGCCCGGACGCGGGGCGGCGGCCGTGGCCACGGCCCTGGCCCAGGGCGGCGAGTTCGCCTTCGTGCTGCTGAGCTTCACGGTCGGGGCCGGCGTCATCGGCGCGGACCTGGCGGCCCTGCTGACCGCCGCCGTCGCCGTCTCGATGGCCCTCACCCCTGTGGCCATGATCCTCTACGAACGCATCGCCGAACTGATCAACGCCTCGATCCCCGACGTCGAGCCCGAGGCCCCCAATTTCGACGAGGGCGAGCCGGACATCATCATCGCCGGCTTCGGCCGGTTCGGTCAGATCACCGGCCGCCTGCTGCAAGCCAACGGCTTCAAGTCGACGGTTCTGGACAGCGACATCGAGCAGATCGAGCTGCTGCGGCGCTTTGGCCGACGGGTGCACTATGGCGACGCCACGCGCCTTGACCTGCTGCGCGCCGCCGGGGCCGAGCACGCGCGGATGCTGATCGTCGCGCTCGACGATCGCGAGAAGACCGCCGAGCTGGTCGAGACGGCCCGCAACGCCTTCCCGCACCTGATCATCCTGGCCCGCGCCTGGGACCGCCGCCACGCCTACGACCTCTTGGCCAACGGCGCCGACGCGGTCGAGCGCGAGACCTTCGAGGCGGCCCTGGCCCTGGGCTCGACGGCCCTGCAGAAGCTGGGCTTCCGCGCCCACAAGGCCTTCCGGGCCACGTCCTTCTTCCGCCGCCACGACCGCAAGACCTTCGAGGACCTGAAGCCCATGTGGGGCCAGGAAGAGGCCTACATCCTGGCCTCGCGCGACGCGGCCCAGACCATGGACCGCCTGCTGGCCGCCGACCTGGCCAGGATGCGTCCGGGCGAGATGGGCGGAGCCTGGGACACGGCCGCCCGCGACGAGGAGCTGCGCAAGCTGGCCCAGCGCCAGGGTCGCGACGGCGAGCCGGTGGAACCGGCCGACGCGGACGGCTGGACGGGAGCGCCGCCGAAGGGCTAAGGCAGGACGAAGGTCGTCAATAACAACGGGAAAGAAGCGGCATGTATCTGGAGTGCTATCCCACCGAGAGCCGGCCGCCGGAGATCGTGCCTGGGCGTCCGCAGCGGGCCTGGATGGACCACTTCGCCGACCGCCATCCCTATCGCTGCCTGCCGCTGACCATGGCCAACACCACCGGCTGGGAGATCCTGTGCCCGGTCGGGTTCGAGGCCACCTGGAACGGCGGGATCCACCAGAACGACATCACCTTCAAGTCGGACCACCCGCACCCGGGCTTCGACGATTTCGTCAAATCGCACTTCTCGCGCGGGACGATCACCTTCCACACCGGCTATCTGTTCCGCACGCCGCCGGACTGGCTGATCTGGACCATGGGGCCGCCCAACCACATCAAGGACGGCATCCAGCCGCTGGCCGGCCTGGTCGAGACCGACTGGCTGCCCTTCCCCTTCACGATGAACTGGATCTTCACCCGCCCCGGCACGGTGAAGTTCGCCAAGGGCGAGCCGTTCTGCTTCATCACCATGATCCAGGACAAGCCGCTGGAGAACGTGCAGCCGGTGATCCGGCACATGAACGCCAACCCCGACATCCGCAAGCAGTACGACGTCTGGGCCGAGAAGCGCGGCGAGTTCAACGCCCGCATCGCCGCCCGCGACCCGGCCGCCACCAAGGAGGCCTGGCAGCGCTTCTACTTCAAGGGCGAACTGCCCGAGGAGATCGAGGCCCCCGCGCCGAAGGGCCACGTCAACAAGCGCCGCCTGAAGGCCCCGAAGATCGGGTTCTGAGGCGTTGCGGTTCTCCCCCTTCCCCCTCGATGGGGGAAGGGTCGGGGATGGGGGTGACCTGCTGAATTGGCGACGGCGCGACGTCTGACGCCGCACCTCCCCCACCCCTGCCCCTCCCCCATCAAGGGGGAGGGAATGACGGGCGTTTGGGGAAGCGGCCCCGCTAGCCGCGCGCCAGCACCCGTCCCGCCAGCCAGCGCCGCACCGGCTCGTCGACGAGCTTGAGGGCGGCCCAGGCGATCGCCACCGCCGCCACGAACACCGCGACCCCGACCAGCGCGCCCTGGGCGGCGGGGATTTTCCGGTCGATCACCCAGCCGGTGTAGATGTAGATCAGCGGATAGTGAGTGATGTAGAGCGGGTAGGACAGGTCGCCGAAGAAGCGGGCGATCCGGACGCTGGGGCCCTTGGCGTCCTTCTCGCCGGCGCCGATGGCGACGATCAGCGGGAACAGCAGGATGATGCAGGCGGCCTCGTAGAGACCGTTCAGCCACAGCCGGTCGGTCCCGCCGAAGCGCGGCAGGGAGAAGGCGGCGATCAGCAGCAGGCTGCACACCCAGAAGCCGTGGCCGACCTTGATCCGCTTGCCCAGGCGCATCAGCAGCACGCCGGCGAAGAACGGGAACATCACCCGCGTAAGCCCGATCTGGACGCCATTGGCGTCCAGCGCCCAGCCGCCGATCACGTCGCCGCGCGGGCCCCGCACCAGCAGCCAGACCAGCGCGATGGCCGACACGGCGACCAGGCCGCCCAGCCAGCGGTTCGAAAGCTTCCGCAGGCCGACGGCGTAGAGGAAATTGGCGATGTACTCGTAGAACAGCGACCATTGCGGGCCGTTCAGCGGATAGATCTCGCCCCAGCCGCGGATCTCGGCCGACGGCCGCAGGGGAATCATCAGGAAGCCCAGCAGCAGGACGCCGATCACCTGCCAGGTCGTCGCGGTCCCGAGCTTGGGAAAGATCGACCAGTGCTGGAAGGCCAGCAGGCTGGCGCCGACCAGGCCGCCGATGATGATCATCGGCTGGAGACGCACCAGGCGGCGCTTCCAGAAGTCCCACTGCCCCATGCCGCCTTCCCAGCGGTCGTCATAGGCGTAGGCGATCACGAAGCCCGACAGCAGGAAGAAGAAGTCCACCGCCAGGTAGCCGTGATTGATGATCTGCTTCTGCGGGACGCCGCCGGAATAGGCCTCGAACAGGTGGAAGACGACCACCATCAGCGAGGCCACGCCCCGCAGGCCGTCGAGGATGACGTAGTGGCTCTTGGTCTTGATCTGAGGAACGGCGGCGGATGACGTCATGAACAAGCTTCGCTTCTGGAGAGTCGCGTCGCAGGGTTGTTGGGTTTATCGTTAAACCACAACCCTCTTTCGAACGGTGTTCGGACGGTCATGCGACGGCCCGCCTCTTCTCCAAGACGCCCCCGCGAGGGCGGCAAGGTCACGATCAAGGAGGTGGCCGCCCACGCCGGCGTCTCGGCCATGACGGTGTCGAACGTCTTCAACGACACCGGCAAGTTCAGCCGCGAGACCCGCGAGCGCGTGCTGGCGGCCATCAACGCCCTGGGCTACGTGCCCAACTCGGCCGCGCGGCGGCTGGTCGGCGCGACCCCGGCCAGGATCGGCCTGCTCTACGCCGGCGTCGACAGCATGTTCATCGACGCGGTGCTGGCGGCCGCGGCCGTGGCCAGCGCCGAGCGGGGCCTGCAGCTGATGGCCCGCAAGGCCGCCTCGGCGGGCGAGGCGCTGGACGCCGCCCGCGCCCTGCAGAGATCGGGAGCCGACGCCCTACTGCTGTTGCCGCCGTTCGACACGGTGCTGAGCGGTTCGGCCGCGTTCCGGGCCCTGGGCCTGGCGGCGGCGTCGATCGCCACGGCCGCGCCCCTGCCCGACATGTTCACCGTCCGGATCGACAACCGCGCCGCCTCGCGCGCCATGACCGAGCGGCTGATCGCCCGGGGACGCAGGCGGATCGCGATCATCGCCGGGCCGCAGGACCATTCCGACAGCGTCGAGCGCCTGCTGGGCTGTCGCGAGGCGCTGGAAGCGCACGGGCTGGACTTGGCGGAAGACAGGGTGATCGAGGGGCGCTTCACCTTCGAGTCGGGGCTGGCCGCCGCCGAACGGCTGCTGGCCCTGGCCGAACTGCCGGACGCCATCGTCGCGGCCAATGACGACATGGCGGCCGCCGCGCTGTGGGTCGCCCACCGCCGCGGCCTGTCGCTGCCGCGCGATCTGGCCGTCACCGGGTTCGACGACACCTTGCTGGCCACTCGCGTGTGGCCGCCGCTGACCACGGTGCGCCAGCCGATCGACCGGATGACCGCCCGCGCGCTGGACCTGCTGCTGGACGCCTTGCGGCGGCGCACGGACGAGCCGGCGGACGTCCTCGAAGACTACGCCCTGGTCGGGCGGGCCTCGGACTAGACGGTCAGAGGTTCAGGAACAGCCGTCCCGCCAGCCAGGCCGTGGCCAGCCAGAAGGCGCTGCTGAGCACGCCGCCGAAGAACAGGGCGCGGCGGAAGTCGCGGCTGTGCAAAAGTCCGGGCGCGGCGACGGGCCGCGTATCCTGCGTGTGGAACACCTGGAACATCCTCCCGTGGCCCGGCGCTGTGGGGGCTCGCGCCGTTAACCACGGACTCGACGATGTCACGAAACTGACGAAACACAACCTTGGCCATCGCCTTTCGGGCGAATTTTCGCCGCTTTTCCGCCAAGATTAGTGCATCCACACCAAAAATCACCCCCGACCGACAGCCCTGGGTTTACCGACGATCGATATGGGCGCATAGATAGCATTGGAACATAAATCAATCGGAGGTTGCTGTGGCGTTCTCTGATTTCCTTGCTTCCGCCCGCATCAATCGCGCGTTCGTCGGCCCGCTGACCGAGGCGCTCAAGCCGGTCCTGGCGCTCAACACCATCGTCGACATCCTGGTGGTGGTCGACTTCAACATCGCCACCGTGCCCGGCGAGGGCTTCGGCGTCGGTTCGGTCATCGAGCTGATCCGCGCCTCCAAGGTCGGCTGCATGAGGTTCCGCATCGACATCGCCCTGCGGGGCGCGGGAACGCCGGCGGTCGTCGTCCCGGCCGACCCCTACGCCGCCAAGTACGTCAACTTCCGGTTCGACATGCAGGACGGCGCCGCCAAGGTCATCGACCGCTACGAGCAGATCTGGTGCTTCGGCTTCGCGCCGAACAACAGCGGCGGCAATTCGGACGCGCCCATCGAGGCTCACCCTACCGCCTCGACCGACACCGAGCTGGCCTATCTGGCCAAGTGGATGAAGACCAAGAAGGGCGGCCTGTTCGCCACCGGCGACCATGACTATCTGGGCGCCTCGATGTGCTGGCGCATGCCGCGCATCCGCTCGATGCGGCGCTGGACCAACGCCGACGGCGTGCCGCCGATCGACACGCCCGACCGCATCGACACCCTGCGCCCGCCCTCGCCCGCCTACGAGCCGGGCTGGCCGGGCGGCCCCCTGGCGCTGGGCAACGGTCCCCACCAGGGCGACCTGACCCCGCAGCCGATCGACTGGGAGCCCTGGCAGCGCCGGCGGATCAGCGTCTTCCTCGAGAAGGTGCGGCCCCATCCGGTGCTCTGCCACCCGACCCTCGGGCCGATCGACGTCATGCCCGACCACGCCCACGAGGGCCTGTGCCACGACACCGGCACGATCGATCTCGACGCCGCCTACGACTTCGGCGAGGGCAAGGAGGCGGAATATCCGGACGCCCTGAACGGCGGCCCCAAGCCCGAGCCGACGGTGATCGCCTACGGCGCAACCCTGGGCTCGCCGCCCTACGTCTTCTCCAAGGGACCCCAGCCGGCCCGGTCGCGCTTTCCGATGATCAGCGTCTATGACGGCCACCGGGCCGGGGTGGGCCGGGTGGCGACGGACTCGACCTGGCACCACTGGTTCGACGTCAACATCGGGGACATCAAGGCCGAGAACGGCGACAACTGGGCCAAGATCAGCCGCTACTACATCAACCTGGCCAGCTGGCTCAGCCCGCCGGGCTACACCACCCGCTGCCTCTATTTCACGACCTTCGTCAGCCACTTCCAGACCCCCGGGTTCCAGGAGTACGCCCCGCGCCTGACGGCCCTGGAGCTGGGCGGGGTGCTGCGGCGCTGGATCGTGCGGACCTACGGCCCCTGCTGGATCACCCAGTCGCTGTTCGACCTGCTCGACGAGCTGCGCTTTCCCTATGCCGAGATCGACAAGATCAAGCTGCCCGGCCCCTGGCCGTGCCTGACCTGCCCGCCGTTCGAGCTGTTCGAGGACGCGATCCTGGGCGGGCTGGTCAAGGGCGGCCTGGAGGAGGCCGAGCGGATCAAGACCGCCATGCTGCACGGCCGCTCGCCCGACCCGATCAAGGCCGACAGCCTGAGGGACGTGCTGACGGCCGGGGTGACCCCGGCCATCCAGGAGCTGACCAAGCTGCTGGGCGCCGAGCACGAGGCGGTGGGCGAGGCCCTGGGCCTGGTCGGCCGCTACGCCGTCACGCCCGAACGCCTCGCCAAGACTTGAAGGGCGTCAGACGGCCTTCACCGCCGAGGCGATGTCGCCGACCACCTTGCGCACCAGGGCCGGGTCGTCGCCCTCGGCCATGATGCGGATCAGCGGCTCGGTGCCCGAGGCGCGCACGACGATGCGGCCATTGCCGTTGAGGGCGGCCTCGCCGTCGGCGATGGCTTCCTTCACGGTCTTGGCCTCCAGCGGCTTGCCGCCAGCGAAGCGGACGTTTTCCAGCAGCTGCGGCACCGGCTCGAACTGACGGGCCAGGGCGCTCATCGGCTTGCCGGTCTCGATCATCACCGCCAGCACCTGCAGGGCGGCGATCAGGCCATCGCCCGTGGTCGAGAAGTCCGACAGGATCAGGTGGCCCGACTGCTCGCCGCCGACATTGAAGCCGCCCTCGCGCATGCGGGCCATGACGTAGCGGTCGCCCACGGCGGTGCGCTCCAGCGTCAGGCCCAGGCCCTTGAGCGAGCGCTCCAGGCCGAGGTTCGACATCACGGTGGCCACGACGCCGCCGGCCTTCAGCTTGCCGGCCCGGGCGAAGGCCCCGGCGATGATGGCCATGATCTGGTCGCCATCGACGATCAGGCCCTTCTCGTCGCAGATCACCAGGCGGTCGGCGTCGCCGTCCAGCGCGATGCCGATGTCGGCGCGGTACTCGCGCACCAGCTTGGCCATCGCGTCGGGATGGGTCGAGCCGCATTCCTCGTTGATGTTGGTGCCGTCCGGATCGACGCCCAGGCTGATGACCTCGGCGCCCAGCTCGTAGAGGGCGGTCGGGGCGACCTTGTAGGCCGCGCCGTTGGCGCAATCGACGACGATGCGCAGGCCCGACAGGGAGAGGTGACGCGGGAAGGTCGCCTTGACGATCTCGACATAGCGGGCCTGGGCGTCGTCGATGCGCTTGACGCGGCCAAGGTCGCGCGGGGCGGCGAGGCCTTCCTGCAGCCCCTCGCCCATCAGGGCCTCGATCTTCAGCTCCTGCTCGTCCGACAGCTTGTAGCCGTCGGGGCCGAACAGCTTGATGCCGTTGTCGGCGAAATTGTTGTGCGAGGCCGAGATCATCACGCCCAGGTCGGCGCGCATCGAGCGGGTCATCATGGCCACGGCCGGGGTGGGCAGCGGGCCGAACAGCCGCACGTCCATGCCGACGCTGGTGAAGCCGGCGACCAGGGCCGGCTCGATCATGTAGCCCGACAGGCGGGTGTCCTTGCCGATCACCACCAGGTGGCGGCGGTCGTCCTGCGAGCGGAACAGCTTGCCGGCCGCCAGGCCGACGCGCAGGGCGACTTCGGCGGTCATCGGGTGCTTGTTGGCCTGGCCGCGGATGCCGTCGGTGCCGAAATAGGCGCGCTTGCTCATGGGGGTCTTCATGTCGCTTAAGTGAACTTGCGCGGCCCATATAGAGCCTCGCCGGGGCGGAGTCTGGACCGCGAAACGATCCGAAATGCAGATTTACGTCGCCGGTCCCTGCGCGAGTGCTAAAGGCCGCGCTCGAAATATCCCGTACGGGTAGCAATAATCCTCCCGGCGCGTTCTACAAAGGATCATGTCCCATGTGCGGCATCATCGGCATCGTCGGTAAGGCCTCCGTCGCCGAGCGTCTGGTCGAGAGCCTCAAGCGGCTCGAATACCGGGGCTACGACTCGGCCGGCATAGCGGGCGTCGTCGGAACTGGGGTCGAGCGCCGCCGGGCCAAGGGCAAGATCAAGGCCCTGGAGGAGGTGCTGGCCGCCGAGCCTCTCACCGCCACCACCGGCATCGGCCACACCCGCTGGGCCACCCACGGCGAGCCGAACCTGAAGAACGCCCACCCGCATTCGGCCGGCCGCGTCACCCTGGTGCACAACGGCATCATCGAGAACTTCGCCGAGCTGAAGGCCGAGCTGGCCGCCGCCGGCCGCACCTTCTCCAGCGACACCGACACCGAGGTGATCGCCCACCTGATCGACGCCGAGCTGGCCACGGGCCTTGCCCCGCTGGACGCCTTCAAGGCCACGCTCGACCGGCTGACCGGGGCCTACGCCCTGGCCGTGCTGATCGAGGGGGCCGAAAACCTGGTGCTGGGCGCCCGCCGCGGCAGCCCGCTGGTGGTCGGCGAGGGCCAGGGCGAGATGTTCCTGGGCTCGGACGCCCTGGCCGTCGGCCCGTTCACCAACCGGGTGATCTATCTCGACGAGGGCGACTACGTGGCTCTCGACCACGACAGCGCGCGGATCTTCGACGCCTCGGGCGCGGTGGTGACCCGCCCCGTGCGCGTGGTGCCGGCCAGCGCCGTGATGATGGAGAAGGGCAACTACCGCCACTTCATGGAAAAGGAGATCCACGACCAGCCCGAGGGGTGCCAGCGCACCATCGCGGCCTATGTGGACGCCCTGACCAGCAAGACCGCCATCCCGGGCGAGGTCGACTGGGCCAAGCTGGAGCGCATCCAGATCGTCGCCTGCGGCACCTCCTACATCGCCGGCGTCGTGGGCAAGTACCTGATCGAGCAGCTGGCCGACCTGCCGGTGGACGTCGAGATCGCCTCGGAATTCCGCTACCGCCAGCCGGCCCTGCGGCCGGGCGCCCTGGTCGTGGCCATGTCGCAGTCGGGCGAGACCGCCGACACCCTGGCGGCCCTGCGCTACTGCAAGGCCAAGGGCATGAAGAGCGCCGTGGTCGTCAATGCCACGGAATCGACCATGGCCCGCGAGGTCGACGTGGTCTGGCCGATCCACTGCGGTCCGGAGATCGGCGTGGCCTCGACCAAGGCCTTCACCGCCCAGGTCAGCGTGCTGACCGCCATCGCCGTGGCCGCCGCCAAGGCGCGCGGGACCATCGACGCGGCGGAAGAACAGCGCCTGGTGAAGGTGCTGCTGGAGGCCCCGCGCCTGATCGCCGAGGCCATCCACCTGGAAGGCGCGATCAAGGAGATCGCCGCCGACGTCGCCAAGGCCCGCGACGTGCTCTATCTGGGCCGCGGTCCGATGTCGGCCCTGGCCCTGGAAGGCGCGCTGAAGCTGAAGGAGATCAGCTACATCCACGCCGAGGGCTACGCCGCCGGCGAGCTGAAGCACGGCCCGATCGCCCTGGTGGACGACAAGACCCCGATCGTCATCCTCGCGCCCCACGACAGCTGGTTTGAAAAGTCGGCGTCGAACATGAGCGAGGTCATGGCGCGCGGCGGCCAGGTGATCTTCATCACCGACACCGAAGGCGTGAAGCACGCCCCGGCCGGCGCCAAGGTGGTGGTCACCGCCCCGGCCAGCGACCCGCTGGTCTCGACCCTGGTGATGTCGGCCCCGATCCAGCTGCTGGCCTACCACGTCGCCGTCATCAAGGGCGCCGACGTCGACCAACCGCGCAACCTGGCCAAGTCGGTGACGGTGGAGTGACCCCCTTCTCCCCTTGCGGGAGAAGGTGTCGGCGAAAGCCGACGGATGAGGGGTCGCACGGACAGGAACGCCGCGAAAGCTGATCAGCTTTCGCGGCGTCTTGCTTTTGAGAGACCCCTCACCCGACCTCCTTCGGAGGCCACTTTCTCCCGCAAGGGGAGAGGGATCAGCTTCGGGCCAGCCCGGCCAGGATCGACGGCTTCACCTTCAGGTCGGTCTTGCTGAACACCAGGTCCTCGCGGCCGAAATATTCCTTCTGGCGGCCGGCGCACCAGTCGGTGGTGACGATGGTCAGATGGGTCTTGTCGGGGCGGGTGGGGCCGCTGGCGTAGGCGAAGTCGCCGGTCAGCCTGTCGAACGGGAAGCCGCGATCCTGGTCGGTGCGCGACAGGATGTCGGCCAGGGTCGCCGCGTCGATTTCCGCCTTCATGATCACGCCGTCGAAGCGGACCACGGAGTCGTAGGCGTAGCGGGTCAGCTCGCCGGCCGGAAGGCCCATGCCCATGGTCGTGTGGCCCATAAAGCCGACGTCGGCGCCGGCGGCCCTGGCCATCAGGCCGGCGACCTTGCGGCCGGTGTCGCCCAGCGACAGGGCCTTGGGCACGCGGGCGACCGCCGCCCGCTCCTCGGGCTGCAGGCGGGCGGCGAGCACCTCCTTGACGTGACGCTTCAGGACCGCATCGGCCGGACCGTTGGGATCGACCACGACGCGGGAGATGCGGATCGGGTCGGCCCTGCGGGCGCGGTCGATCGTGGCGAGCGTCAGGGGCTGGCCCCAGGCGCCGGTGTGGACGTAGCGGCTAGACCCCTGCGCGTGCTCGACGGTCAGGTGGTTGTGGCCGCCCAGGAACAGGGTGCGGTCGGGCAGCGAGGACAGCAGCGGCCGGTCGGCGGGCAGGCCGGCGTGGCTCATCACCACCAGCAGGCCGTCTTCGGGCGGGGCGGAGGGCAGGTTGGCCTGCGCCCACGGCGTCGGCGCCGGGATCGACAGGTCGGGCCGGATGGCCTTGGGATAGGTGTCGATCGAATTGGTGGCCCAGCCAACCAGATGCACCGGGAAACCGAGGTCGAGCGTGGCGCGCGAGGAGGCGATCGGCCGGCCGGTGCGCTTGTCGACGATGTTGCTGACCACGGTGATGCCCAGGGCCCGGGCGCGGTCGGCGGCGGCGGCGATGTCTTCGACCAGGTCGGCGTCGTGGTTGCCGATGTTGATGACGGTGGGGGCCAGCCTGGAGACGGCTTCCAGGAACGCCCAGTCGAGCTCGCCGTCGCTGCGCCTGGCCACGACGTTGCCGGCCTCGAAGAGGTCGCCGTTCAGCAGGATCAGGCTGGGCGTGGCGTCACAGCGGACGATGCGGCGCATGGCCTCCAGCAGGGCCGGCATGATGCCGTAGGCCGAGTGCAGGTCCGACAGCATCAGCACCCTGGCCTTGCCGGTGGCGGCCAGAGCGGCGGGGGCGAGCGACAGCGCCAGGCTCGCGGTCGCACCGCCCAACACCGTCCGCCGATTGAACCCGGTCATGCTCGCCTCGCCCCATGCTTGTCGGCGCCCTGCCTAGACCGCTCCAGGCAGGGCGCCAACCAGGCTTTGGCGGGTCAGCGTTCGCTGTCGAGGTGGGCCATCATCGCCGGGGCGTAGCGTTCGCCGGCCGCCGCGCCCTTGGGCACGGCCGCCTCGATGGCGGCGAGATCCTCGGCGGTCAGCACGACGTCCAGCGCGCCCAGGGCCTCGGACAGGCGGTCGCGGCGGCGGGCGCCGACCAGGGGGACGATGTCGTCGCCGCGCGAGGCGACCCAGGCGATGGCGATCTGGGCGACGCTGACGCCTTTCTCCTGCGCCACGCCGCGCAGGGTCTCGACCAGGGCCAGGTTGCGGTCGAGGTTCTCGCCCTGGAAGCGCGGGGAATGGGCGCGGAAGTCGCGGGCGGCGGGCTGGGCGGTCTTGTCCCAGTGGCCGCTGATCAGGCCGCGCGACAGCACGCCATAGGCGGTGATCGAGACGCCCAGTTCGCGGGTCGTGGGCAGGATGGCCTCCTCGATGCCGCGCGACAGCAGCGAATACTCGATCTGCAGGTCGCTGATCGGGGCGACGGCGGCGGCGCGGCGGATGGTGTCGGCGCCCACCTCCGACAGGCCGATGTGGCGGATGTAGCCGGCGTCGCGCAGCTCGACGAGGGCGCCGATGGTGTCCTCGATCGGCACGTCGGGATCCAGGCGCGAGGGCCGGTAGACGTCGATGTGATCGACCTGCAGCCGGCGCAGCGAATAGGTCAGGAAGTTCTTCACCGCCTTGGGCCGGCTGTCATAGCCGAGGAAGGCGCCGTCGGGGCCGCGCAGGGCGCCGAACTTGACGCTGATCACGGCCTTGTCGCGGTCCTGGCCCTTGAGGGCCTCGGCGATCAGCATCTCGTTGTGGCCCATGCCGTAGAAGTCGCCGGTGTCGAGCAGGGTGATCCCGGCCTCCAGGGCGGCGTGGATGGTGGCGATGCTCTCGGCCCGGTCGGCGGGGCCGTAGAGATCCGACATGCCCATGCAGCCGAGGCCGAGGGCCGAGACGGCGGGACCGGTGGTTCCGAGCTTGAGGGTGCGCATGGCGATCTCCTTCGTGCGGGGCGGGCTCGGTTGAGGAGACCCGAGCGCCGCGGTGTTTGACGAGGCGACTATGCCGTCGCGCGACCTGTGCGATAATCCGCTCACTCATGCACGAGCCGTTCGGAAATTCGCACAATGGCCAGCCCCGACCTCGCCGATCTCGACGCCTTCGCCGCCGTGGCGCGGGCCCGCAGCTTCCGGGGAGCCGCCGTGGGCCGAGGGGTGTCGGCCTCGTCGCTGAGCGAGGCGGTGCGGCGGCTGGAGGCGGCGCTGGGCGTGCGCCTGCTCAACCGCACCACCCGCAGCGTCACCGCCACCGAGGCCGGCGAGCGCCTTCTTGAGCGCCTCTCGCCCGCTCTGGCCGAGGTGGCCGGCGCCCTCGACGCGGTGAACCAGTTCCGCGACAGCCCGACCGGCGTCCTGAAGCTGAACGTGCCGGGCGCGGCCGCCAAGCTGTCCCTCGGTGAACTGATCGGCCCGTTCCTGCGCGCCAATCCCGGCATTACGCTGGAAATCATCGTCGAGGACAGCTTCGTCGACGTGCTGGCGGCCGGGGCCGACGCCGGCGTGCGCTACGGCGAGCGGCTGGAGAAGGACATGATCGCCGTGCCGCTGTCGGGTCCCGAACGCTATCAGGCCGCGGCCTCGCCGGACTTCCTGGCCCGCCACGGCGTTCCCCTGCACCCGCGCGATCTCCTGGCCATGCCCTGCATCCGCCACCGCTTTCCCAGCGGGGCGATGATCGTTCCGGAATTCGAGAAGGACGGCGAGATCATTCGCGTCTCGCCGGAGGGACCCCTGGTCACCTCGTCGTCGGAACTGGAGATCCGCGCCGCCGAGGAGGGGCTTGGCCTGGTGATGAGCTTCGAGGGCCTGCTGGCCCCGGCGGTGGCCGCCGGCCGGCTGGTTCCGGTGCTGGAGGACTGGAACCCGCCCTTCGACGGACCCTTCCTCTACTACCCCAGCCGGCGGCACATGCCCGCCCCGCTGCGGGCCTTCGTCGACTTCCTGCGGGCCCGCAGAACGGGGAGCCCGGCGGGAAACTGAATCTTCTCCGGCGTTTGCCGCCTGTTCACCGTCGGCTGTCATGCTGCCCGGCGATAGAACGAGGGGCACTCCGCCGATGACCGTCCACAGCCGCTTCGCCGCCCGCCTGGGCGGGGCGTTCGCCCGTGTCGCCACGCGCCTGCGCGGCTTCGGTTCGAACACCCGGGGCGCCATCGCCGTCTGGGTGGCTCTCAGCATCCTGCCGCTGTCGATCCTGGTGTTCGGCGTGGTCGACGTCAGCCGGATGAGCCTGGAGCGCCGCCGCCTGCAGGACGCCCTGGACGCCGCCACCCTGATCGCCGCGCGCACCACCGCCACCGACGAGAGCACCCTGACGGCGACCGGCAGCGCGGCCCTCAAGGCCGAACTCGGCTCCACAACGGCCACGTCGAAGTTCTACGTCGACTCCAAGAAGGAGGTCATCGGCGAAGCCTCGATCTCGATCTCGCCGATCATCCTGGGCCTGATCAACAACAACCAGCCCCTGGTGACCAGCGCCAAGTCCTACGTCGTGCGCTCGTCGAAGAACCTGGAAGTGGCCCTGGTGCTCGACATCACCGGCTCGATGGACGGCACCAGCCGCATCGGCGCCCTGAAGACCGCCGCCGCCGACCTGATCGACACCGTCGTGCAGGACGTGCAGACGCCCTACTATTCCAAGGCCGCGATCGTGCCGTACTCGATCGGCGTCAATGTCAGCACCTACGCCGACAACGTGCGCGGGGCCATTCCGTCCAGCACGCTGAGCAGCGCGGCCTGGTACAGCGCCACCAAAACCATCTCGGCCTACACCAAGGGCTCGCCGACGACGATCACCACCTCGGCCACGCACGGCCTGGCGGTGGGCGACTACGTCTACATCACCGGCACCGGCTCCAGCTATCTGAACGCCAAGATCCTGGCCGTAACCAGCGTGCCGTCGACGACCACCTTCAAGGTCACGCCCAGCAGCAGCATCACCAGCGCCGGTTCGGCGGGCACGATCTACAAATGCCTGACCTCGACCTGCTCGGTGGTGATCACCACGGCCGCGACGCACAACTTCCAGACCGGCGACCAGGTGCTGCTGAGCGGCATCAGCGGCATGACCGCGCTGAACAGCAAGACGCCGACGATCACCTACAAGACCACGACGACCTTCGACACCAACATCGTCGGCACCTCGTACACCACAGCCGGAACCGGCGGCACGGGCTCGTGCTACAGCACCTCGCGCTCGGACATCAGCTGCGCCTTCTTCAACTTCACCAGCGCCAGCAGCACCAGCGAGAGCTTCCCGATCAGCACCTGCGCCACCGAGCGCACGGGGACCTACGCCTATACCGACGACGCGCCCAGCACCTCGCTGGTCGGCCGCAACTACCCGGCCTCGACCTCCTATGGGGCCAGCTCGACCAACCCCTGCCCGACCAGCGTCATCACCCCGCTGAGCACCGACAAGACGGCCCTGAAGGCCCAGATCAACGCCCTGGCGGTGGGCGGCTCGACGGCCGGCCAGATCGGCCTGGCCTGGGGCTGGTACATGGTCTCGCCGAACTTCTCGTACCTGTGGCCCAACACCTCGCAGAAGCCGGCCGCCTACGGCGCCGAGGACCTGATGAAGGTGGTGGTGCTGATGACCGACGGCGCCTTCAACACCAACTACTGCAAGGGCGTGATCGCCAAGGACGCCGGCTCCGGCTCGGGCGGCACGGCCGACCACATCAACTGCGCGGCCACCAACGGCGACGCCTTCACCCAGGCCCAGACGCTGTGCACCAAGATGAAGGCCAAGAACGTCATCATCTACACGGTGGGCTTCG
Source organism: Caulobacter sp. D5 (assembly GCF_003185805.1). GTDB lineage: Bacteria > Pseudomonadota > Alphaproteobacteria > Caulobacterales > Caulobacteraceae > Caulobacter. The sequence continues at coordinate 24,511 of NZ_QHJY01000183.1, forward strand.
ACGTCGGCAGCGACGCCACCGCCAAGTCGATGCTCAGCGCCTGCGCCACCAGCAGCGACTACGCCTACTTCCCGGCCAACGCCACCGAGCTGAAGACCGCCTTCAAGGCCATCTCCCAGCAGATATCGGCGCTGCGGATCGCCCAATAGCGACGCCGGCCGCCTCCCGCGAAGCGCGCATGAAAAAGGCCCCGTCCGCGAGGACGGGGCTTTCGTCGTTCGGAGACCTCGCCGGCCCGATCAGGCCAGCTTGATCTCGCGCAGGCGCTGCTGGAGGAACTCGTCGGCGGTGATCGACTCCGGATAACGGTCCGGGTTCTCCGCGGTGACGGTGTTGGGCAGGGTCTTGATCTCGTAGTCCGACGCGAAGTGCAGGAAGAACGGCGTCGAGTAGCGCGGCACGCTCCGGCGCTCGGGCGGCGGGTTCTGCACGCGGTGGACGGTCGAGGGCAGGACGTGGTTGGTCAGGCGCTCGAGCATGTCGCCGATATTGACGACGATGCAGCCCGGCGGCGGGTTGATCGGCAGCCAGTCGCCGTTGCGGTCGAGCAGCTCCAGGCCGCCTTCTTCAGCGCCGAGCAGCAGGGTGATGGTGTTGATGTCGCCGTGGGCGCCGGCGCGCACGCCGGTGGCGTCCTGCGGGATCGGCGGATAGTGCAGCAGGCGCAGCACCGAATTGCCGTTCTCGACGGTCGGCTTGAAGAAGTCGCGGTCGAGCTTCAGGTAGGTGGCGATCGCCTCCAGCACCTTGCCGCCCATGCTGTCGAGCGCGTTGTAGAGCCAGCTGACGTCATGCTTGAAGGCCGGGATCTCGGCCGGCCAGACGTTGTCGGCCATGGTGGCGCGGAAGCGGTGGCCGGGCGGCAGGTCGCGGCCCATGTGCCAGAATTCCTTCAGGTCGTGGTGCGTGGCGCCCTTGGCGGTCTCGACCCCGAACGGGATGTAGCCGCGCGCGCCGCCCTTGACCCCGGCGTACTGCTTCTTGGTGTCGACCGGCAGAGCGAAGAAGGCCTTGGCGTCGTCCACCGCCGCGTCGATGCGGTCCTGCGGCAGGTCGTATTCCGAGAGCACCGCGAAGCCATAGCGCTCGAACGAGGCGCCCAGCTCCTTGGAGAAGCGGTCGAAGTCCTTGCTGTAGAGGGTGAACGAGACGGGCTCGATGGCGGATGCGGACACGGTTGGCCTTCGAAGATTAGTAAGACGGGCCTTACTACACCCAAGAGGCGGCGGAACGAAGGCCGTTCATCCCGCGCTCATGTCGTTTGTCGGAACTTGACCATAACGGGTGCGTTTCACCCGCTGATCGAACACTTCACGGGATAGACGGCAGATGACCAACAAGACCGCCTTCCGCGCCACCGCCCTTTCTCGCGCGGCAACCTTGGGCGCCCTCCTGATCGGCGCCGGCGCCATGACGGCCTGCACCACCACCGACCCGTACACGGGCATGCCGGTGCGCAACAACACCGGCACGGGCGCCCTGGCCGGCGCCGCGGGCGGCGCGCTGCTGGGCTATCTGACCAACACCAACAAGGGCGAGCAGGGCCGCAAGAACGCCCTGATCGGCGCGGGCATCGGCGCCCTGGCCGGCGGCGCCGTCGGCAACTACATGGACCGCCAGCAGGCCGACTTCCGCCGCAGCCTTGAAGGCTCGGGCGTCGCCATCCGCCGCAACGGCGACCAGATCGTGCTGGTCATGCCCAGCGACGTGACCTTCGCCGTCGACAAGTCGGACGTGCAGCCGCAGTTCACCCGCGTGCTCGACGACGTGGCCCGCACCCTGAACGCCTATCCCCAGACCACGATCGACGTGGTCGGCCACGCCGACAGCAGCGGCCCCGACGACTACAATCAGGCGCTGTCGGAGCGCCGCGCCGGTTCGGTGGCCGGCTATCTGACCGGCCCCGGCCGCGTGCTGCCCGACCGCGTCTTCGTGGCCGGCCAGGGCGAGCGCCAGCCGATCGCCACCAACGACACCGCCGAGGGCCGCGCCCAGAACCGCCGTGTCGAGATCATCCTGCGTCCGCTGACCCAGTAGGCGGCCCAAAGGCGGACGCGGTCAGGCGTCGCAATGAGCTTGACCGCGGGCCGCCTCGACCGAAGGTTGCCGCGCCGCGCGTCCATGTTGGACGGGCGATGCTTGCACGGAACCTTTCGATGAAGTCCATCCCGATCCGCCTGGTCGCCGCCACGCTGGCGGCGACCGCCGCTATTTCCGGCCAGGCCCTCGCCACGCCTTCCGAAACGCCCACCAGCCAGATCACCTTCTACGGCGGCGGCTGGACGGACGCGATCGTCCGCGTCCAACTGGCCACGGCCTTCCACAATCCGGACGGCTGCCCGGTGACCGACGGCTACATCGTCGATCCGGCGATCGGCGGCGCCCAGATGTTCGCGTCAATCCTGCTGACGGCCTTCACCACCAACCAGCCCGTGCGCCTGGTGGTCGACGGCTGCTCCTACTCGCGCCCAAAGATCATCGCGATCAACATGCCGAAGTAACCGTCCGGCGCGGGGGCGGCTCGACCGGCCGCCCCCTCCTTGGCTATGAGGGACGCATGAAGACCCGCGCCGACCTCATCGCCTTCTTCGACGCCCACGGCGTCGACCATTCCACCCTCGACCACCCGCCGGTGTTCCGCGTCGAGGAGGGGCTGGAGATCAAGAAGGCCCTGCCCGGCGGCCACACCAAGAACCTGTTCCTCAAGGACGCCAAGGGCCAGCTGTGGCTGATCTCGGCGCTGGGCGAGACGACGATCGACCTCAAGAAGCTGCACCACGTGATCGGCTCGGGCCGGCTGTCGTTCGGCCCCGAGGCGATGATGGTCGAGACCCTGGGGGTGACGCCCGGCTCGGTCACCGCCTTCGGCCTGATCAACGACGAAGAGCGCCGCATCCGCTTCGTGCTCGACAAGGCGCTGGGCCAGGCCGATCCGGTGAACTTCCATCCGCTGAAGAACGACGCCACCACCGCCGTCAGCCAGGCCGGCTTCCGCAAGTTCCTGGCCGCCCTGGGGATCGAGCCGATGATCGTCGACTTCGAGGCCATGGCCGTCGTCGGCTAGGAGTCGGCTAAGACAGGTCGGCCGCCTTTTTCCAGCTCAGCTTGAAACCGGACGGCCCTTCTACATTTTAAGTTGCATGAAGGCGCGCGAACTCCACCTTCGAGGAGGCTCTCCATGCATCTGGCTTTCCGACCCGCCCTGACCGCGGTCCTGGCCTGCGCGGCGCTGACGACCCAGGCCTGCGCCCAATCGGAGCCCGCCTCGGGACCCGACCTGAAGGCCTTCGACCAGGCCCGGTTCATTCCGTTCACGCCCTGGCCGGCCGGGCAGGCGCCGTTCACGACGGCGCCGACCTTGGCCCTGCGCCTCGACGGACCGCTGGGCGCCTTCAGGCCGCCGCCGGTGGTGATGGACACCGGCTCGACGGGCCTGGTGATCTCGGCGGCGGACCTGCCCGGCTACAGCGCCGCCAAGACGGCGGGATACAAGCCCGGCTGGGAGTTCCTGAGCAGCAGCAAGCGGCTGTGGATCGGCCACTGGGTTCCGACCAGCGTCGCCTTCCTCGATGGGGCCAGCGTCGAGGTCGCCCGGTCGCAGGTTCCGGTTCTGATCGTCGAGACCGAGCTGAACTGCCCCGGCTACGACGTGAAGGCCGCGCCGGGGACCTGCGCCGCGCCCAAGGCCCGGATCGATCTGCCCAAGGGCATCGCCTATATGGGCGTCGGCTTCGGGCGCGAGGGCAACGGCCAGTCGCAGGGCACGCCCGACAAGAACCCGCTGCTCAACATCGTCGCCATCGACGGCCGGCCGATCGCGCCGGCGACCTTTCGCCGGGGCTATGTGGTGACGCGCGACGGCGTCCACGCGGGCCTGACCCCGGCGCTGGCCGCCGGCTTCCGGTTCGCCAAGCTGGGTCCGCCGGGCGCGGGCGGACCGCTGGACTGGCCGCAGGCGCCGATGCGGGTCGCGGCCGGACGCCTGCCCGCCCAGCCCGGCGCGCTGCTGATCGATACCGGCATCCCGACCATGTATCTGGGCGTGGCCAAGCCCGACGCCCTGCGGACGGTCACGCAGACCAACCACAACGACAAGGCCCCTGCAAAGGTGCTGGCGGCCGGCGAGACGGTGACCGTGACCGTGCCGACCGCGCCGGCCACGACCTTCGCCTTCACGGCGGGCCGGCCCGACCCGGCCGCCCCCAGCCAGGTGCTGGTCAACTCGCCGATGGCCACGGCCTTCGTGAATACCGGCCGCCACGTGCTGCGCCGCTACGCGGTGCTGTTCGACGCCGACGGCGGCTGGTTCGGACTGCGGCCGGCGGCCGAGGGCGGCCAGGACTAGGCTTGCGCGGCACAACCACAGGCCGCATCCTTCCCGCAAAACAAACCCGAGGGAGGGGCCATGACCTGGTTGCCGATCACTTCTGCTTTGTGCGTGGCGAGCGTCGCGGGGCTGGTGGCCCTCAGCGTGCCGGTGGCGACCTATCGGCTGAAGTCGCAGATCACGCTCGGCAAAGGCGACGACCCGGTGTTGACCGCCCGCATCCGCGCCCACGGCAACTACATCGAATACGTCCCGATCGGCCTGATCGCCATCGGCCTGGCCGAGCTGGAGGGCGCGCCGACGGCGCTTGTGCTGGCCAGCGCCATCGCTCTCGCCCTCGGCCGGCTGATCCACGCGATCGGCATGCTGACGGGGGCGAAGATCCCGCCGCGAGCCATCGGCATCACCCTGACCTGGCTGGCCCTGGTGGGCGCCGGGGCCGGGGTCCTCACAGCAATGATCCGCTCGTGACGCGGCGAAGATTGCGAAGCGGCCCGGCAAGGACCATCTTGCGGCGCTGAGCGACCGCGCGTGAGAGAAGACCCCATGTCCCTGATCGGTGAAAAGCCCGCCCCCATCCAGGCCGGCGGCGGCAAGAGCGAGCACATCAAGGACGGGACCGACGCCACCTTCATGGCCGACGTCATCGAGGCCTCGAAGACCCAGCCGGTGATCGTCGACTTCTGGGCGACCTGGTGCGGCCCCTGCCGCCAGCTGACCCCGGCCCTGGAAAAGGTGGTCAACGCCGCCAAGGGCGCGGTGAAGCTGGTGAAGATCGACGTCGACGCGAACCCGGGTTTCGCCGGCCAGCTGCGCGTGCAGTCGATCCCCACAGTCTACGCCTTCGTCGACGGCCAGCCGGTGGACGGTTTCCAAGGCGCCCTGCCCGAAAGCCAGATCCAGCAGTTCGTCGAGCGCATCTCGGGCCCGCCGGCCGCCGGCGCGGTGGACGAGCTGCTGTCGATGGCCAAGGAGAGCCTGGACGTCGAGGACCTGGGCGGCGCGGCCCAGGCCTTCGCCCAGGTGCTGCAGATGGAGCCCGACAACATCAAGGCGCTGGGCGGTCTGGCCCGCGTCTACCTGGCCGGCGGCGACCTGGAGCGCGCGGCCGAGATCGCCGCCATGGCCCCGGAGACCGCCAAGGATCCGGACCTGGAAAGCGTGCGCGCCGCCCTGAAGCTGGCCGAGGCCGCGCCGTCCGAGACGGCCGTCTTCGAAAAGCGCCTGGCCGCCGACGCCGACGACCACGAGGCCCGCTTCGAACTGGCCAAGGCCCTGGCCGGCGCCGGCCGCCTGGACCTGGCCAGCGACCACCTGCTGACCATCATCCAGCGCGACCGCGCCTGGAACGACGAAGCCGCCCGCAAGCAGCTGCTGACGGTGTTCGAGGCGGCCGGGCCGACCTCGGAAATCGCCAAGCAGGGCCGCAAGCGTCTGTCGGCGATCCTGTTCAGCTAGGAAACCCTGGCGGGGCCGCGCGTTCACACTATCCAGTCAAGGAGGCCGCCATGCCGGGCGTATACCGGAAGACCCTCGACCTGCCGCTGGTGATACCCGTGTTCCCGCTGGACGGCGCCTTGCTGCTGCCGGGCGGCCAGCTGCCGCTCAACATCTTCGAGCCGCGCTATCTCAACATGCTGGACGACGCCATGTCGGGCGAGCGGATCATCGGCATGGTCCAGACCCGCGCCGGGGGCGACGTGCAGCGGCCGTCGCTGGCGCCGGTCGGCTGCGCGGGCCGGGTGACCAGCTTCGCCGAGACCAGCGACGGGCGCTACCTGATCACCCTGACCGGGGTGGCGCGGTTCCGGGTCGGCGAGGAGCTGCCGGTGCGCACGCCCTACCGCCAGGTGCGGGCCGACTTCGCGCCCTATGACCTCGACCTGCACGAGGACCAGCAGGAGCCCGCCGGCGATGGCGCGCCGCTGCTGAACGCCCTGCGGCGCTATCTCGACCACCGCGGCCTGGCCATCGACTGGGGCGAGGCCCACGCCGCGCCGTCCGACGCCCTGATCAACAGCCTGGCCATGGCCCTGCCGTTCGATCCGCTGGAGAAGCAGGCCCTGCTGGAGGCCCGCACCCTGGCCGACCGCCGCAACACCCTGGTCACCCTGCTGGAAATCGACGCCGCCCAGGACGACGACGAACCGCCGTCGGTGCAGTAGAGGCCTTCAGGCCGCCCAAGTTCGCCATCCCGGCAAGAGCGTAGCGTAGAGCCGGGATGACGTGAGTGGGACGCTTCTACGGCTTCACCGCATCCCACGACGCGACCTGATAGCCGTTCTCCGACAGGCATTGCCCCATGGCCGCCTTGTGCCGCTCGTCGAGGGCGGCGCGTTGGCCCTTGCTGCCCTTGGCCTTGTCGTAGGGGACCTTGAGCACCAGGCCGGTGGGGCCGGGCGGCAGGTCGCGGGCGGTGGCGCTGGCCGGGTGCACCTTGAAGCCGGTGGTCTTGCCGCCCCGCACTTCGTCGCGGCACGAGGCGAAGGTGCTGGCGAAGGCCTTTTCGTCGGCGGCGTTGGTCGCCAGGCGCGGGGAATAACCGGCCCCTCCCATAGAGCCGCCAAGAGAGCCACAGGCGGCGAGGGTCATGACGCTGGCGGCCACGGCGGTGCTCAGGAAGGTCCGTTCGGTGACGGTCATGTCTGCATCCAAGATCGTTGTTATCGCTTCTGCGACAACCGCGACTGCACATCGGAGGTTCCGGCGGCGGGGCTTTCCCATTTCGCCGGCCGGCACTAGAACAGCGCCATGACCGCCGCTCCTCCGCTCCCGCCCGTCGATGTCGATCCGCGCCTGCTGGAGGTGCTGGTCTGCCCGGTGACCCGCGCCCCGCTGTTCTACGACCGCGCCCGCGGCGAACTCGTCAGCCACACGGCCAAGCTGGCCTATCCCATCCGCGACGGCGTGCCGATCATGCTGCCGGAAGAGGCGCGCAGCCTGGCGGACGGGGAGTAAGACCCCCTCCGGCCCTCTGGGCCACCTCCCCCAGAGGGGGAGGATTACGCCGCGCAGATGCTCCCCCTCTGGGGGAGCTGTCGGCGAAGCCGACTGAGGGGGCCTAAAGCGCCGTTCCTCGCAGCAGCTTCGGCAGGTCGCCCACGCCGCCGCCGGCCTCGTGCATGAAGAACCGGCGGGCCGGGGCGATGCGGTTGACCGCCGCCATGCCGACGCCGCGCGCGATGCGCAGCAGCGGATTGTCGTTCGAGAACAGGCGCACGAAGCCATCGAAGGCCAGGGCGTTGGTGACGTTGTCGAACCGGCGCCAGCGGGCGTAGCGCTCCAGCGTCGCCTCGGCGCCGATGTCCTCGCCGTTGCGGATCGCCTCGACCACCACCTCGGCCAGGGCCGCGGCGTCCTTGAGGCCAAGGTTCAGGCCCTGCCCCGCGATCGGGTGCACCCCGTGAGCGGCGTCGCCGATCAAAGCGAGGCGCGGCGCGGTGATCCGCTCGGCCAGCGACAGCGACAGCGGATAGACGAACACCGGTCCGGCCATCTCGACCTGCCCCAGGAAGTCGCCGAACCGGCGCATCAGGTGGGCGTGGAAGGCCTCGGGCGAGGCGTTGCGCAGGGCCTCGCCGCGCGCGGTGCTCTCGGTCCAGACCAGGCTGGCGCGGTTGTCGGTCAGCGGCAGGATGGCGAACGGGCCGCTGGGCAGGAAGTATTCGTGGGCCACGCCCTCGTGCGGGTGCTGCATCTTCACGGTGGCGACGACGCCGCTCTGGCCATAGCCCCAGCCGATGTCGCCGATGCCCGCGGCCTTGCGCAGGGCCGAGCCGCGGCCCTCGGCGCTGACCGCCAGCGGCGCGCTGAGCACCCGGCCGTCGGTGAGCGTCACGCGGGCTTCGGCGGCGTCGACCTCCAGCCCGGCCGCGCCGGCCGGAGCGATGACTTCCAGACCCTTGTCCAGCGCGGTCTTCGACAGGGCCGCGCGGATCTGGCGGTTCTCGATCAGGTAGCCCAGGGGCTCGCCTTCCGAGCGGTCGGCGATCTCGCCGCTGTCGAAGCGCAGGAAGAAGGGCGATGGCTTTCCGGAAGCCGCGCCCGGCGCCTTGCCGTCGGTGACCAGGATCTGCTCGATGCGCTGGGCGTGGGGCGCAAGGGCCTCGCCCGCGCCGATCGCCCGCCACTGGCGGAACGAGGAATAGGCGATCGCCGACGAGCGGCCGTCGAAGGTCGGGGCCAGCTGGGCGTCGAAGGGCTGCGGATCGACCAGCAGCGGCTTGACCCCGGCCGAGGCGAGGGCGAGCGCCAGGGTGGTTCCGGCCATGCCGGCCCCGGCGATGATGACGTCGGCGTCGTGCTTGCGCATGGCGTGGGTATGCGCTCGCAGCGGGCGGGCTGTCCAGTTGGACGGAAGGTCCGAGGCGCCCTTACGCAGACGGGACAGACACCCTCCGCAAAAATATTCCCCCAAGCGCGGCCATACGCCGCCCTGTTTGAAAAACCCTGCCCTTGCCTACCGGCGTTCCCAGGCGTAACGGGACGGCGCATTTCCCCTTGTCGGGGCTGAAAGATTGGAGACTGCGATGGGTTACCGGGTCGCCGTGGTCGGCGCCACGGGCAACGTGGGCCGCGAGATGTTCAACATCCTCGAGGAAGTGAAATTCCCCGTGGAGAAGATGCACGCCATCGCCTCGCGCAAATCCATCGGCACCGAGGTCTCGTTCGGCAATCAGATCCTCAAGTGCGAGGACCTGGAGCAGTTCGACTTCTCGAAGGTCGACATCGTGCTGATGAGCGCCGGCGGGTCGATCTCGGCCGCCTGGGGCGAGAAGATCGGCGCGGCCGGTCCGATCGTCATCGACAACTCCAGCCACTTCCGGATGGACCCGGACGTGCCGCTGGTGGTGCCGGAAGTGAACCCGGACGCCGTCAACTCCATCCCCAAGAACATCATCGCCAACCCCAACTGCTCGACCGCCCAGCTGGTGGTGGCGCTGAAGCCGCTGCACGACGAGGTGCCGATCAAGCGCGTGGTGGTGTCGACCTACCAGTCGGTTTCCGGCGCGGGCAAGGAAGGCATGGACGAGCTGTGGGACCAGACCAAGGGCGTCTTCGTCCTGGGCGCGCCCGAGCCGAAGAAGTTCACCAAGCAGATCGCCTTCAACGTCATCCCCCACATCGACGTCTTCATGGACGACGGCTTCACCAAGGAAGAGTGGAAGATGACCGTCGAGACCCAGAAGATCCTGGATCCGGCGATCCAGCTGGTCGCCACCTGCGTGCGCGTGCCGGTGATGGTGGGCCACTCGGAGTCGGTCAACATCGAGTTCACCGGCCCGCTGGACGAGGACGACGCCCGCGAGATCCTGCGCGACGCCGAAGGGATCGTGGTGGTCGATAAGCGCGAGAACGGCGGCTACATCACGCCGAAGGAAAGCCAGGGCGAGTTCCCGGTCTACGTGTCGCGCATCCGCAAGGACCCGACCGTCGAGCACGGCATCGCCCTGTGGTGCGTGGCCGACAACCTGCGAAAGGGCGCGGCCCTGAACGCCGTGCAGATCGCCCAGCTGCTGCACGACAAGGGCCTGATCAAGCAGAAGACGCCGGCCTAAAGAACGACCTTCCCGTCGTCCTTCCGCCAGCGGAGGGACGACGGAACCGGCCTTCGGGCCAATTCGCACCCTCCGCAAAAAACGGGCGGACGCCGGGACGACTCCCTGTCAGATCCCTCCGCGAAAGGTGCGGTCCATGTCCCCAAGTTCCACCAGCAGCGCTTCCAGCGACGCGCGTTCGGCCTATCTGGCCGGCGTCGGCTGCTATGTGATGTGGGGCTTCCTGCCCCTCTATTTCCACACCCTGGCGACGCTTGGCGTCACCTCGTTCGAGATGATCGCCCACCGCACGCTGTGGTCGGTGCTGTGGGCCGGCGGCCTGGTGCTTCTGGCCCGGCAGAGCGGCCAGGTGGCGGCGGTCATGCGCCAGCCCAAGACCCTGGCCCTGCTGGCCCTGTCGACCCTGGCCATCTTCGGCAACTGGACGATCTACGTGCTGGCGGTGAACGCCGGCCACGTCATCGAGGCCAGCCTCGGCTATTACATCAACCCGCTGATGAACATGGCGGCCGGCGCCCTGCTGTTCCGCGAGCGGATGACCACCGAGGGCAAGGTCGCCATCGGCTTCGCCGCCGTCGGCGTGGCCATCCAGACCGTGGCCCTGGGCCACCTGCCGCTGGTGTCTCTAGGCCTCGCTCTGACCTTCTGCGTCTATGGGATCGTGCGAAAGCAGGTGAAGGCCGACGCCCAGACCGGCCTCTTCATCGAGTGCGCCTATCTGGCCATTCCGGGGCTGCTCTATGTCTGGCATCTGCAGGCCAGCGGCGCGGGGCACTTCACCCAAGGCGCCGGCACGGCGATCCTGCTGCTGGTCGCCGGCCCGGCCACGGTGATCCCCCTGGCGCTGTTCGCCTGGTCGGCCCGCCGCCTGCCGCTGAGCGCGCTGGGCTTCCTGCAGTTCATCGCCCCGACCTTGCAGTTCCTGCTCGGCGTTTTCCTGGGCGAGGCCTTCACGCCGCTGCGGGCGCTGTCGTTCGTGTTCATCTGGCTGGGGGTGGCGGTGTTCGCCTACGGCGCCTGGAAAAGGCTCAGGGCCGCGCCCGCTGTGGCCTGAGAACTTCAGGCGTGACAAAACGTTGGTCAATTTGTCGCATGGCCGCCGGCGCTTAAGTCGGCGGCAACGGACGCGATTGCAGGTATGCCCGCAGTCTTTCGCAGGGGGAAACCATGACTACCGATGCTGGCGCCACGCCCAACCTCGCCGCCGTGCTCGAGGCCCTTTCCGTCGAGATGTCGCTGGCCGCCGAAGCCTGCGGTCACCTGGACAGCGCCCTGGGCAAGATCCTCGAAAACACGCCGGCGGAATCGCGCCTGGCCGTGATGCAGGAACTGCACACGGTCGACCACCTGGCCCAGCACATCACCGCCATCACCGACTTCACCAGCAAGCTGGTGCAGGCCGCCCCCGAAGGCGTGCCGCTGGAGGTGCAGGAAGCCCTGGCGACCATCACCCTGGGCGCGGTGGCCGAACGGCTGAAGGGGCGGCTGGGGCTGTAGGGCCGAGCGCGCGAAACCTCGTCCTTCGACAAGCTCAGGATGAGGTTTCTACTGATCCGCTGAGCCAACCATGATCCTCACCCTGAGCCTGTCGAAGGGCGAGGATCACTCACGACCTCACAGGCTCGCGTAAGCCGCCTTGATCAGGCTCACCGCGCGTGGGTCGCCGATCAGCTCGTTGCCCTGGCGGTTCATCACGTACGAGCCCGAGACCCCCGTCTTCGGATCGGCGAAGGCGCAACTGCCGCCCCAGCCGGAGTGGCCGAAGGCGTCGCTCGTCGGGCCGTAGAAGAAGTTGGGCGTGTTGCGCATGAAGCCCGCGCCCCAGCTGATCTCGTAGGGCAGGACGAGGTCCTGGCCGGCGATGCGCTCAGCCCGGGCCAGTTCCATCGTCTCCTGCGACAGCACCTTGACCCCGTCGAGGGTCCCGCCGCTGGCCAGAGCGCCCATCAGGCGAGCCAGGGAGTGGGCGGTGGCGTGGCCGTTGGCCGAGGGGATCTCGGCCCGTCGCCACTCGCCCGTGCCGCGGCCGCCGGGCGCGGCCCACTTGGTCATGAAGGCGGCGCGGATGGCGTCGTTGATCTCGCCGAACTTGGGGAAGGCGGTCGGCCGCATCAGGTCGGCGCAGCGCGCGTGCTCGCTGTCGGGCAGGCCGATCCAGAGGTCGAGGCCCAGCGGCGTGGCCAGATCCTCGCGCAGCGCCGTGCCCATGGTGCGGCCGTCGACCCGACGGAAGATCTCGCCGGCCGTGTAGCCGAAGGTCACCGGGTGATAGCCGCTGGCCGTGCCGACCGGCCACAGCGGGGCCATGGCGGCGAGTTTCGCGGTCGTCGCCTCCCAGTCGAACCAGATGGCCGGATCGACCTCGTCGAGGAAGCCCGACAGCCCGTCCTGGTGCGACATCACCTGGCCGACGGTGATCGCCTCCTTGCCGTTCTGCGCGAACTCCGGCCAGACCGAGGCGACGGTCTGGTCGTAGGTCAGCTTGCCCTGATCGACGAGGCGCGCGACCAGCAGAGCGGCCACGGCCTTGGTGGTCGAGAACAGCGGCGTCAGGGTGTCGGGGCCGAAGGCCACCTGACGCTTGCGATCGGCGAAGCCGGCCATCAGGTCGACGACGATCTCGCCGTCGATGGCCAGGGAAAAGCGCGCGCCGAGCTCGCCGCCGCCCGGCGAGGCCGGATCGAAATTGGCCTCGAAGGCCTCATAGACCTGGGCGAACGGGGCGGGGCAGACGCCGGTGATGTCGAGGCTCATGGCTTTTGCTCTAGCCCGGCGGCGCGGGGTTTGTCATCCGAAGGACAGTCCCCCGCGTAACGGAGCCCGCCGATGAAGCCCGAGATCCTGCAGCTCAAGGCCCTGTCGCCGCAGCTCGAAGCCGGGCTGGAGGCGGCTTACGTCGTCCACCGCCCCTACCGCGCCGCCGATCCGGACGCCCTGATCACGGACGTCGGCCCCAGCGTGCGCGGCCTGGTCACCGGCGGCGACCTGGGCGTGCCCGACGCGCTGTGGGATCGCCTGCCGGCGCTGGAGATCGTCGCCGTGCACGGCGTCGGCCTCGACAAGGTGGACCTGGATCTCGCCGCCGCCCGGGGCGTGGCCGTGACCACGACGCCCGGCGTGCTCACCGAAGACGTCGCCGAACTGGCCATCGGACTGTGGCTGTCGCTGTCGCGCCGGATGATCACGGCCGACCGCTATGTGCGCGAAGGCCGCTGGCCAAAAGCCGAGCGCCTGCCCCTGGCGCGGCGCGCCACGGGGCGCACGGTCGGGATCCTGGGCCTGGGCCAGATCGGCCGCGCGATCGCCCAGATGGCCGCGCCCTTCGCGGCGAGCATCGCCTATCACAGCCGTCGGCCGGTCGAGGGCGTCCCATATGCCTACCACGCCAGTCCGCCGGCGCTGGCCAAGGCGGTCGACGTGCTGTTCCTCGTCACGCCCGGCGACGCCGGACCGCTGGTCGACGCGGCGGTGCTGGAGGCGCTGGGACCCGACGGCCTGCTGATCAACGTGGCGCGAGGCTCTGTGGTGGACGAAGCCGCCCTTGTCGCGGCGCTGGCGGACGGAACCATCGCCGGGGCGGGCCTGGACGTGTTCGACGACGAGCCGAACGTTCCGGCGGCCCTGCTGGCGATGGACAATGTCGTGCTCCAGCCTCACCGGGGCAGCGCCACGATCGAAGCCCGGGAAGCGATGGCGGCGCTGGTGCTGGAGAATCTGGAGCGGCATTTCGCCTCTCCAAACTCGTCATCCCGGCCGTAGCGAAGCCGAGAGCCGGGACCCAGGGGACTGGGCGTGGCGGATGGGTTTGTCACCCGGCGTTGGCCAGCGCATTGCGGCGGCCCCTGGGTCCCGGATAAGCGCTGCGCGCTTTCCGGGATGACGGCGGGGGGAGAGGACGGTCGCCGCCTAAGCCAGCCGCTCGATCCGCACGGTCGGCGAGGTCTGCTTGATGCGGGCGGCCATGGCCACGATCGGCAGTTCGGGCGCGTTCCAGATGTTGGCGGCGGTCACCGTCTCGGCGACGCCGCCGACGGCGCGGGCCAGGCCGTAGGACAGGGTCTGGCCTTCCAGGATCGAGGCGGCGAACAGGGCGGTCAGCAGGTCGCCGGTGCCGCTGGGCGAGCGCTCGGCCTTGGCGTGGGCGGCGAGCCACGCCTCCTTGCGGTCGGCGTAGACCACGCCGATCTCGTTCCCGCGCTGCACCGACGAGACGATCACCGGCTTGTTCAGCAGGCGGGCGGCGCGCACGGCCCCGGCCGGGTCGCGCACCTCGGCGCCGGTCAGGCGCTGCAGCTCCCAGGCGTTGGGGGCGACGATGTCTGCGCGGGGGATCAGGTCGGCGGCGATGGCGTCGGCCACCTCGCCGGGCACGTAGAGGCCCTTGCCGGCGTCGCCCATGGTCGGATCGACGATGATGGTCGGCTTGCGAGCGGCGGCCCCGTCGCGCGGCGCGGCGCGCACGGCGTCGATGGCGCGAGCGGCGGCGCGCACCTGGGCGGCGCTGGCGAAATAGCCGGTGATGACGAGGTCGGTCAGGCCGAACAGGCCGTTGGCCTCCAGCCCGTCGAGCATGCCCTCGACCACCTCGATCGGCACCGGCGCCCCGCCGGGCACGCCCCAGCCGGGATGGCGGCCATAGAGCACGGTGGGGACCACCATGGTGTCGATGCGGAACTGGGTCAGGGCGGCGGCCTGGGCGGTGGCGCCCACCTGGCTGCCGGCGACGTGACTGGAAATGAGAAGCGCGAGCGGCATGGGCAAAGCAGTTAGCCGAGCCTGCGGAACTTGAACAGGGCGTCACGAAGGCAAAACCGCGGCGGCTCGTCCACTGGTCGATCCGCAACAAAAAAGCCCGCTCCGAAGAGCGGGCTTTCCGTCGAACGCCCGGAGCCTGCTGGCAGGCTCCTGATCAAAGATACCAAGCGCGCTCTTAGTAGCGGTAGTGGTCCGGCTTGAACGGGCCGGCTTCCGGCACGCCGATATAGTCGGCCTGTTCCTTGTTCAGCTTCGAGAGCTTGGCGCCCAGCTTCTCCAGGTGGAGGAAGGCGACCTTCTCGTCGAGGTGCTTGGGCAGGGTGTAGACCTCGTTCTTGTACGCGGTCTTGTTGGTCCACAGCTCGATCTGGGCCAGGGTCTGGTTGGTGAACGAGGCCGACATCACGAACGAGGGGTGGCCGGTGGCGTTGCCCAGGTTCACCAGGCGGCCTTCCGACAGCACGATGATCTTCTTGCCGTCCGGGAATTCCACGTGGTGGACCTGCGGCTTGATCTCGTCCCACTTGAAGTTGCGCAGGCCGGCGATCTGAATTTCGCTGTCGAAGTGGCCGATGTTGCAGACGATGGCGTTGTTCTTCATCTGCCGCATGTGGTCGACGGTGATGACGTCCTTGTTGCCGGTCGCGGTGACGTAGATGTCGGCCTTGCCGGCGACGTCGTCGAGGGTCTGGACCTCGTAGCCTTCCATCGCCGCCTGCAGGGCGCAGATCGGGTCGATCTCGGTGACGATCACGCGGGCGCCGCCTTGGCGCAGCGAGGCGGCCGAGCCCTTGCCCACGTCGCCATAGCCGCAGACCACCGCGACCTTGCCCGAGAGCATGACGTCGGTGCCGCGACGAATGGCGTCGACCAGGCTTTCACGGCAGCCATAGAGGTTGTCGAACTTGGACTTGGTGACGCTGTCGTTGACGTTGATGGCCGGGAACGGCAGGTCGCCCTTGGCGGCCATCTGGTACAGGCGGTGCACGCCCGTGGTGGTCTCTTCCGACACGCCGCCGATGGCGTCGCGGATGGCCGAGTAGAAGCCCGGCTTTTCGGCCAGGTAGCGCTTCATCACGGTGTAGAGCGCTTCTTCTTCCTCGTTGGTCGGGTTGTTGAGGATCGACGGATCCTTCTCGGCCTTCGGACCCAGCACGCACAGCAGGGTGGCGTCGCCGCCGTCGTCGAGGATCAGGTTCGGATAGCCGCCGTCGTGCCACTCGAAGATCTTGTGGGCGTATTCCCAGTACTCGACCAGGTTCTCGCCCTTGAAGGCGAAGACCGGGATGCCGGCGGCGGCGATGGCGGCCGCGGCGTGGTCCTGGGTCGAGAAGATGTTGCACGAGGCCCAGCGGACTTCCGCGCCCAGGGCCGTCAGGGTCTCGATCAGCACGCCGGTCTGGATGGTCATGTGCAGGCTGCCGGCGATGCGGGCGCCCTTCAGCACCTGGGCCGGACCGTATTCGGCGCGGGTGGCCATCAGGCCCGGCATTTCGGTCTCGGCGATGGCGAGTTCCTTGCGGCCGAAATCGGCGAGCGAGATGTCCTTGACGATGTAGTCGGCCACAGTCGGCTCCTGGATCGGGGGATTGTCTTGCCCGCCTTATAGCGCGCACGGCGGACAGTGGCAAACTGACATAAAGATTTCCTTATGTCCGCGGGGCGCGAAAGAAAACCCGTCTCGAGCGAACTGGCGTGACGCTTGCGGGCGAAGGCGGCTCAAGTGTCAAAGTGGGATCTGGGGGACTACCGAACATGCGCTCGCCGAGCCGGCCTTTCTTCAAGGCCTATGAAATCGTGGCCATCGTCGCCTTCGTGGCGGCCGCCGTCATCGTGGGCAGCCTGAAGCTCGTCTACTAAACGGGCCGACGAAACAGGGCGCAAACAGCCCGCCTTGGAACGAAACGGCGCCGCCCACGCGTTGTAGGCGGATGCCGGAAGGTTCCGTTACACCCCCGCCGCCGCCTCCGCCCGAGGCCACCGCCACGCCGCGACGCCGCTCGTGGCGCGCCCTGCCGCGCGCCGCGCGCTGGGGGATCGGCGCGGCCCTGCTGATCCTGGCGGCGATCATCGCCTTCGTCGTCTGGTTCGACTGGAACATGCTGCGCGGCCCGGTCGGCCGCTTCGCCTCGGCCCAGCTGCACCGGCAGGTGCGGATCGACGGCGACCTGCGCGTCCATCCCTGGTCGTTCTCGCCCAAGGCCGAGGCCTACGGCCTGTTCGTCGGCCAGCCCGACTGGGCGCCCAAGACCGGTCCGCAATCGGGCCACATGGCCCGCATCGACCGGGTGGCGGTGCAGATCAAGCTGCTGCCGCTGCTGAAGGGCGACGTCATCCTGCCGCTGGTGGCCGTGGACCGGCCCGACGTGCGCCTGCTGCGCGAGGCCTCGGGCCGCGCCAACTGGACCTTCGGCGATCCGAACAAGAAGAGCACCAAGCCGCTGAAGCTGCCGGCGATCCAGCACTTCGTGATCAACGAGGGCCAGTTGCGGGTCGAGGACCGCTCGCGCGACGTGCTGTTCATCGGCACGGTCAGCTCCAACGAACACGCCAGCGGCGACGGCAAGGGCCGGTTCGTGCTGGAGGGCAAGGGCCAGTACAACCGCTCGCCGTTCCTGGCGCGGGTGACCGGCGGGCCGCTGCTGAACATTTCGCCCAACCGCCCCTACCCGTTCGACGCCAAGGTCAGCGCCGGCTCGACCCAGGTCACGGCCGAGGGCTCGATCACCAAGCCGTTCGACCTGGGCCGCTTCGAGAGCGACCTGACGGTGGCCGGCAGCGACCTGAACCGCCTCTACGGCCTGACCGGCCTGACCCTGCCCAACACCCCGCCCTACAGGATCAGCGGCCACCTGGTGCGCAAGGGCGGCCGGTTCGACTTCGAAAAGCTGAACGGCCGGATCGGCGACAGCGACGTCAGCGGCGACCTCTTCGTGCTGGTCGACCGCGAGCGGCCCTATCTGGAGGCCGATCTGCGCTCCAAGCGCCTGGACTTCGACGACCTGGGCAGCCTGGTCGGCGCCGCGCCGGCCACGGGTCGGGGCGAGACCGCCTCGGCCGGCCAGAAGGTCGAGGCAGGCCAGCGCGAGGCCACCGGCCGCCTGCTGCCCGACGCCACCCTGCAGACCGACCGCGTGCGGGCCATGGACGCCAAGGTCACCTACCGCGCCCTGGCGGTGAACGCGCCGAACCTGCCCCTGCAGAAGGTCCGGCTGGACCTGACGCTCGACAAGGGCGTGCTGAGCATGGATCCGATCGCCTTCACCTTCTCGCGCGGCGATCTGGCCGGGAAGGTGCGGCTGGACGCGCGGCCGGCGACGCCGGTCACCGACCTCGACCTGCGCCTGACCAACGCCAAGCTGGAGGACTTCATCCCGCTGAAGAGCGGCGGCAAGCCGGCCATCGAGGGCGGCATCGTCGCCCGGGCCAAGCTGCGCGGCGTCGGCAATTCGGTGCACCGCGCCGCGGCCTCGTCGAACGGCACGGTGACCCTGGTCGCCCCCAAGGGCCAGGTGCGCCAGGCCTTCGCCGAGCTCCTGGGCGTCAACGCCTCCAAGGGCCTGCTGATGCTGCTGTCGAAGGACACCAAGGAGACCAGCCTGCGCTGCGCCGTGGCCAGTTTCGACGTCAGGAACGGGGTGATGCGCGCCGACAAGATCATCGCCGACACCGGCGTGGTGCTGGCCAAGGGCGAGGGCACGATCAACCTGGAGACCGAGCGCCTGGACCTGCAGATCGAGGGCGACAGCAAGAAGCCGCGCCTGGTGCGGCTGTTCATCCCGATCGAGATCAAGGGCCCTCTGGCCGCGCCCCGCATCAGCCTGCAGACCAGCGGGGCCTTCGCCCAGGGCGGCGTCGCCGCGGCGCTGGGCGCGCTGATCAACCCGCTGGCCGCCATCCTGCCGTTCGTGACCCCGGGCCTGGAAAAGGACGCCGACTGCGCCTCGCTGGTGGCAGAGGCCCGCGGCGACGGCGTGGCGGTGCGCACGACCCAGACGACGCAAGCCGCCCCGAAGAAGGGATCGCAGAAGGGATCGAAGAAGGGCGAATAGGACGCCTCAAGGCGACGCGCCAGAACGCACCAGACAGCGATTGCTCCCCCGCCAACTCCGCCTAAAGTGGAGCAAACATCCTTTGGGGGGAGCCTGACATGAAGATCCGGACAGCCGCGCTCGCGACGGCCGTCGCGCTGGGCCTGGCGATCGCGCCGGCCCGGGCTCAGAACGAAGACGTGTCGGAAGTCGTCGTCACCGCCGCCCGACTGACCGAATACGACCCGATCAAGACGCCCTACGTCTCTCTGAAGAAGCGCCCCGACAACCTGATCACGGTGGTGCGGGTGCTTTGCGACACGCGCGACCTCAGCCAGCGGCGCAACGAGCTGAAGGCCACCCTGCGCAACATGATCAAGGCCGCGCCGGCCGCCGGGGTCGAGCTGGGCCTAGGCGAGGAAATCATCGGCCGCTTCGACGAGTCGATGCTGGACAGCGTGATCCGTCCCGACAGCCGTCCCGACACCAGCCAGGCCGTGCTGGTGATCAAGACCCGCATCAGCCCGACCGACACCTTCGACGCCGCGACCGGTCGCATCATGGCCTTCGCGGACAAGACCCCCACCGTGGGACGCGCCGAGATCGTGCCGAGCGAAGACTGGGACCTGACCCTGATCGGGCCGCAAAAGCATCGCGGCGAGGTCATCGCCCTGGTGGCCGAAGACGCCCGCCGCGCGTCGGCCGCCTTCGGACCGCAATACGCCGTCTCGGTCGAGGGCCTGCAGCTGCCGGTGTCCTGGTACCAGTCCGGGCCGCTGGAGCTGGCCCTCTACATTCCCTACCGGATGACCGTGCTGCCCAAGGGAACGCAATAGCCGCCGACGCCCGTCACCAGAACGGCTTGAGGCCCGCCAGTTCGTCCAGCGCCGTCTTGGCCTCGCGGGTCAGGCTCTCGGCCTCTTCCGGCGCGGCCGAGAGGCGGCCGGCGGCGTAGGCGGCTTCGGGATCGCCGTCGGCCAGGGCGGCGGCGCGGGCCAGATCCGCGCCCAGGGTGGCGTCGTTGAGGCCGCCCAGCGCGTCCTGCATCTGCCGGGTCGCCGCCGACCACCGCTCCAGCCGCTTGGGATGGTCGGGGAACAGCGGGGCCAGGGCGTCGATGGCGTAGCGCAGGCCCTTGCCGCGAATGCGCAAGGCGTGGCGGGCCTCGATGTCGAGGACGTCGAAATCCTCGCCGCGCTTCAGCACGTCCTTGGCCAGCCTGTTCAGCTGCCTGGCCGCGAAGGCCTTGGCCGGCGTGCGGCGGGCCTCGGCGCGCTCGGGGTCTTCCAGCCAGTCGCCGGTCTCCAGCCAGGCGGCGATGTCGAGCGCCAGCGGGCCGAAGCGCTCGGGCCGGGCGGCGTCGACCGCACGGCCATAGGCGCCCTGCTGGGCCTCGACCAGCGCCTTGCCCAGCGCGCCCAGCCCCTCGACCGGCTGCGGATCGGCCGACACCGCCGGACGCCAGACGCCGGCGATATAGACGTCGAGGTCGCGGGCCGGACCCAGAGCGTCGGCCAGGGCCTTCAGCGCCTCGAGCGCCGGCGTGGCGGCCAGCTTGCCGGTCAAAGGGCGGAAAAGCTTGATCAGGGCGCGCAGCCGGCGGGCGGCGACGCGCAGTTCGTGCACCGCCTCGGGGCCGGGCAGGTCGGCCAGGGTCTCGGCGGCGACGCACAGGCGGCCCAGGGCGGTGTTGCCCAGGGCCTGGAAGGCCTCGCCGGCGGTCATGTCAGGGCGCAGAACGGCCGCTTCGCGCCGCGCCGAGGGCGCTTCACCCAGGGCCAGGGCGTAGCCTCGCTCGGCCTTGCTGACCAGGGACAGGCGCAGGGGCGCGTGGGCCATCAGGTCGCGCGCCAGGGCGAACAGGGCGGCGGGCGCGCCGGTCTTCAGTTCGAGCTCCAGCTCGCTGACGGCGGCGCGGTCGGTTCCGGCCTGCAGCTCGCCGCGATCCAGCGCCGCCTCGATGGTCGCCCCGCCGTGCTCGACCAGGCGCAGGGTGCGCTCGACCTTGGTGGCGAAGACGGGCGCGAGGACGTCGCCGTTGACGATGCGGCCGGCCGGGGTCTGGTCCAGCAGGTCGCGGTCGGGTCCGGGTCCGGTGACCGGGGCCTCCCATTCGCCGCGGGCGAACACCCCGCCGGCCGAGGCCGATTTCAGGGTCTGCTTGCGGCCGCCGTCGCCGTCGCGCACCCGCAGGCCGAAGCCCGCCCGGCGCAGGGCGTGGTCGGCGGTGTCGTAATAGGTGGCGTCGAGCCGGCGCACGGCCTCGCGGCCGTCCAGCCGGGCCAGGATCGCGTCGGAAGCCTCCGGGGCGATCAGGAACTTCAGTTCGATTTCGCGGTCCATGATCCGACTATAACCAGCCCGGAGGCGTTTGGCTTCCGCAACGCAACATCGGTGCGCATGCGCGGGCCGTCTTGCCATTCGGATCGCCCAAGTTCAAACCTGCGCGCCATGACGCCGATCAACATCTCCGCACAGCCCCGCCACGACTGGACCCTTTCCGAGGTCGAGGCCCTGTTCGCCCTGCCGTTCATGGAGCTGGTGTTCGAGGCCGCGGGCGTTCACCGCGCCTGGTTCGACCCCTCCGAGATGCAGCTGTCGCAGCTGCTGTCGGTCAAGACCGGCGGCTGCGCCGAGAACTGCGGCTATTGCAGCCAGAGCGCCCACTTCAAGACCGGCCTGAAGGCCGAGAAGCTGATGGAGCCGGCCGTGGTCATCGCCAAGGCCAAGGCCGCCCGCGACGGCGGCGCCCAGCGCTTCTGCATGGGGGCGGCCTGGCGCGAGCTGAAGGACCGCGACCTGCCCAAGCTCGCCGAGATGATCGGCGGGGTGAAGGCGCTGGGCCTGGAGACCTGCGCCACCCTGGGCATGCTGACCGCCGAACAGGCCAAGCAGCTGAAGGACGCGGGCCTGGACTACTACAACCACAACCTCGACACCGGCCCGGACTACTACAAGGACGTGGTGACGACCCGCACCTACCAGGAGCGCCTCGACACCCTGGCCTATGTGCGCGACGCGGGCATGAGCACCTGCTGCGGCGGCATCGTCGGCATGGGCGAGACCCGCCGCGACCGCGCCGGCCTGCTGCACCAGCTGGCCACCCTGCCCTCGCACCCCGACAGCCTGCCGATCAACGGCCTCGTCCCCATCAGCGGCACCCCGCTGGGCGACCAGATCCTGGCGGAAGGCGAAAAGGCCATCGACTCCATCGAGTTCGTGCGCACCATCGCTGTCGCCCGCCTCGTCTGCCCCAAGGCCATGGTCCGCCTGTCGGCCGGCCGCGAGGGCATGAGCCGCGAGCTGCAGGCGCTGTGCTTCATGGCCGGCGCCAACTCGATCTTCGTCGGCGGCAAGCTCTTGACCACGCCCCTGCCGGACATGGACGACGACAGCCGCCTGTTCCACGACCTCGACCTCAAGCCGATGGTCATGGTGAAGGCCGAGGTCGCGGCTCCGGAAGCCGTGCCGGCGGAGTAACTCTCTCCGTAAAATCCCCGCGAAAGCGGGGACCCAGGTGTTTTATCGTCGAGCGCTGTGGGTTTCAGAAAAAGCCTGGGTCCCCGCTTTCGCGGTGATTTTACGGGTGAGGGTGAGCGACAAGCCCACCCCCAAGCTCGAGCATTTCTGGACGAAATTTAATCCGGCGGCGCACGCCGCTCGCTTGTCCCGGAGGCCCCGCAACCTATGGTGCGGGGCATCTTCGCTTTTACGCGAACCTATTCGGGGCCTTTCATGAAGCTGTTCGCCTCCGCCGCCGTCGCGGCGTTGCTCCTCGCCAATCCCGTGCTGGCCCAAGCCGCGCCAAAGCCGGCCGCCAAGGTCACCGGCCAGCTGGCGCAGCTGCCCGAAGTCGACATCGCCTACACCAAGTTCACCCTGCCAAACGGCCTGACGGTGATCGTCCACGAGGACCACAAGGCCCCGATCGTGGCGGTGAACGTCTGGTACCACGTCGGCTCCAAGAACGAGCCCAAGGGCCGCACGGGCTTCGCCCACCTCTTCGAGCACCTGATGTTCAACGGTTCGGAGAACTTCAACGACGACTGGTTCAAGGCGCTGGAGAAGCTCGGCGCCACCGACATGAACGGCACCACCAACGAGGACCGCACCAACTACTTCCAGAACGTGCCGACCGCGGCCCTGGACCAGGTTCTGTGGCTGGAAAGCGACCGCATGGGCCACCTCGTCGGGGCCATCGACAAGGCCCGCCTCGACGAGCAGCGCGGCGTCGTCCAGAACGAGAAGCGCCAGGGCCAGAACCAGCCCTACGGCCAGGTCTGGGACGTGATCACCGCCAGCACCTACGACGCCGACCACCCTTATGGGCACACGGTCATCGGCGAGATGGAAGACCTCGACGCGGCCTCGCTGGACGACGTCAAGGACTGGTTCAAGAACTACTACGGCCCGGCCAACGCCACCCTCGTTCTGGCCGGCGACATCACGCCCGCCGAGGCCAGGGCGAAGGTCGAGAAGTACTTCGGCGACATCCCCTCGGGCCCGCCCGTCACCCGCCAGAAGGCCTGGGTGGCCAAGCGCACCGGCAGCCAGCGCGCCGAAATGCAGGACCGCGTGCCCCAGGCCCGGATCTACAAGATCTGGAACATCCCGCAGTACGGCTCGGCCGAGTCCGACTACCTGAACCTGCTGGGCGACGTGCTGGTCTCGGACAAGACCTCGCGGCTCTACAAGCGCCTCGTCTACACCGACCAGACCGCCGTCAATGTCGGCGCCGGCGTCAATGACAGCGAGATCGGCAGCCAGTTCATGGTCACCATCACCGTCAAGCCGGGCGGCGACCCGGCGGCGGTGGAAAAGGCCTTCGACGAGGAATTCCAGCGCCTGCTGCGCGACGGCCCCACCCCCGAGGAAGTGGCCAAGGTCCGCACGCTGAGCCTGTCGAACTTCGTGCGCGGGGTCGAACGGATCGGCGGCTTCGGCGGCAAGTCCGACATCCTGGCCGAAAGCCAAGTCTATCTGGGCTCGCCCGACGCCTACAAGGAGAGCCTGGAGCGCATTCGCGGGGCCACGGCGGGCCAGCTGCAGGCGGCCGGCAAGGCCTGGCTGACCGACGGCGACTTCACCCTGACGGTGACGCCGTTCCCGACCTACACGACCACCGCCGGCGTCGATCGCAAGACGATGCCCGAGGTCGGCGCGACCAAGGCCCCGGCCTTCGCCAAGCTGGAGCGCGCCACCCTGTCGAACGGGATCAAGGTGATCCTGGCCGAACGCCACGAGACCCCGCAGATCCGCATGGGCCTGCTGTTCGACGCCGGCCTCGCCGCCAGCGCCGGCGACAAGGCGGGCCTGACGGGCGTGGCCACCAGCATGCTGACCGAAGGCACGACGCATCGCGACGGCCTGACCATCAGCCGCGAACTGGCCCAACTGGGCGCGGGCATCGGCTCGGGCAGCGGCCTGGACTTCACCCAGGTGTCGCTCAACACCCTGACCACGACGCTCGACCCGGCCCTGGCGATCTATGCCGACGTGCTGCAGAACCCGGCCTTCAAGCCCGAGGACCTGGACCGGTTCAAGAAGCAGAACATCGCCGCCATCCAGCAGGCCAAGCAGAACCCGCAGGCGCTGTCGGGCCGCATCCTGCCGGTCCTGGCCTACGGCGCCGGTTCGCCCTACGGCCAGCTGACGACCGAGGCCTCGATCGCCTCGATCTCCCGCGACGACGTCGTGCGCTTCCAGAAGACCTGGCTGCAGCCGCAGGGCGCCACCCTGGTCGTGGTCGGCGACACCACCCTGGCCCAGCTGCTGCCGAAGCTGGAAGCCCAGCTGGGCGGCTGGAAGGGCGCCCAGACCAAGTCGAAGCCGCCGGTGCAGGCCGCGCCCAGCAAGGCGGCGGTCTATCTGATCGACAAGCCCGGCGCCCAGCAGTCGGTGATCACCGCCGGCAACCTCGTGCCGCCGCGCGATCCGAAGGACCAGGCCGCCCTGGACGCCTTCAACACCCTGTTCGGCGGCGACTTCGTCTCGCGCCTGAACATGAACCTGCGCGAGGACAAGCACTGGTCCTACGGCGCCGTCTCGGGCGTGCGCGACGCTCGCGGCTCGCGGCTGTTCCTGATCCGCGCGCCGGTGCAGACCGACAAGACCGCCGAGTCCTTCGCCGAGGCCCGCAAGGAGCTGACCGACATCATCGGCCCGCGTCCGGCGACCCCGGCCGAGCTGGCCAAGGCCCAGAACAGCCTGACCCTGTCGATGCCCGGCAGCTGGGAAACCGGCCAGGCCGTCTCGGACTCGATCGGCGAGCTGGTCAATTACGACCTGCCCGACAGCTATTTCGACGACTATCCGGCCGATGTGCGGGCGGTGACCGTCGACAGCGTCACGGCGGCGGCCAGGAAGGCGATCAAGCCGGACGAACTGGTCTGGGTGATCATCGGCGACCGCGCCGTCATCGAGCCCAAGCTCAAGGCCCTGAAGCTCGACATCCAGGTGATCGACGCCGACGGCAAGCCGGTGAAATAGCTGCCGTGACCCCCTCTCCCCTTGCGGGAGAGGGTGGCCTCCCAGAGGGAGGTCGGGTGAGGGGTCGCACCAACGCAAAACGCCGCGAAAGCCGATCAGCTTTCGCGGCGTTTTTGATGTCCGGGAGACCCCTCATCCGTCGGCTATCGCCGACACCTTCTCCCGCAAGGGGAGAAGGGAAAGCTCAGCGCTCCTCGTCGAACCGGTTTCCCACCAGCTCCACCAGCGCATCCACGGCGGCTTCGGCCTCGGGACCTTCGGCGGCGATGTCGATGGTCGAGCCGATGCCGGCGGCCAGCATCATCAGGCCCATGATCGAGCGGGCGTCGACGCTGGAGCCCTCGCGGGCGACCTTGACCTCGGCGTCGAAGCCCGAGGCCAGCTTGACGAACTTGGCCGAAGCCCGGGCGTGCAGCCCGCGCTCGTTGACGATCTCGACCGTGGCTGTCGCCGTTCGACTCATTTTTCTCCCGCCAGCACGTAGGAGGCCACGGAGATGTATTTCCGTCCAGCCTCCTGGGCATGGGCGACGCAGGCGTCGAGGTCGTCGCGGGTGCGGACGCTGGCCAGCTTGATCAGCATCGGCAGGTTCAGCCCGGCGATGACCTCGGCCTTGGTCTGCTCCATGACCGAGATGGCCAGGTTGCTGGGCGTGCCGCCGAACATGTCGGTCAGCAGAATGACCCCGGCGCCGTCGTCGACGGCGGCGCAGGCCTTCAGAATGTCCGACCGGCGACGCTCCATGTCGTCTTCCGGCCCGATGCAGATGGCCTTCACCGCGGTCTGCGGCCCCACCACATGCTCCATGGCGGAAACGAATTCCTCCGCCAATCGCCCGTGCGTGACGATCACGAGCCCGATCATGCCTGGTCTCTCAAACGGGATCCCCTTCGCCCGAAACGGCAGGGAGGCGCCGCGCGGGCCGCCTTGATACGCTTGTTAGGGAGCGACTCCAAGATGCTCCAGCATGCGTGCGATCTTCGTCGGAGCGGCGGGTTCGAGCGGCCACAGGTCGAAGACGGGTACGGAAACGCCCAAAACCACTTCAAACCGGGGCTCGGGCAGGCGTTCGACGCGTTCGGGGGCCTCGACGCAGCGCACCACCAGCGTGATCTCGGCCAGGCGCAAAGCCGGCTCGGAGACCACGCCGAAGCCCCGGATCTCGACCAGACCGGCCAGAGGATCGGGCGCGCGGCCGTAGAGCCGGCCGTCGGAAGCGAAGGTCACGACCCGATCATCGGCCACCAGGCGAAAGCCCGCCTCCAGGGTCCGCAGGGCCAGATCGCTCTTTCCCGCGCCCGAGGCCCCTTCGATCAGCGCCCCGCGCCAGCGGCCGCCGACCAGGCGGGCCACCAGCCCGGCGTGGCGGATCACTCGCGGCCTCCATGACCGTGGCCGTGATTGTGATGGCCGTCGCGATGCTCGGGCAGCTCGACCACGAACCGCGCGCCGATCACCTTGCCGGTCTCGTCCTGGCGGTTCTCGGCGTGGATCCTGCCGCCGTGCGCCTCGACGATCTGGCGGGCGATCGACAGGCCCAGGCCCGAATTGCCGCCGAACGCCCGGCCCTTGGGCCGCGAGGTGTAGAAGCGCTCGAAGATGGTCTCCAGATTGTCGGCCGGGATGCCCGGGCCGTCGTCCTCGACCGTCGTGGTCAGTCGGCCGTTCTGGCGGACCAGACCGACCCGCACCTCGCCGTCGCCGGCGCTGAACGAGCGGGCGTTGTCGATCAGGTTGCGGAACACCTGGCCCACGGGGATCTCCCGCGCCAGCACCCGGACCGGACCGGTCGGCAGGCCAGCCAGCACGACGCGGACGCTGAACGGCGGCTCCTCGCCGCGCACCTGGCCCTGATAGATGGCCGTCGTCTCGGTCAGCAGGCGGGCCAGGTCGATCGGCCGCGGCGCCTCGCGCGACAGCTCCGCATCGAGCCTGGAGGCGTTGGAGATGTCAGTGACCAGGCGATCCAGTCGCCCGACGTCCTGCTGCAGGATGCCGAGCAGGCGCTGGCGGGCCTTGGGCTCGGTGACGAGGTCCAGGGTCTCGATGGCCGAACGGATCGAGGTCAGGGGGTTCTTGATCTCGTGGGCCACGTCGGCGGCGAACCGCTCGATGGCCCCCATCCGCTCGGACAGGGCCTCGGTCATTTCTTCAAGAGATCGAGAAAGGTCGCCGATCTCGTCGTTGCGGCGCGAGATGTCGGGCAGGCTGATGGCTCGCGCGCCCTCCAGGCGCACGTGGTCGGCGGCCCGCGCCATGCGCAACACCGGCTGGGCCACCAGGCGGTGCAGCAGCACGCTGGAGACCAGCACCGCGCCCACGGCCACCAGCACGAAGGGCAGCAGGGCCTTGCGCTCGGCGGTGATGATCTCGTCGACGTCGCCGGCCTCGACGGTCAGGACGCCCAGAACCGCGCGGACGTGCTGGATCGGGATCGACACCGACACCACCCGCTCGCCGTTCTCGGCCACGCGCTGCTGCTTGACCGTCTCGCCCATGCGGGCGCGGGCGATCTCCTGCTCGAACTCGGCGCGGGCGCGCTCCAGGGCGCGGGGCTTGGCGTCCTTGTCCTGCAACGACAGCCGGAAGCCGTTGTCGCCGGCCTTGCGGGCGGGCGGCAGCACCTTCCACTCGACGCGGTCCTCGACGAGGTAGGAGTCGGCCAGCAGACGGCCCTGGCCGTCATAGAGGCGGGCGCGCTGCGAATGGCCGGCGAAGAAGGATTGCAGGATGTCGTTGGCCGCCGCCACGTCGAGCGCCGGCTCGGGCTCGCCCACGGTGGCGGCCCGTTCGATGATGTTGGCGATCAGCTCGCCCTGGGTGCTGAGGCTGTCGATCCGCGCGTTGATCAGGCCGTTGCGCAGCTCGTTGAGCACCAGGGCCCCGACCACCAGGATGGCCAGGGCCAGCAGGTTCAGGCCGATGATCAGCCGCCCCAGCCGCGAAGCGCGCGGCCAGGCCAGCCGGCGCCGTTCGCGCGGCGCCGGTTCGGGACCCGGCTCAGGCCTCGCGGTAGCGGTAGCCGACGCCATACAGGGTTTCGATGGAATCGAACTCGGGGTCCACCTGGCGGAACTTCTTGCGCATCCGCTTGATGTGGCTGTCGATGGTGCGGTCGTCGACATAGACCTGATCGTCGTAGGCGGCGTCCATCAGGTTGTCGCGGCTCTTCACGAAGCCGGGACGCTGGGCCAGCGATTGCAGCAGCAGGAACTCGGTGACCGTCAGGCGCACCGGCTTGCCGTCCCACAGGCTGTCGTGGCGGGCCGGGTCGAGCGTCAGCTTGCCGCGCTTCATCATCTTCGAGCCGGCGGCGCCGGCGGCCGGGGCCGCGGGATCCTCCTCCTCGGGACGGGCGCGACGCAGCACGGCCTTCACCCGTTCCAGCAGCAGGCGCTGGCTGAACGGCTTGTGCATGTAGTCGTCGGCGCCGAGGTTGAAGCCGAGGATCTCGTCGATCTCGTCGTCCTTCGAGGTCAGCATGATGACAGGCGTCTCGGACGACTGGCGCAGGCGGCGCAGCACTTCCATGCCGTCCATGCGCGGCATCTTGACGTCCAGGATGACGAGGTCGGGCGGATTGCTTTCCACCGCCTCGAGCCCGGAGACGCCGTCGTAATAGGCCTTCACCGTGTGGCCATGGCTCTCCAGGGCCAGAGAGACCGAAGCAACGATGTTTTCGTCGTCGTCGATGAGCGTGATCTCGGCCAAGCCGTGTAATCCTCCGAAAATCCGTGGGCCGATCCTATCGACCCTGGCGCTCCGCTACAACGCACGGAGCAGCCAAGCTTTCCATCCGGCCTTTTCTAACCCTATTGCGGCCGGGGCGTGGCGGGCTTGGACACACATGAGGCGTCGATCCGCCGCGCCGATACCAAGCCCGATACGAAGCCCAATACGAAGAAAGCGCAAAACACCGGTCTTGGCCCCTCAACCTCGCCTTAAGGTCTCGTACGCCATAGTCGAGTCTCAGGAGCCCCATCAGCCCATGAGCGACCAGGTCCATTACGAGCTATTCGTGCGCCGCAAGGTCGGCGCGCAATGGACTCTGGACATGGCCACCGAGGTCCGCAGCCACGCCCTGGCCCAGGCCGAGGAGGTTCTGAACTCGGGGCGCGCCGTCGCCGTGCGGGTTTCGAAAGAGACCCTGGACCCCGAAACCCGCGAATATCGCTCCATCTCGATCTTCACCAAGGGCATGGTCGACGGCGGCAAGCCGAAGAAGCCGGTGGAAGAGATGGAGCCGCTGTGCGTGCAGCCGGCCGACCTCTACACGGCCCACGCCCGCGACCGCATCGGCCGCCTGCTGGAAAGCTGGCTGCACCGCCACAAGGCCACGCCCTTCGAGCTGCTGCACCGGCCCGACCTGGTCGAGAAGCTGGAAGCCTCCGGCACCGACCTGCAGCACGCCCTGCAGAAGATCGCCATTCCCGAGGCCGAGGCCCGGGGCATGTCGGTCCACGAGCTGATCCGCAATTTCCAGGGCCTGGTCGAGCGCTCGGTCGCCAACCTGATGAAGGCCTTCAAGAAGGGCCAGCTGCCGGACCTCGACAAGGAAGGCTTCGCCAAAGCCGCCGAGCGCCTGGCCGCCGACCCCGACCGCGCCTTCCTGCTGGGGGCCGGCGTCGCCGCCTCGATCGCCCCGGCCAAGGACTGGAGCGAGAAGATCGCCCGCCTGCTCGACCTGGCCGACGCCGCGCCGGCCGAGCCCAAGGCCCGCGCCGCCGCCCTGGCCGCCATCGAGACCCCTCTGGCCGAGATCATCGGCTCCAAGGCCGGCATGGCCGACCTGCTCAACACCGCCGACGACCTGGGCGCCACCCTGGCCGCCATGACCCGCCTGGCCGGCGGGGCGCAGGTCGAGGCGCTGATCCGGATCGAGGCCAGCGTCCGGGCCTGCATGCCCGAGCTGTCCGGCACGGCCAAGCGCCTGGGCCAGTGGCTGACCGGCGACACCTTCCCCACCGTCCGCGCCTCGATCGCCCGCCGGGTGCTCAAGGAGCTGAACGGCGTGCGCCGCCTGAAGCCGACCGACGCCGAAAGCGAGATCGAGCACCTGCGGGCCCTGGCCATGGGCCTGACGGCCGCCGCCGGCCGCATCCTGCCGGCCGAAGACATCACCGCGGCCTTCACCACCCGTTCCAAGACCCTGCTCAACGGCGACTTCATCGAAAGCCTGCTGGGCCGCGACCGCTCGGCGCGCGAAGAGATCGTCATGCTGATCCGCCTGGCCGAGAACGTCATGGGCGCGGTCAACAAGCGCCACGCCGCCCGCTGGCTGTCGGCCAACATCCAGGCGATGCGCTTCGAGAAGGAGATGCGCCAGGGTCCCGACACCCCGTCGGTGAAGCTGGCCGCCCTGGCGGCGCTGCAGAAGTCGCTGATCCGCTCGGGCCTGGTGCCCGAGGACTACCAGCCGCTGTGCGCCAAGCTGGGCGACGTGGGCGGCATGGTCGAGGCCGACGCCCGCCTGCTGTCGCTGCTGGTCCGTGCGCCCGCGCCCCTGCCCCAGCGCCTGGCCCTGCTGGCCCGCCTGGCCACCGGCGAGGCCGGTCCCACCGGCCCGGTCGCCGACCGCGCCCGCATCGAGGCCCTGAAACTGGCCCGCGCCCCCGAAGCCCGCGAGGCCCTGGCGGCCAGTCCGGAGACGCTGGACCTGCTCAAGGGCCTGGTGCAGCAGCAACAGGCGGCCTGACCCGGAAACACCTCTCCCATAGGTGTTCAGACCGGGGACATCCGTGACAGGTGTTCGGAGACATCCGTG
>NZ_QHJY01000184.1 GCF_003185805.1 Caulobacter sp. D5
GTCATCGCCGTGCTGCCGCGCCCGGCCGCGCCGCCGATCGTCGCGCCGGCTCCGGCCAAGCCGCAGGCCGCCGAGGTGGCGCTGATCGCCGACCCGACCAGCAACAAGCCGATGGTGGTCGCCACCCTCGACCACGCCACCGACCAGGTGATGCTGACGCCGATGGGCATGAAGATGCCGCAAGGCCGCGACGCCGAGCTGTGGATCATCCCCGAGGGCCAGAAGGCGATCTCGCTGGGCGTGATCCCGACGAACGCGCCCAAGCGCATCCCGATGCCCGAAGGCCTGCGCGGCGAAGGGACCTACACCGCCCTGCTGGCCGTCACCGACGAGCCGATCGGCGGCTCGCCCACGGGCGTCGCCACCGGCTCGGTGCGCGCGGCGGGCAAGTTCCTGAAGGGATAAGGCGGGAGCCTCTTCGCGCCGCACGCGTTGGCCCCGGTCATGAGCACCATCGCAGACCGGCTGCCTGACTGGCTGAACGACTCCGTCTGGCTGATCGCCTGGGCGCCGCCTTGGATCGTCAGCCTCGTGCTGATCGCCCTGGCCGTCGTGCTGGCCTGGAGCGTCCACGCCATTGCCGTGCGGATGGTGCGCCATTCTCTATCCAGGCGCGACGCCTTTTGGCAGGCCCTGATCGCCCGCACGCGCCGGCCCACCCGCATGGCCTTCGTGGTCGCCGCCCTGGGCGGGGCGGCCTCGGTCGCCCCGCTCGATGCGGCCCAGGCGGAAACCGCCAAGCACGTGCTGCTGGTGCTGTTCATCCTGCTACTGGGCTGGATGGCCATGACCGCCCTCGACATCGGCGCGGCGCTTTACCTGCGGGGCTTCAAGGTCGACGTCGAAGACAACCTGCTGGCCCGCAAGCACATCACCCAGATCCGCATCCTGCGGCGGGCGATGGCGATCCTGGTCGGCATCTTCACCCTGGCCCTGGCCTTGATGACCATCCCCGGCGTGCGCCAATGGGGGGTCAGCCTGCTGGCCGCCGGCGGCGCGGCCTCGGTGATCGTCGGCCTGGCCTTGCAGCCCCTGCTGACCAACCTGATCGCCGGCATCCAGATCGCCGTCACCCAGCCGATCCGCATCGACGACGCCGTCATCGTCGAGAAGGAGTGGGGAAACATCGAGGAGATCAACGCCACCTACGTCGTCGTCCGCCTGTGGGACTGGCGCCGGATGGTGCTGCCGCTCAGCTACTTCATCCAGACCCCGTTCCAAAACTGGACCCGCGAGAGCGCCGCCCTGATCGGCACGGCCATGCTCTATGTCGATCCCGCCGCCCCCGTCGACCGCCTGCGCGCCAAGCTGGAGGAGATCGCCCGCGGCTCGAAGCTGTGGGACGGCAAGGTGGTGAACCTGCAGGTCACCGACATCACGCCCGAAGTCATGGAAGTCCGCTGCCTGGTCAGCGCCCGCAACGCCCCGGTGACCTTCGACCTGCGCTGCGAAGTCCGCGAGAAGATGATGGCCTTCCTGCGCGAGGAACTGCCCGAGGCGTTTCCGAAGCGGCGGCTGGCGTTGGCGGCGGAGGGTTAGACCACGTTTCCCCTCCCCCTTGATTGGGGAGGGTCCAGGGGTGGAGGGTGGCTGCGGCGGTCCAGCTCGCGCCCACATCTGAAACGCTGTCACCCCCATCCCCGGCCCTTCCCCCATCAAAGGGGGAAGGGAGGAAGACAAGCTTCAAGTAAGTGATTTATGACTTACGAACAGGCGCCCGCCTCGTCGGCTGGCGCTTGCGCGGGCAATCAGCGACGACTTGGCCGTCGCGCGGCTTGCCGAGGGGGACGGGCGGGCGCAGCCTGCTACCCATGGGGGCGACGAAATGCGGGGAGCGTGGTGACGCGGGAATTCGAGATCGGCGTCAGGGCCAAGGCCCGCTGCGACCTGATGGGCGCGGCGCCTTTCAGCGAGGCCGACGACATGCTGGTCCGGCGCTTCCTGACCAGCGCCCACAAGGCCGCCCTCGACACCCTGAAGTTCTGGATGGAAGAGGCCGGCATGAGCGTCCGCCTCGACGCCGCCGGCAATCTGGTCGGTCGCTACGAGGGCGAGACGCCGAACGCCCCGGCCCTGCTGATCGGCTCGCACATCGACAGCGTCCGCAACGGCGGCCGCTATGACGGCGCGCTGGGGGTGATGCTGGCGATCGACGTGGTCGAGGCCTTCCACCGCCAGGGCCGCCGCCTGTCCTTCGCTATCGAGGCCATAGCGTTCGGCGACGAGGAAGGCTCGCGCTTTCCGGCGTCGATGGCGTGCAGCCGGGCCGTGGCCGGCACGGTCGATCCCAAGGTCATGGAGATGACCGACGCGGAGGGGACCAGCTTGGCTCAGGCCTTCGCCGCCTTCGGCCTGGATCCGACGCGCCTCACCGAGGCCGCCCGCAGGCCGGACGAGATCTTCGCCTTCCTCGAAGCCCATATCGAGCAGGGCCCGGTGCTGGAGGCCGAGGGCCTGGCCCTGGGCGTCGTCAGCGCCATCGCCGCCCAGAAGCGCCTGATGGTGCGGTTCAAGGGACAAGCCGGTCACGCCGGCACCACGCCGATGGGATTGCGCAAGGACCCCGGCCCCGCCGCCGCCGAGGCGGTGCTGGCCCTGGAGCGGGTCTGCCGCGAAGGACCGTTGGCCGGAACCGACGGCCTTGTGGGCACGGTCGGACGCATGACCGCCCTGCCCGGCGCCTTCAACGTCATTCCCGGCGCCGTCGAGTTCTCGATGGACATCCGCGCCGAGACCTCAGCCACCCGCGACGCCGCCGTCGCCGCGATCACCGCCGAGATCGAGGCCATCGCCGCCCGGCGCGGCCTGACGGTTTCGGTCAGCCTGATGCAGGCCCTGGCCGAGAGCCCTTGCGACGCGGGCCTGACCGACCTGCTGTCCGAAGCCGTGGCCGACCTCGGCGGGCCGGTTCGCCGCCTGCCCAGCGGCGCGGGCCACGACGCCATGGTCATCGCCGACCTCTGCCCCACCGCCATGCTGTTCATCCGCTGCGAGGGCGGGATCAGCCACAACCCCGCCGAAGCCGTCACCGACGCCGACTGCGCCCTGGCCGCGCGGGCGATGGTCGGGTTCGTGGAACGGCTGGCGACGCGCAACGCTTTCTCGAAGACGCCCGAATGAACACCTTCAAAGAACTCGACCACCCCGCCCGCCTGCTGATGGGCCCCGGACCGATCAACGTGCACCCGCGCGTGCTGCGGGCCATGTCGGTGCAGCTGCTGGGCCAGTTCGATCCCGAGTTCACCGGCTACATGAACGAGACGATGGCGCTGTATCGCGGCGTCTTCCAGACACAGAACCAGTGGACCTTCCTGATCGACGGCACCTCGCGGGCCGGGATCGAGGCGGCGCTGGTCTCGACCCTGGTTCCGGGCGACGACATCGTGGTGGTCAACGCCGGGCGCTTCGGCCTGCTGCTGGCCGAGATCGCCGAGCGCTGCGACGCCAAGGTGACCTTCGTCGAGGGCGAGTGGGGCAAGGTCGTCGATCCGCAGGCGGTCGAGGACGCAGTCAAGCGTGTGAAGCCGCGCCTGGTGGCCTGCGTGCATGGCGACACCTCGACCACCATCGCCCAACCGATCGAGGCGATCGGCGAGATCTGCGAGCGCCACGACGCGCTTCTGTATGTCGACGCCACCGCCACCCTGGGCGGCATGAGCGTGCCGGTCGACGCCTGGAAGGCCGACATCGTCACCGCCGGCCTGCAGAAGTGCCTGGGCGGCCCCTCCGGCTCGGCCCCGATCACCATCAGCGACAAGGCCGCCGACCACATCTTTTCCCGCCGCCATGTGGAGAAGGGTCTGGCTGGTCCGGGCAATATCGGCAGCGGCCGCCGCATCGCCTCCAACTACTTCGACCTGGCCATGATCATGGACTACTGGTCCGACAAGCGCCTGAACCACCACACCGAGGCGGCCAGCATGCTGTTCGCCGCCCGCGAATGCGCGCGGATCGTGCTGGAGGAAGGGCTCGAGACCCGCTTCGCCCGCCACGCCCAGGCAGGCTCCGCCATGACCGCCGGGATCGAGGCCCTGGGCCTCCAGGTCTACGGCGACCAGGCGCACAAGATGGCCAACGTCACCGGCGTCATCGCGCCCTCCGGCGTCGACTACGACCGGGTGAAGGCCCGCATGCGCACCGAGTTCGAGATCGAGATCGGCGCGGCCTTCGGGCCTCTGGCCGGCAAGATCTGGCGCATCGGGACCATGGGCGTGAACGCCCGCAAGCACGCGGTGCTGCAGACCCTGGCGGCGCTGGAGGCGGTGCTGCGGTGGGAGGGCTTCGTCGCGCCGGCGGGGGCTGGCGTGGATGCGGCGGCGGGGGTGTTCGGGTGATGGTGACGGTGCTCAAGACCCTCCCCCTGAAGGGGGAGGTGGCCGCGAAGCGGTCGGAGGGGGAAGCGATTTCCCACGTCCGTCCGACGTCCCCCTCCGTCGCCTTCGGTGACACCTCCCCCTCCAGGGGGAGGGTCTTCAAATGATCCCCTACCCCCGCGATCTCGTCGGCTATGGCGAACACCCGCCGCACGCCCAATGGCCGGACGGCGCCCGCGTGGCCGTGCAGTTCGTGCTGAACTACGAGGAAGGCGCCGAGCGCTCGGTCCTGCATGGCGACAAGGTCAGCGAGTACTTCCTGTCGGAGATGGTCGGCGCCCAGCCCATCGAGGGCGCGCGGCACATGTCGATGGAGAGCCTCTACGAATACGGCTCGCGCGCCGGCTTCTGGCGCATCCGACGCCTGTTCGAAGAGTTCGGCCTGCCGCTGACCGTCTACGGCGTCGCCCAGGCCATGGAGCGCCACCCGGACGTCGTCGAGGCGATGATGAAATCCGGCTGGGAGATCGCCAGCCACGGCTATCGCTGGATCGACTACCAGCACTTCCCCGAAGACCTGGAACGCGAGCACATCGAGAAGGCCATCGAGGTGCACAAGCGGCTGACGGGGGAACGCCCGCTCGGCTGGTACCAGGGCCGCACCAGCCCCAACACCGCGCGGCTGGTCGCCCAGGAAGGCGGCTTCGTCTACGACGCCGACAGCTACAGCGACGACCTCCCTTACTGGGACGACCAGCACGGTCGCGCCCAGCTGATCGTGCCCTATACGCTCGACACCAACGACATGCGGTTCGCCGCGCCCCAGGGCTTCAACAGCGGCGACCAGTTCTTCGCCTATCTGCGCGACGCCTTCGACGCCCTCTGGCTGGAGGGCGAGACGGCGCCGAAGATGATGAGCATCGGCCTGCACTGCCGCATCGTCGGCAAGCCGGCGCGGATCATGGCCCTGCGGCGGTTCCTCGAACATGTGACGAGCCACGACAAGGTCTGGGTAGCCAGGCGGATCGACATCGCCCGCCACTGGATCGCGACGCATCCATATTCAAAGCCCTTCCCCCTTGATGGGGGAAGGGTTGGGATGGGGGTGAACGCGGCGGATGACACTTCCACCGCCGCTGTCGGATCAACCTCAGCAGTCACCCCCATCCCCGGCCCTTCCCCCATCAAGGGGGAAGGGAGATGAGAGTTTCAGACCTCAACGCCCTAGACCGCGAAGCCTTCGCCGCGGCGCTGCACTTCGCCTTCGAGCTGTCGCCGTGGGTCGTCGAACGCGCCTGGGACGCCCGGCCATTCGCCAGCGTCGAAGCCATGCACGGCGCGATGATGGACGTGCTGAACGCCGCGTCCGTCGACGACAAGCTGGCCCTGATCCGCGCCCACCCGGAACTGGCCGGCAAGGCGGCCATCGCCCGGGCGCTGACCGCCGAGAGCACCGCCGAGCAGGCCGGCGCCGGGCTCGACAAGCTGACGCCCGAGGAGTTCGCCCGCTTCCACGACCTCAACGCCGCTTATGGCAAGAGCTTCGGCTTCCCGTTCATCATCTGCGTGCGGCTGAACGACAAGAGCTCGATCCTGCGGGCCATGCAGGCGCGCCTGTCCAACGACCGCGAGGCCGAGATCGCCGAGGCGATCAACCAGATCGGCCTCATCTCCAAACTCCGCATCCAAGACGCCGTGACGCAATAGATGGACTACGATCTCGCCGCCTGGCTGAACCTGGCGCTCCGCTGGCTGCATGTGATCGCGGGCGTCGCCTGGATCGGGGCCTCGTTCTACTTCGTCTGGCTCGACAACAATCTGCGCGCGCCCGAGCCGCCCAAGGACGGGGTGAAGGGCGAGCTGTGGGCCGTGCACGGCGGCGGCTTCTACCACTCGCAGAAATACATGACGGCCCCCGACCACATGCCGGGCCACCTGCACTGGTTCAAATGGGAGGCCTACACCACCTGGCTGTCGGGCTTTGCTCTGCTGTTCGTGCTCTACTACTGGGGCGCGCCGGTCTATCTGATCGACCCGACCAAGCACGCCTTCAGCCACTGGCAGGCGGTGGGCGTGGGCCTCCTCTTCATCTTCGGCGGCCTGGCGGTCTACGAGGGCCTGTGCCGCTCGCCGCTGGTCGAGCGCCCGCGCCTGTTCGGAATCGTCTGGTTCGCCGCCCTGATCGGCGCGGCCTACGCCTTGCAGCACCTCTTCACCGACCGCGGGGCCTTCATCCACGTCGGAGCGATCATCGGCACGGCCATGGCCGCCAACGTGTTCCTGACGATCATTCCCAACCAGCGGAAGATCGTCGCCGACATGCTGGCCGGCCGCGAAGTCGATCCGCGCCTGGGGGCGGCGGGCAAGCAGCGCTCGGTGCACAACAACTACATGACCCTGCCGATCCTGTTCATCATGATCAGCAACCACTATCCGGCCATCACCGGCCACCCGAAGGCCTGGCTGCTGCTGGCGCTGATCGGCGTGGCGGGGATCTCGATCCGCCACTTCTTCAACCTGCGCCACCACGGGATCATCCGGCACGACTTCCTGTTCTACGGGGCCATGCTGATGTTCGCCGTCAGCGTGATCGTCAGCCAGAAGCCCAAGACCCCCGCCGTGCTGGGGCCGGTCAGCTTCTTCGAGGCCCAGGCGATCGTGCAGAAGCACTGCGTGACCTGCCACAGCGCCGCGCCCACCCATCGCGGCTTTTCGGCCCCGCCCAACGGCGCGACCTTCGACAGTCCTGAGCACATCGTCCGCTATGCGCCGAAGATCAAGGAACGCGCTGTGCTCAGCACGAGCATGCCGCTTGGCAACGAGACCCATATGACCGATGAGGAGCGCGCCAAGCTTGGCGCCTGGATCGAATCCGGGGCCAAACTGCCCTGACGCCCTCCCCCTTGGCGACGCTGGAGACCGCCCCCTTGTCCGACGCCGATCACGAGGTCGCCCCCGACGCCCCGGCCCCGCGCAAGCGCAACGCCGAGCGGACCCGCAAGGCGATCATGTCGGCGGCGCTGAAGGAGTTTTCTCAAGCCGGGTTCGCCGGCGCGCGCATCGAGCGGATCGTCAAGGCCGCCAAGTGCAACATCCGCATGCTCTACCACTACTTCGGCGACAAGAAGGGGCTCTATGTCGCCGTGCTGGAAAGCGCCTACGAGGACCTGCGCAACCGCGAAGCCGAGCTGAAGATCGACTTCGACAAGCCGATGGCCGGTTTCCTGGAGCTGCAGCGCTTCACCTTCGAGTATTTCGAGAAGAACCCGAAGTTCGAGGGCCTGCTGCGCAACGAGAACCTGCTGCAAGGGCGGTTCGTAGCCCAGTCGCGGAAAGTCACCGAGACGGCCTTCCCCCTGCGCCGCACCATCGAGCGTCTGATCGAGAGCGGCCAGGCCCAGGGCCTGTTCCGCGAAAACCTCGACCCGATCCAGATCTACGTCACCATCGCCGCCATGAGCCGCTTCCACCTGGCCAACGGCTGGTCGCTGTCGGCCACGCTCGACACCGACATGACGACGCCCGAATGGCGCCGGGCGCGGCTGCAGCATGCGCTGGACGTGCTGGAGGGGTATCTGCGGAAGGCGTGATCCAGACCCTCCCCCTGAAGGGGGAGGTGTCGGCGAAGCCGACGGAGGGGGAAGTCGTTGCTGAGACGGCAAACGCCCCAGAAGTTGAAAACGCCCCCCCTCCGGCCCTCCGGGCCACCTCCCCCAGAGGGGGAGGATCTTTTGGCGCGCCCCCAAGATGCTCCCCCTCTGGGGGAGCTGTCGCGGAGCGACTGAGGGGGTCTAACGGCTCATCACGTTCATCACCGCCAGGGTCATCGCCTCGACGCCCGTGCGGATGCTCGGCTCAGGCACGGGGGCGAAGAAGGGCGAGTGGTTGACGGGCAGCGGCTTGCCGCTCGCCTTGGCCTCTTCCATCGCCTTGGGATCGAAGCCCCCGATCGAGAAGTAGACCGACGGCACGCCGGCGATGATGAACTCCGAATAGTCCTCGCTGGCCGAGCCGGGCGACGGCACGGGAATCGCGTCCTTGCCGAAGGCGGCCTTGAAGACGGCGGCGGTGCGCTCGGTCAGGGCCGCGTCGTTGACCACCGCCTTGCCGCCGGGGATCAGCTGGAGGTCCGGCGCGGGCGCGCCCGACATCTCGGCCACGGCTTTCGCGGTGCGGGTCACGCCGTCGAGGATCTTGGTGCGCACGCCGTCGTCCTGGGTGCGGATGGTGCCGCGCACCTTGGCCTTGTCGGGGATGATGTTGCCGGCGCTGCCGGCCTGGATCGAGCCGACCGTGACGACGCCGAACGCCGCCGGATCCTTCTCGCGGCTGATCACGCTCTGGACGTCGACGGTGAAGCGGGCGGCCATCATCACCGGGTCGATCGAGGCGGCCGGCATCGAGCCGTGGGCCCCGCGGCCGTTGAAGGTCAGCTCCAGGGCGTCGGAGGTCGAGGTCAGGACGCCGGCCTTGTAATAGACCTGCCCCGCCGCGCCGGGACCGACGTGCAAGGCGAAGCCGTAGTCGGGCTTGCCGAACTTCTGGAAGAAGCCGTCGCTGATCATCGCCTTGGCGCCGCTGACCGTCTCTTCCGACGGCTGGGCGACGAACACCAGCGTGCCCTTCCACCTGGCCTTCTGGGCGACCAGCTGGCGGGCGGTTCCGATCCAGGCGGCCATGTGCACGTCGTGGCCGCAGGAGTGGGCGACGAACACCTCGGCGCCGTTCCAGGTGGTCTTGGCGCGGCTGGCGTAGGGCAGACCCGTCTTCTCCTCCATCGGCAGGGCGTCGAGTTCGGTGCGCACGAGAACGCTGGGGCCCTCGCCGTTCTTGAGCACGGCCACCACGCCGGTCTTGCCGACGCCCTCGGTCACCGTGAAGCCCAGGGCGCGCATTTCGGCCGCCAGCTTCTTGGCCGTC
Organism: Caulobacter sp. D5; assembly: GCF_003185805.1. GTDB lineage: Bacteria > Pseudomonadota > Alphaproteobacteria > Caulobacterales > Caulobacteraceae > Caulobacter. Next base: position 9,234 of record NZ_QHJY01000184.1, read on the forward strand.
TCGACCTCCTGGAAGCCGAGTTCCGGATGGGCGTGGATGTCCTTGTAGAGCGCGTCGAGCTGCGGGTAGTCGCGGTCCAGCTGGGCCTTGATGGCGGTCGTCGTAGCCGGGACGTTCAGCGGCGCGGCCAGCGCCGGGGCGGCCAGCAGGGCCAGGGCGGCGGCGAGGGTGAGCTTCGGGGTCAAGGTCATGCGGCTCGCGCGGCGGACCGCGCCCTTCTGGTTTTACGCTTGAACTGAACCCTTCCCCCTTGATGGGGGAAGGGCAGGGTTGGGGGTGGTTGCGGCGATGGAAGTCGCGCGGGCGGCGCTAAATCCTGAACCGCTGTCACCCCCATCCCCGGCCCTTCCCCCATCAAAGGGGGAAGGGAGCACTACTGGAGATCAGAACTTCCGACGGGCGTTCACCCCGAAGGTGCGCGGGGTCAATCCATAAAGCAGGTCCTGGTACCCGACGTTGCTGTTCTTGTTCATGATCCCCTCGGCGTCGGTGAGGTTGCTGACGAAGGCGTAGACGCCCCAGCCCTCGCCCTCGACCCCGGCCCGCAGGTTCACCGTGCTGAAGCCGCCGAACTTGTCGTAGTAGACGTAGGTCGGGCGGAAGGTGGAGACCATGTCGCCGGTATAGGCGTAGTCAGCGCGCACCAGGCCGTTGAGGCCCGCGACCGGCAGCGGCCACGTGTATTGAGCGGAGGCCGCGGCCGTCCAGTCGGGCACGTTGGCGATGCGATCGCCCTTCTTGCCCGTCGAGCCGTCGACCAGGATGTTGGCGTTGGCCTGGTCCTCGGTCAGCTCGGCCTTGGTGTAGCCCACCGAACCGTTCAGCGAGAGGCCGTGGATCGGACGGGCCGAGACCTCGAGCTCGATACCCTGGATCCGCGCGGCGCCGGCGTTGGTGATGAAGGAATAGAGGCCGTCGGCGGTGATGGCGCTGGTCTGGCGGTTCTTCCAGTCGATCCGGTAGACGGCCGTGTTGGCGGTCAGCTTGCCGCCCAGCCAGGTGGTCTTCAGGCCGGCCTCGTAGTTCCACAGGCTGTCGGGATTGTAGACGACGAGCTTGCTGTTCAGGCCCGGCACGTTGTTGGCGCCGCCCGGACGGAAGCCCTCCGACGCCGTGGCGTAGGCCATGATGTCCGAGGTGATCTTGTAGCTGGCGTTGAACTTGTAGACCCAGCCCGAGGCTTCGGCGGTCTGTTCGGAATAGGCGGCCGGCGCGGCGCCGGTCAGCAGGTTGCGCTGCGTGCCCGCGCTGCCGGTGGTCTTGGTGTAGTCGTAGTGGCGCGCGCCCACCGTCAGCGACAGGCCCTCGACCTGCGGCGGCGTCCAGGTCAGTTCGCCGAACTCGGCGGTCTGCTTGACGTTGGTGTTGACGTAACGGCCCTGCACGTACTGCATCGGGCTGTAGGGCAGGCCCGTGGCCAGGCTGGTCAGCACCGTGTTGCTGTCGATGTGGTCCTTGCGCAGCTCCATGTAGCCGCCGACCGTCCACTGCAGCTGGCCCTCGCCCTTCGACGACAGCCGCACCTCGTGGTTCCAGGCGCCCAGATAGGCCGGCTGGTAGCCGATCACGCCATAGGCGCTGCCGATATAGGGCTTGTACTGCGGGGTGAAGTCGATCGTCCGCAGCATGTCGTACTTGTAGTAGGCGCTGGACGCGGTCAGCTCGCCGATCGGGCTCGACCATTTGCCGGTGACGCTGGTCAGGTCCATCTCGGTGTTCAGCGGCAGCTTCACGACGCTGTCGGTCTTGTAGTCGCCCAGGCGGTCGTACCAGCCCTGCAGGTCGTCGGCCGACGAGTTCTGGTGGATCTTGGTCACCACCAGCGAGATGTCGTCGGTGGGCGTGAAGCCCAGCATGGCGCGATAGCCGTCGGCGTGGCTGTCGTTGATGTTCTTGGCGCCGGTCTTGACGTTGTCGACATAGCCGGGGCGGTCCTCGGTATAGGCGACGATGCGGGCGGCCAGCTTGCCCTCGATCAGCGGGATATTGCCCATGGCCTTGAGGTACGAGCCCTGCGAGCCGCCCTTGGTGGTGGTGGCCTGGGCCTCCATCGAGGCGCTGAACTCCGTGCTGTCGGGCTTGGAATAGATCACCCGGATGGTGCCGCCCATCGAGCCGCCGCCGTACAGCGTGCCCTGCGGACCGCGCAGCACTTCCACCCGCTCGACGTCGAACAGGTTGAGGTCGGCGGCGTTGTTGGCCGGGTCCTGGGTGGTGCCCGAGGGGCCGGTGATCGAGGTCTCGTCGTAATAGAGGCCGGTGGTCGCCTCGCCCGAGCCCTGCACGCCGCGGATGGTCACGCGGCTCTGGCCAAGCTGGCCCTGGGTCAGGTTCACGCCCGGCACGGCGCGGAAATAGTCCTGCAGGCCGGTGGCGCCGATCTTCTGCAGGCTGTCGCCCGTGACGGCGCTGATGGCCATCGGCGTGGTCTGGAGGGTGGTCGAGCGCTTCAGCGCGGTGACGACGATCTCCTCGACCGTCTCGTCGGCGGCCGGCGCGGGCGCTGCGGCGGTCTGGGCGGCCGCCCCCAGCGGCGCGGCCAGGGCGGCGAGCGCCGCCGTGGAAAGCAGGATCTTCAGGTCGGTACGCATAGCAGGTCCCCAGTGCATGCATGGTCACGCCCGCTCTGATGGCGGGTCGACGCCCAGGCTGGGGTCTGGGTCGAAAATATGTCAACACTTATGTATCGATATTATTTGGACCGATATAGGCGCCCTTTTGTGAGGCGCCCGTCCGCCGCGCCCCTCATCGTGGTCGAGTCTTTGGCAGGCAATTGGTCTGACCATTGGATTGACAACCACCCCGCCCCGTTTAAACGAGAGAGCGAGAAGACATGTCGCCGCGTACCGGCGCCGCCGCGGAAGGACGCCGATGCCGAAGATCACCGCCGCCAGGGTCATCGTCACCTGCCCGGGCCGCAACTTCGTCACCCTGAAGATCGAGACCAGCGACGGCGTGCATGGCATCGGTGACGCCACCCTGAACGGCCGCGAACTGGCGGTGGCCAGCTACCTCAACGACCACGTCATCCCCTGCCTGGTCGGCCGCGACGCCCACCAGATCGAGGACATCTGGCAGTTCCTCTACAAGGGCGCCTACTGGCGGCGCGGGCCGGTGACCATGTCGGCGATCGCGGCGGTCGACATGGCCCTGTGGGACATCAAGGCCAAGATCGCGAACCTGCCGCTCTACCAGCTGCTGGGCGGGGCCTGCCGCACCGGCGTCATGGTCTACGGCCACGCCAACGGCGCCAGCATCGAGGAGACCCTCGACAACGCCGCCGTCTATGCCGAGCAGGGCTACAAGGCCATCCGCCTGCAGTCGGGCGTGCCAGGGCTGAAGACAGTCTACGGCGTCTCCAAGGACCGCTTCTTCTACGAGCCAGCCGACGCCGACCTGCCCAGCGAAAGCGTCTGGTCGACCGAGAAATACCTGCGCAGCGTGCCGCCGCTGTTCGAGGCGGCGCGCGAGAAACTGGGCTGGGACGTCCACCTGCTGCACGACGTGCACCACCGCCTGACCCCGATCGAGGCCGGCCGCTTGGGCAAGGACCTGGAGCCCTACCGGCCGTTCTGGATGGAGGACGCCACGCCCGCCGAGAACCAGGCCAACTTCCGCCTGATCCGCCAGCACACCACCACGCCCCTGGCCGTGGGCGAGATCTTCAACTCGATCTGGGACTGCAAGCAGCTGATCGAGGAACAGCTGATCGACTACATCCGCGCCACCGTGGTGCACGCCGGCGGCATCACCCACCTGCGCCGCGTGGCCGCCTTCGCCGACATGTACGGCGTGCGAACCGGCTGCCACGGGGCCACCGACCTCTCGCCCGTCTGCATGGCCGCGGCCCTGCACTTCGACCTGTCGATCCCCAATTTCGGGATCCAGGAATACATGCGCCACACACCGGAAACCGACGCGGTGTTCCCGCACGCCTACAGCTTCGAGGGCGGCATGCTGCACCCGGGCGAGGCGCTGGGCCTGGGGGTCGACATCGACGAGGCCCTGGCGGCGAAATACCCCTACAGCCGCGCCTATCTGCCCGTGGCCCGCCGCGAAGACGGCTCCATGCACGATTGGTAAGCGCGGGATTGGTGAGATCGCCGCCGCGATCTTGTCAGACCAAATAGCCGGAGCGTCCGACAAGGGTTATGGTATCGGTGTGAAACCTCAAGGTTCCGCGCGTCGATTCCAGGACCCCATGTCGGACAACGTCAAGCTCTACCGCAAGATCGCGGACACCGTGGCCGACGCCATCGAGGCGGGCCAGTACAAGCTGGGCGACCGCCTGCCGACCGAGCGCGAACTGGCCGAGCAGTTCGGCGTCTCCCGCCCCACCCTGCGCGAGGCGATGATCGCCCTGGAAATGCTGGGCATGATCGAGGCCCGCCACGGCCTGGGCATCTATGTCACCGGCGACGTGCGTCCCGTCGCGCCCCAGCTGGCCGAACGCGACACCGAGATCGGCGCCTTCGAGCTGATCGAGGCCCGCCGCCTGTTCGAGGGCGAGGCCGCGGCGCTCGCCGCCACCTCGATCACCGAAGAGCAGATCGCCCAGCTGGAAAGCCTGCTCGATCGCATGCACGAGGAGGAGGAGATCCGGGGCGAGGACGCCGACCGCGAGTTCCACCTCGTGATCGCCGGGGCCACCGGCAACGGCGCGATCATCGCCACGATCGAGAACCTGTGGGACTGGCGCAACCGCTCGCCCCTGGCCCGCAACATCCTGGCCCGCGCCCGCGGCATGGGGCTGGAGCCGCGCATCGCCGAGCACCGCCGCGTGGTCGACGCCCTGAAGGCCCGCGACCCCGCCGCCGCCCGCCAGGCCATGCGCGACCACCTGGAACGGGTGATCGAACACCTGCTGCACGCGACCGAGACCGAGGCGGTCGAACGGGCGCAGCAGGAAACCAGCGCACGACGTGACGCCATCGCCAAGCGGGTGGCGATCTAACCGCTTCCCTCGCCACCCACGCCCGTCATCCCGGAAACGGCGCAGCCGTTATCCGGGACCCAGGGGCCGCCGCAGTGCGTCGGCGACCGCTAGTGGCTGCGAACCCAGTCGCCGCGCCCAGTCCCCTGGGTCCCGGCTCTGCGCGCGACGCGCTCCGGCCGGGATGACTTGCTTAGGGGTTCGCAAGGGCGGCCCGCATGGAGCCGCCCTCAACGGAGTTGCTTACCCCCGCTCGACCTGGCTGACATCCCGCACCGCGCCGCGCGCGGCGTTGGTGGTCATGGCCGCATAGGCGCGCAGCGCCGGCGAGACCTCGCGCTTGCGGTCCTTCGGCTTCCAGGCGTCCTTGCCGCGCGCCAGCTGGGCGGCGTGGCGTTCGGCCAGCACCGCGTCGGAGACTTCCAGCTGGATGCCGCGGTTGGGGATGTCGATCAGGATCGAGTCGCCCGTCTCGACCAGGGCGATCAGGCCGCCCTCGCCGGCTTCCGGCGAGACGTGGCCGATCGACAGGCCAGACGTGCCGCCCGAGAAGCGGCCGTCGGTGATCAGGGCGCAGGCAGCCCCCAGGCCCTTCGATTTCAGATAGGTGGTCGGGTACAGCATCTCCTGCATGCCCGGACCGCCCTTCGGACCTTCGTAGCGGATGACCACGACCTCGCCGGCCGTGACCTTGCCGCCCAGGATGCCGCTGACGGCGTCTTCCTGGCTTTCGAACACCCGGGCCACGCCGCGGAAGGTCAGGATCGACTCGTCGACCCCGGCCGTCTTCACGATGCAGCCTTCCGGGGCCAGGTTGCCGAACAGCACGGCAAGGCCGCCGTCCTTGGAGAACGGGTGCTCGACCGAGCGGATGACGCCCTTCTCGCGGTCGAGGTCCAGATCCTCCCAGCGCGCGGCCTGGCTGAAGGCGATCTGGGTCGGCTTGCCGCCCGGGGCGGCGCGGAAGAATTCCTGGGCCGTGCCGCTGTTGGTGCGGCCGATGTCCCAGCGGGCCAGGGACTCGGCCATGGTCGCGGCGTGGACCGTCGGCTGGGTCGCGTCGATCAGGCCGCCCTTCTCCAGCTCGCCCAGGATGGCCGGCACGCCGCCGGCGCGGTGGACGTCCTCCATGTGCACGTCGCTCTTGGCCGGAGCCACCTTCGACAGGCAAGGCACGCGGCGCGACAGGCGGTCGATGTCGGCCATCGAGAACTCGACGCCGCCCTCACTGGCGGCCGCCAGCAGGTGCAGCACGGTGTTGGTCGAGCCGCCCATGGCGATGTCCAGGCTCATGGCGTTCTCGAACGCGGCCCGGGTGGCGATGCCGCGCGGCAGGGCCGTGGCGTCGTCCTGCTCGTACCAGCGCTGGCACAGGTCCACGATCAGCCGGCCGGCTTCCTTGAACAGGGCCTCGCGATCGGCGTGGGTGGCCAGGACCGAGCCGTTGCCGGGCAGCGACAGGCCCAAAGCTTCCGTCAGGCAGTTCATCGAGTTGGCGGTGAACATGCCCGAGCACGAGCCGCAGGTCGGGCAGGCGGCCTTCTCGATCGCCTCGACTTCCTCGTCCGTGTACTTGTCGTCGGCGGCCACGACCATGGCGTCGACCAGGTCCAGCGAGCGGATCGCGCCCTTGATCTGCACCTTGCCGGCCTCCATCGGCCCGCCCGAGACGAAGACGACGGGGATGTTCAGGCGCATGGCGGCCATCAGCATGCCGGGCGTGATCTTGTCGCAGTTGGAGATGCAGACGATGGCGTCGGCGCAGTGGGCGTTGACCATGTACTCGACCGCGTCGGCGATCAGTTCGCGGCTGGGCAGCGAATACAGCATGCCGCCGTGGCCCATGGCGATACCGTCGTCGACGGCGATGGTGTTGAATTCCTTGGCCACGCCCCCGGCCGCCTCGATCTCGCGCGCGACCAGCTGGCCCAGGTCCTTCAGGTGCACGTGGCCCGGGACGAACTGGGTGAAACTATTCGCGACAGCGATGATCGGCTTGCCGAAATCGGAGTCCTTCATACCGGTGGCGCGCCACAGGCCGCGGGCGCCGGCCATGTTGCGGCCGTGGGTGGAGGTGCGTGAGCGATAGGGGGGCATGGGAAAATCTCAGTGTCGGCTGTGGGGTTATTACGCCCCTGCCCCACGCTTTCAAAATATATTAGAACGGCGATATTAGGTCGCCAGAGATATGAGATGGACATCCGCCCGCTGCGCCACTTCACGGCCGTCGCCGAGACCCTGCACTTCGGCCGCGCGGCCGAGCGCCTGGGCATGACCCAGCCGCCGCTCAGCCAGTCGATCATGGCGCTGGAAAAGACCCTGGGCGCGCCGCTGTTCGTACGCTCCAAGCGCAGCGTGCGCCTCAGCCCCCTGGGCGAAGCCTGGCTGCCGGACGTGCTGGCGGCCCTGGCGGCCGTCGACGAACTGCCGACCACCGCCCGGCGGCTGCGCGACGGCCAGACGGGCCTGCTGTCGCTGTCCTTCGTCAGCACGGCCGACTACAGCGTGCTGCCGGACCTGGTCAGCCGCTATTCGCGGGCCTATCCGGACGTCGAGATCCGCCTGGTCGAGGCGACCAGCGACGTGCAGATCCCCGCCATCGTCGCCGGCGAGCGCCACGCCGGCATCATCATCCCGCCGTCCGATCGCGCCCTGCCCGAGCCGCTGGCCTACCAGCGGCTGGTCTCCGAACCCCTGGTCGCCGCCGCCCCGGCCGCCTGGATCGAGAGCGGCCGGCTGACGGTCGAGGACGGCGTGCTCGTGCCGGAGGCCATCGTCGACGCGCCGCTGATCCTGTTCCCAAGAACGGTGGCGCCAGCCTTCCACGACCTGGTCACCGGCTACTTCGCCCGCCTGGGCCGTCCCGCCCACATCGTGCAGGAGGCCATCCAGATGCAGACCATCATCAGCCTGGTTTCCGCCGGGCTCGGGGTGGCCCTGGTGCCAGCCTCGCTGCGCAACCTGGCCCGGGCGGGCGTGGCCTATGTCGAGGTCAGCGATCCGCCGACGCTCGAGACGGGGCTGGCCTGGCGGCGCGACGACGACACGCCGACGCTACGGGAGATGCTGCGGCTGGTGGGGGCCTGACCCCCTCAGTCGCTCCGCGACAGCTCCCCCAGAGGGGGAGCATCTTGTGCGGCGCAGATCCTCCCCCTCTGGGGGAGGTGGCCCGGAGGGCCGGAGGGGGCCAGCGCCGAGCCCTCTACAAAGCTCGTCATCCCGGCCGAAGCGAAGCGCAGAGCCGGGACCCAGGGGCCACACGCAACGCGACGGCCACCACCGCCTGCGAACCCAACCGCGGCGCCCAGTCCCCCTGGGTCCCGGCTCTACGGCCTGCTGCGCAGCCCTCCGGCCGGGATGACGAGCCAAAAAACGGCGCGCTTCCACACCAACTAGACGACCGGTCTATTATCTGCCATACACCCCTCATGACCGCCGTCCGCAAGAAGTCCGAACTCACCCGCGAGCACATCCTCGCCACCGGCCGCGAGTTGGTGCTGCGCCAGGGCTTCGGCGGCATGGGGCTGAAGGAGCTGCTGGACGCCAGCGGCGTGCCGAAGGGCTCGTTCTACTACTACTTCGCCTCCAAGGAGGCGTTCGGCTGCGCCCTGCTGGACGACTACTGCGCCGAATACGGCGTCAAGCTCGCCGGCCTGTTCGACACCAGCGCCAGCGGCCGTGACAAGCTGATGGCCTACTGGGCCGTGTGGCTGGACACCGATGCGGCCTGCGGCATGGCCGACCGCTGCCTGGTGGTGAAGCTGGCGGCCGAGATCTCCGACCTTTCGGAAGACATGCGGCTGATCCTCAACACCGGCGTCGAGCGCCTGGTGCGCCGCATCGCCGCCGTCATCGTCGAGGGCCGTGACGACGGCTCCCTGCCCGGGTCCGGCGACCCGATCGCCACCGCCCGGGCGATGTACGCCCTGTGGCTGGGCGCGGCCATTCTGGCCAAGCTTTCCAAGGATCAGGGCCCGCTGCGCGAGGCGCTGGCGACCACCGAAACCATGCTCGCGGCCGCCTGAGCCGCATCCCCCCAAGACGCAAGACAACAAGAAGGAAGACCCCAATGCGCAGCGCGATCCACGATGTGTTCGGCGACCCGGCCGAAGTCCTGGCCCTGGCCGACAGCCCGATCCCCGAGCCCGGCCCCGGCAAGGTCCGCATCCGCACCCTGCTGTCGCCGATCCACAACCACGACCTTTGGACCGTGCGCGGCAACTACGGCTACAAGCCCGCCCTGCCCGCCATCGGCGGCAGCGAGGCGGTCGGCGTCGTCTACGCCGTGGGCGACGGCGTCGACGCCGCCCTGGTCGGCCAGCGCTTCGCCGTGGCCGGCGTGCACGGCAGCTGGGCCGAATACTTCATCGCCTCGGCCGCCGGCCTGGTGCCCGTGCCCGACGCCATTCCGGACGAGGCCGCCGCCCAGCTGATCGCCATGCCCTTCAGCGCCATCACGCTCCTTGAGTCGCTCGGCGTCGCAGAGGGCGACTGGGTGGCCCAGAACACCGCCAACGGCGCGGTCGGCAAGACCCTGGCCATGCTGGCCAAGGCCCGCGGCGTCAACGTGGTCAACCTGGTGCGCCGCGACGCCGGCGTGGCCGAGCTGACCGACCTGGGCATCGACAACGCCGTCTCCACCGCCGCCCCGGACTGGAAGGCCAAGGTCGCCGAACTCACCGGCGGCGCGCCGATCAAGGCGGCCGTCGACTCGATCGGCGGAACCGCCTCGGGCGACATGGCCGACCTGCTGGGCGAAAACGGCCTGCTGGTCTCGTTCGGCTCGATGACCGGCGAGCCGATGCAGATCTCGTCGGGCGCGGTGATCTTCAAGCAGCTGACCGTGAAGGGCTTCTGGGGCTCGACCGTCTCGGCGACCATGGCGCCGGACCTGCGCCGCAAGCTGATCGGCGAGCTGCTGACCCAGGTGGCCACCGGCAAGCTGAAGCTGCCGACCGACGGCGTCTACGGCCTGGACCAGGTGTCCGACGCCGTGAAGGCCTCTCTGACCCCGGGCAAGACCGGCAAGGTGCTGCTGCGGCCGTAAGGCGACCGGGAAGGCGGCTCCACGGCCGCCTTCCCGAGCTTCACCCCTGGCGCGAAGCGCAGGCCGCGCTACAACCGGAGAATGGCAAACCGTCGTTCCTTCATCCTGTCCGCAGCCGCCCTCGTCGCGGCGCCCCTGCCCTCTGCAGCGCGAGAGACTGAAGGCGAGCGCCTGACCGCCGTCCTCGAACGGCTGATCCAGCGGGCGATGCTCGACTCGCCCCAGCTGATGACCCTGACGGGCCTGGACGCCGGGCCGAACGCCGCCGCCCGCGGCAAGCTCGACGACCGCTCGCCGGCCGGCCTGCTGCGCACCCGCCAGATCTTCGAGGACCTGCGCAAGGACCTGGCGACCTTCGACGCCAAGGCCCTGACCGGCATGGACCGGGTCAACCTGCGCTCGGCCGCCTACATGGCCGACACCACCCTGCGGAGCTTCGATACGCCCTACGGCAATCCCGACGTCGGGGTGGCCGCGCCCTATGTGATCTCGCAGCTGACCGGCGCCTATCGCAGCGTGCCAGGCTTCCTGGCCGACACCCATCCGGTCGGCGACGCCGCAGACGCGCAGGCCTATCTGTCGCGCCTGTCGGCCTTCGCCGTGCTGCTCGACCAGGAGACCGCCCGGGCCCGCGCCGACTTCGCCCGGGGCGCGACGCCGCCCGACTTCGTGCTGCGCACCACCCTCTCGCAATTCCAGGCCATGCTCGCCCCCGCCCCGGCCAGCTCGGAGCTGGTCGTCGGCCTGACGCGGCGGACCAACGCCAAGGCCATCGCCGGCGACTGGGAGGCCCGCGCCGCCAGGATCGTCGAGGCCGAGGTCTATCCCGCCCTGCGCCGCCAAGCCGAACTGCTGAGCGCCGCCCTGCCGACCGCGACGCACGACGCCGGCGTCTGGCGGCTGCCGGACGGCGAGACCTATTACCGCTTCGCCGTGCGGGCGGCGACGACCACCGACCTGGCCGGCGCCGAGATCCATCGCCTGGGCCTGGAACTCGTGGCCCGCTTCTCCGCCCGCGCCGACGCCATCCTCAAGGCCCGCGGCCTGACCAAGGGCTCGGTCGGCGCCCGCATCGCCGCCCTGCGCCGCGACCCGGCCAACCTCTATCCCAACGACGACGCCGGCCGCGCCGCCCTTCTGGCCGAGCTGGAAACCAAGGTCGCGGCCATGCGCGAGCGGCTTCCCGCCTGGTTCGGCCACCTGCCCAAGGCCGGGGTGAAGATCCAGCGCATCCCGCCGTCGATCGAGGCCGGCGCGCCCGGCGCCTACTACACCCCGCCCAGCCTGGACGGTTCGCGGCCCGGCCTGTTCTCGATCAACCTGCGCGACACGGCCGAGCAGCCGCGCTTCGACCTGCCGACCCTGGTGTTCCACGAAGCCATCCCCGGCCACCACCTGCAGAACGCCCTGATGATGGAATCGCCGGGCATCCCCACCCTGCGCCGCCTGCCGATCTTCTCGGGCTATTCCGAGGGCTGGGCGCTCTATGCCGAGCAGCTGGCCGACGAGATGGGCGCCTACAAGGACGATCCGCTGGGCCAGCTGGGCTACGTGGCCTCGATGCTGTTCCGCGCCTCGCGCCTGGTGCTCGACTCCGGCATCCACGCCAAGCGCTGGAGCCGCGAGCAGGCCATCGCCTACATGTCGCAGACCCTGGGCGACGCCGAGACCTCGGTCACTCGCGAGGTCGAGCGCTATTGCGTGCAGCCCGGCCAGGCGTCGAGCTACATGCTGGGCTGGCGCACCTGGACCGACAGCCGCGCCCGCGCCGAAAAGCGCCTGGGCGCCAGGTTCAGCCTCAAGGCCTTCCACGACGCCGGCCTGACCGCCGGCACCATGCCGCTCGACGTGCTGGCCGACATGCTCGACGAATGGCCCGGCGCCTGACCCCGCCGCTCACGCGGCCTTGCCGATCCGACCGACTTTCAAAGGACGCGCGATGAACAAGACCGGTGCGCTGGGCCTGCCCATGGGACTGATCGTCGGCGTGATCTTCGGGGCCGTCATCCACAACATGGCGATCGGGATCTTGCTGGGCATCGCCCTGGGCGTAGGGATCTTCAAGTTCGGCGGGGGGAAGTCGTAGGGGCTGGGGCGAAGCGCCTCGGCCTGAAAGGCGACGTCGCGCCACGAACAACAAATCCTCTACATTCCACGACGCCGACTGAAACCGGACGTACGTCAACACCACAGTTTCGGCGGGATATTGCGAGGCCGCGCCGAAGATGGCATTCAATCCTGAACGCTGTAAAAGGAAGTCGTAAGTGAATATTTTGGCGGTTCATTTAAATCATGATTCCGTACTGTCGCTCGACCTCCATGGCGTGTTGCACAACATCGAACTCGAACGCATTTTCGGGAAGCGCCATTACGACGTGCGGCATGAAAAGCCGGACGTTCATGATCTGATTGCGATCGTCAGGAATATTCATCCGACGTTCGACGCCGGAATGGTGCTGCACGGCGCCGACAGCTACGCGACACAGCTGTTCGAGGGCGTGGGCGTCAAGTCGATCGAAGCCGTCGATCACCACAAGGCGCACGCCGCCGCGGCGTTTTACGAATCCCCGTTCGATCGCAGCCTGATCGTTTCCTACGACGGCGGCGGCAATGACGGCACGTTCCGGATATTTCTGGCGTCGCGCGAGACCGGCATCGCCGCGATCGACGACGGCCACCGGCTCAATCTCGGCATCCCGTACCGGGCGATAGCCCATCCCATCGTCGAGATCCGCAAGCCGGACGACGGCAAGGAACGGTCGAACGCCGGCAAGCTGATGGGGCTGGCGGCCTTCGGTCAGGTCCGGCCCGAATGGGTCGAGCCGGTGCGGGACTTCTTCATGACCTGCAGCGGCAAGGACACGTTTTCCGGCATGTACCTGTGGGTGGTCGGGCAACTCGGGATGCTTGGCCAACGCATCGGGCTGCCGCTATCGCGCAACGCCCTGAGCGGCGCGGACGCGTTCGATCTGGCGGCCACGGCGCAGCATGTGTTCGAACGCATCTTCCTCGACACGGTCCTGCCGATCGCCGCCCGGTACAAGCTTCCAATCTGCATTTCCGGGGGCTGCGCGCTCAACGTCATGGTCAACCAGCAACTGGCCGACCTGATAGAGTGGCCCGTCTTCGTGCCGCCCAATCCGAATGATTGCGGGCTCGCGCAGGGCGCCCTGCTGCTGCGATCGCGCCCGGTCGAGCCCGTGACCGTGACCTACACCGGCCCGGCGATACAGGACCCGGAGGCCTTGCCGGCGGCGGTTGCGCGGCTCGGCGCCGTCAAGACGGGGACCAAGGAGATCGCGGAACTGCTGCACGCGGGGAACGTCATCGCCGTCATGCGGGGCCGTTCGGAACATGGGCCGCGCGCACTGGGCCATCGCAGCATCCTCGCCGATCCCAGCGTTCCCGGGATGAAGGACCGGCTCAACAATCACGTGAAGTTCCGCGAGACGTTTCGTCCCTATGCGCCGGTCGTTCGCGTCGCCGACGTGCACCGGTATTTCGACAACGCCCGCAACGACATGTCGTACATGTCCTTCAACCCCACGGTCAGCCTTGCGTGGCGGGAAAAACTGGCCGCGGCGACGCATGTCGACGGCACGGCGCGCGTCCAGACCATCGCTTCGACGCAAAACCCGTGGCTTTACGATGTGCTCACCGAGTTCGAACGGCTGAGCGGTTTCGGAGCGCTGGTGAACACCTCCTTCAACAGCAAGGGCAGGCCGATCGTCACCAGCGTCGCCGAAGCGGTGGACCTCCTGCTCACGACCGATCTCGATTATCTCGTCATCGAGGACTGGCTGTTCCGCAAACCCGCCGATGAACAGCGACCGAGGTCGCCATCGACGTGACGGCGTTCGGACCTTTCGATGCGGCCCGGCTTCCGCCAGCCCCTATCGAGTAGCCACGCCGACTCCCGAGGCCCGGCGAAGACGCTTCCGCCGCCGACGCCGACGCGCCGGGCCCTCCCCACATTCCCGCCCCGCAATCACTCGTTATTGAGAGTCACTTGCATTTAGGCGAAAAGGCGGCCAGAAGCGTCGCCGTTCGGCGAGGCGCTCTGTCGGGAGTCGCTCGCCCATAGTCTGCGAATGATTCTTATTCGCTTATTTTTGGGAATATTCCATGCGCATGTCCAAGCGGACGCGCGGCCTTTTGCTGGCCGGCGTCGCCAACCTCGCCCTCGCGGGTCTCGCCCAGGCTCAGACCACCGAGACCTCCGAAGAGACCACCACCGCGACCGCCAGCAAGCTGTCGCTGGGCAAGGTCGTCGTCTCGGCCGGCCAGGAGAAGGTGGCGATCGATACGCCCCAGGCCGTGACCACGATCGACCAGGAAGCCATCGACAACGCCCAGGCCTCGACCATCGGCGACCTGCTGGCCGGCATTCCCGGCGTCAACACCATGGGCGGCGTCGGCGCCCTGGGCCAGGGCTTCAACATCCGCGGCATGGGCACGGGCCTGGCCGACAGCGACAGCCGCATCCTGATGCAGATCGACGGCGTCACGAAATTCTACGAGCAGTACCGGATGGGCTCGTTCTTCAGCGATCCCGAGCTCTACAAGCGCGTCGAAGTGCTGCGCGGCCCGGCCTCGTCGACCCTCTACGGCGCGGGCGCCCTGGCCGGCGTGGTCAACTTCACCAGCAAGGACGCCGGTGACTTCCTGAAGGACGGCGACCGCTTCGCCGTGCGTCTGCGCGGCGGCGTCGAGAGCAACGCCAACGCCCGCTTCGGCTCGGGCATCCTGGCCCTGAAGCCGACCGCCAACACCGAACTGCTGGGCATGTACACCAGCCGCCGCAGCGACAACTACGAGAACGGCGACGGCGTCGAGGTCGCAGCCTCGGAAGCCAGCTCCGACAGCTACCTGATCAAGGGCCGCTACTTCATCGGCGGGGCCAAGGGCCACAATGTCTGGGCCTCGTACCAGAACTGGAAGAACGACAGCACCCAGATCTACGACCAGTCCGAAGCCCTGGCCACGACCCCGGTGCGCCGCAAGACCACCGACGACACGGCCGTGATCGGCTACAACAATGACTTCAACGGCAGCGACCTGTTCGACGTCGCCGCCCAGGTCTCCTACGCCAACACCAAGGTCAACCAGACCGACACGACCTTCCTGTCGGGCGTGCTGGAGTCGGAGTTCTCGTACAAGACCCTGCAGGCCCGCACCCAGAACGTCTCGAAGTTCAGCCTCGGCGGCGACAACGTCGCGTTCCTGACCGTCGGCGCCCAGGCCTACAAGCAGGAGCGCCGCAACCCGCGCCGCACCGCCACCGGCACCAATCACGGCGCGGCCACCCACCCCGAAGGCGACATGGAGAAGTACGGCCTGTTCGCCCAGGGCGAGGTCGTGCTCGGCAAGCTGACCCTGATCCCGGGCGTGCGCGTCGACTGGACCAAGCTGCAGCCGGGCGAAGGCGTCACCACCACCACGGTGGTCAAGGACAACGGCGTCTCGCCCAAGATCGCCGCCCTCTACAGCCTGACCGAATGGGCCTCGGTGTTCGGCTCGGTGGCCCACACCGTGCGCATGCCGGTGCTGGACGAGATCTACAGCCGCACGGCCACGGCCTCGACCAACTACAGCCTGAACCTCAAGCCCGAGGAGTCCGACAACATCGAGGTCGGCGGCACGCTGCAGTTCCGCGACCTGTTCGGCCAGGGCGACCAGTTCCGGTTCAAGACCACCGTGTTCCGCAACGACGTGAAGAACCTGATCACGCGCGGCACCTCGACCTCGAGCTACTTCGTCAATGTCGGCGAGGCGCGCTATTCGGGCGTCGAGGTCGAGGCCGAATACGGCGCCAAGCAGTTCTTCGCTCGCGGCTCGGTGTCGGTGATCGACGGCGAGAACCGCCTGACCGGCGCCTATCTCAACACCATCCCGGCCGACACCCTGAACCTGACCCTGGGCTATGTCTTCCCGACCCAGAACCTGACGGCCGGCTGGCGCGGCGAGTTCGCCGACGCTCAGAACCACGTGACCTCCACCTCGCTGGCCACGCCGGGCTACGCCGTCCACAACCTGTTCGTGACCTGGAAGCCGCAGGACGGCCTGCTGCAAGGGCTCGAGGTCCAGGCCGGCGTCGACAACCTGTTCGACAAGACCTTCCAGCGCCACCTGCTGTCGCTGGACGCCGAAGGCCGGACGTTCAAGCTGACCCTGGGTCGCACGTTCTGATCATGAAGACGCCCTGGCACGTTCGAGCCTGGGCGACGGGGGCGTCGTTGATGATCAACGGCGCCCTTGGCCTTGCCGTGATCCAGTGGGAGCAGAAGCCGGTCCTCGCCGCGATGGACGAGACCGCCATGCTGATCTCGCTGGGCGATCCGGCCCTCGACCAGACCGACAACGCGGCGTCTCCCGACGCCGATCCCGCCCCGACGCCGGTGAGCGAGCCGACGCCGCCGCAGCCGGAGAAGCCGACGCCCAAGCCGCTGCCGCCGCGTCCCGACGGCTGGCTGACCCAGGCCGCGCCCAAGCCCGCGTCGCCCTCCCCCGCTCCACCTTCAGAGGCCCCACGCCAGACCGCCCCCGCAGCGGCCCAAGCCGCC
>NZ_QHJY01000185.1 GCF_003185805.1 Caulobacter sp. D5
CCCTGTCCGGTCCCGACCTCGCCGTGGCGCTGGACCTGCCGGCCGACCTGCCGCCGGTCGCAGCGCCGCTGGCGGTGATCGAGACCGTGCTGACCGTGCTGGTCGAGAACAGCCGCCAGGCCGGCGCCCGGCGGGTGACGATCGGCGGCCGCCACGAGCGTGACGAGGTCGTGCTGGAAGTCGTCGACGACGGCCCCGGCGTGGCCCCGGCTGACGCCGCCCGCCTGTTCGAGCCGTTCTTCACGACGCGCCGAACCCAGGGCGGCACGGGCCTTGGCCTCTCCATCGCCCGCTCCCTGGCGCGCGCCCACGGCGGCGAGGCGGCCTATCTGGCCGGCGACGCGGGCGCGCGGTTTTCGCTGTCGCTGCCGACGGCCTGATCCCTTCCGGACCGCCCCTCTGCGCGTCTGCACGGAATCTCCACAAGCGGTTCATCACCACGCCTCGAGGCGCTTCTAGGCTTCGATCTCGCCCCCCCCCACAGGAGATCGCACATGCTGACCGCCGCCCCGCCCGCTTCCGACTGCCAGGTCGAGCTCGACATCGCCGCCGGCCGCTACACCTGGAGCGTCGTGCGCCCCGACGGCATGCGGCTGTCCGGAACCGCCAGCGATCCGGCCTTCGCTCAGAGCCAGACCGCCCTGGCCGCCGTGATGCTGGACGCCTTCGCCTCGCTGAAGCGGCGGCGTTTTTAGAAAGGCCCGCCTCGTCTTGGCCATGGGGCGGGTGTAAGCGTCGCCTTCGCTGGTTTCGCAAAGGCCCTTCATGCGCGCGCTTGTTTCCCCCGCCCTGGCTCTGGCCCTGACGCTCGGCGTCTCGGTCGCGGCCCTCTCCTCCGCCCCCGCCCTGGCCGCGCCCGAGAACTACGCGACCATCCGCATGAAGACCGACACCGCCTTCCTCAGCGCCGAGGAGCGCAAGGTGGTGAACCTGCTGATCCAGGCCGCCGACCAGATGACGGCCATCTACGACAAGCAGGCGGTCGCCCAGGGCGGCGCCGACGGCCCGGGCCACGGCTTCTATCCGCCCGGCATGACCAAGGCCGAGTTCGAGACCTATCTGGCCGCCCATCCCGACCAGAAGACCGCCCTGATGGCCGCCTATACGGTGGTCCGCCGCGAGGGCGACAAGCTGGTCGCCGTGCCCTATTCGGTCGCCTACAAGCCCGAGCTGACCAAGGCCGCCGCCCTGCTGGACGAGGCCGCCAAGGTCACCACCAACGCCAGCCTCAAGCGCTTCCTGACCCTGCGCGCCCAGTCGTTCCGCTCCAACGACTACTTCCAGTCCGAGATGGCCTGGATGGACCTGGAAGGCACGCCGATCGAGGTCGCCATCGGTCCGTACGAGACCTACACCGACGAGATGATCGGCCAGAAGGCCGCCTTCGAGGCCTTCGTCACCCTGAAGAACCCGACCGAGAGCCAGGCCCTCGACAAGTACAAGGCCTATCTGCGCGACATGGAGGCCAACCTCCCGGTCGCCGACAGCTACAAGAACTTCAAGCGCGGCGGCGCCTCGCCGATCGCCGTGGCCGAGCAGATCCGCGGCGGCGGCGACAATCTGCATGGGCCCCAGACCGTGGCCTTCAACCTGCCCAACGACGAGCGGGTGCGCGAGGCCAAGGGCGCCAAGAAGGTGATCCTGTCCAACGTGCTGGCCGCCAAGTACGAGGGCATCCTCTCGCCCATCGCCTCGCGCGTGCTGGTCGCCGACCAGGCCGCCCTGGTCAGCCAGAAGTACATGACGCTGGAGACCCTGTTCCACGAGCTGTCGCACAGCCTGGGCCCGGGCTCGATCACCGTCGCCGGCCGCGCCACCACCGTCTCGGCCGAGCTTAAGGACATCGCCGGCACCGCCGAAGAGGCCAAGGCCGACGTCATGGGCGCCTGGAACATCCTCTTCATGATGGAGAAGAACGAGATCCCGGCCGCCGAGCGCCCGCAGCTCTTCGCCACCTACACCGCCGGCATCTTCCGCGCCGCCCGCTGGGGCGACGAGGAGGCCCACGGCCGGGGCGCAGCCCTGCAGTACGGCTACCTGAAGTCCAAGGGCGCCTTCGTCTTCGACCCCGTCGCCAAGCGCTACCGCATCGACGACGCCAAGATGGCCGCCGGCATCCGCGACCTGGTGGCCGACATCGTCAAGCTGCAAGGCGACGGCGACTACGCCGGCATGGTCGCCTTCTTCGACCGCTACGCCCACCTCGACGACGACGCCCGCGGCGTGATCGCCACGCTGAAGGACATCCCGGTGGATATCACCCCGGTCTATCCGGCGAAGGTGTGATGAAGAGGCTCCCCCTGAAGGGGGAGCTGTCGCGGAGCGACTGAGGGGGAAGTTGTTGCGGCACGTCAGCAGCCGCTTCCCCCTCCGGCCCTTCGGGCCACCTCCCCCTTCAGGGGGAGGATCTT
>NZ_QHJY01000186.1 GCF_003185805.1 Caulobacter sp. D5
ATTGGCCGCCAGCTGCCGGGCGACCACCCCCGAGGCCTCGCCGGCCTCCTGGAACATGCGGGTCGCTTCGGGCGTCAGGGCTGCGGAGCGGGTCAAGACGGCTTCCTTCACGAGGGCGGGCGCGGGATCAGGACAGGGCGTTCAGTTCGGCCACGAAGTCGTAGGCGTCGCCGCGGTAGTAGGACTGGGTCACTTCCACCGCCCGGCCGTCCTTGAGGAAGCCGCGCCGCTCGATCAGCAGGCCCGCGTCCTTGACCGGCACGTCCAGCAGCTCGGCCTGCTCGGCGGCGAACAGGATGGCCCGCAGCCGCTGCAGGGCGCGCACCGGCCGGTGGCCGGTCTTTTCCAGGGCCTCGTAGAGCGAGGTCCCGACGATGTCGGTGGAGGGCAGGGCGAAGGCGGCGATGGTGGTGTATTCCACGGCCATCGGCGAGCCGTCGGCGTAGCGGATCCGGGCGAAGCGATAGACCGGCGTGCCCGGCGACAGGCCAAGCGTCAGCGATTCCTCGGGCGTCACCTGGCCTTCGCTGCGGCTGATCCATTCGCTGTGCGGGACGCGACCGCGCGAGATCATGTCCTCGGTGAAGGACGACAGCGCCGAGAAGCTCTTTTCCACCCGCGAGGCCACGAAGGTGCCAGCCCCCTGGCGGCGGGTGAGCAGGCCTTCGCTGACCAGGCCGTCCAGCGCCTTGCGAACGGTGATCCGCGAGATGCTGAATTCTTCGGCAAGGTCGCGCTCGGCCGGCAGGGCGTCGTCGGGCGCCAGCACCTTCTTCTGGATCGCCTCGCGCAGGGCCCGCTGCAACTGCTTGTACAGCGGCGCGTGGTCCTGCCCGTTGCCGTCCAGGCCCCCGATCTTTTCGGAAAACAGCATCAGGTCCCCACCAGCGTCAGGCTTGCATCTACCGCGATTTGCGCACCCCGGCGGCGCACGCAACAGTTCATGACCATTTTCATACCAATTATCTCATGGTCTGCAATTGGTTCTTTTTAGGTATTGTCATCAGCAAAAATTTCGTCACAGTCACACTCCGAGGTCTGAGAAGTACCGCTCTTTGCGGCTTTGCCGCGAGAAATTGGTATCGGATTGGGCTTGGGGTTCGGCTCCGGGTCCAAAGACCCGGCACAATGGGGAGAAGCCGAGTTATGAAGAGCATTCACAAGGCGGTCCTGACCGCTTCCGCCAGTCTGCTGGCCGTATTGGTCGCTGCGCCCGTCATGGCGCAGGAGACCCCGACCTCCGTCGATGAGGTGGTCGTCACCGGTATTCGTGCGTCGCTTCAGCAATCGATCCAATCCAAGCGTAACGCCGACGCCATCGTCGACGTGGTCACCGCCGAGGACGTCGGCAAGTTCCCGAGTTCGAACGTCGCCGAAGCGCTGACGATCGTTCCGGGCGTCACCGTCGATCGTCAGTTCGGCCAGGGCGAAAAGGTCTCGATCCTGGGCACCGATCCGGCCCTGAACCGCACTCTGCTCAATGGCCAGACGGTGGCTTCGGCCGACTGGTTCATCCTTGATCAGCCGGGCCGGACGTTCAACTACGCCCTGCTGGCCCCGCAGATCGTCGGCAAGGTGGAAGTCTACAAGTCGCCCGAGCCCCGCCTCGACGAAGGCAGCATCGGCGGCACGGTGATCGTCAACACCCGCAAGCCGCTGGACCTGAAGTCGCTGACCCTCCAGGGCTCGCTCAGCTATCTCTACAACGATCGCTCCAAGAAGTCCGACCCGCAGGTGGCGGTGCTGGGCAGCTGGAAGAACGCCGACCAGACCTTCGGGATCGCGGTCTCGGCCCAGCACGCCAAGGACCAGCTGCGTCGCGACGGCATCGAGTCGTACGGCACGATCCCGGCCAGCTACTATAACGGCGGCAACCCGGAAAACCCGGTCAGCTCGATCACCAACGGCAACTGCACCGGAACCTGCGCCACCACCCTGGCGGCCAATCCGAACGCCCGCGGCGTCAACTCGCTGTCGGTCTCCTATTTCGAGCAGGAGCGCGTCCGCGACAGCTACACCGCCGCCGTCCAGTGGCGCCCGACCGACGCCCTCGAGCTGAACTTCGACTGGCTGAAGATCAAGGCCACCTACGACAACACCAACCAGTCGTTGTTCGCCTTCCAGGGCAACACCTGGAACAGCCTGGGCGCGCTGACCGCGATCACCATCGAGGACAACGTCATCCGCAAGGCCTCGTTCAAGCATGCGCTGAGCGTGCTGGACGTGCAGTACCGCGAAGCCGAGCTGAACTCCGACACCTATCACCTGACCGGCAAGTGGACCGGCGACGGGATCGACGTGTCGGGCGAGGCCGGCTACTCGAAGGCCGACGGCGGCACCACCCGCCAGCTCTACGGCGAGTTCCTGAACTGGGCCGACTACACGGTCGACTTCACCGGAACGCCGGGCTCGCCGGGCGTGCTGACCTACACCAACCCGACCGCCGACGGTAATCCGCTGGCCGACGCCAGCAAGTTCTCGTTCGACGGCGGCTGGGGCGGCGGCGATCCGTCGGTCGGCCCGACCGGCTACAACGCCGGCTGGGGCGGCAACATCGTCTCCAAGCCGACCACCGACAAGGAGAGCTACGCCCAGATCGATGCGGGCAAGGACTTCGACGGCGTGATCAAGCGCGTGCAGGTCGGCTACAAGTACCGCAAGCACGAGACCACCCAGGCGATGTCGGGCGTGACCGTCTCGGTCTACGGCAACCCGGCCAGCGCCTCGCAGTTCAATCCGTCGATCGTGCCGAGCAACTATCTGAAGGGCTTCGACGGCGTCACCGACGCCATGGGCAGCCGCTTCAAGATCGATGGCGAGGCCCTGGCCAACTACATCGCCAGCGGCGGCTATCTGCGTCCGTGGCAGGCCAAGCCGGTGCCGACGATCTTCGGCAACGCCGAGTTCACGGCCCAGAACTGGGGCATCGAGGAGACCATCAACGCCCTCTACGGCCAGGCCGACTTCCAGGCCGACAACGTGCGCGGCAACTTCGGCCTGCGCTACGTGAAGACCGAGTCCGACAGCGGCGGCTATGTCTGCGTCAACCAGACCGCCACCGGCTGCGGCACCACGGCCGCCGACTGGGCCTGGACGGTGAAGTCCAAGAAGTACGAGGACTTCCTGCCCAGCCTGAACGTCATCGTCGACGTGAAGGAGGATCTGGTGTTCCGCTTCGCCGCGGCGCAGGTGATCTCGCGTCCGAACTACGCCGACATGTCGAATTACTTCTGGCTCTCCGACCAGATCCTGACCGGCGGCGGCGGCAACCCGGACCTGAACCCCTACAAGTCGAGCAACGTCAACGCCTCGATCGAGTGGTACTTCGCGCCGGAGGCCATCCTGTCGGCCGAGGTGTTCCACAAGGACATCAGCAACTACATCCTGCAGCAGACGGTCGCCGAGCAGCACTTCAATCAGGCGCGCAACGCGGTCACCACCTACCAGATCAGCCGTCCGACCAACGCCGGCTCGGCCACGGTCAAGGGCGCGGCGTTCGCCTACCAGCAGACCTTCGGCCTCGGCTTCGGCCTGCTGGCCAACTACACCTACGCCGACGGGGAAGCCGACGGCGGCGCGCCGCTGCCCTACAACTCCAAGCACCAGATCAACATCAGCCCGTTCTACGAGCACGGTCCGTTCTCGGCCCGGGTGACCTACAACTGGCGCTCGAAGTACTTCACGGGCCTGGACCGCGGCGACCAGATGTTCGTCCGCGCCTACAAGGGCCTGGACGCCACGGCCGGCTACGCCTTCACCGAGAACGTCAACCTCTCGGTCTCGGCGCAGAACCTGCTCGACAGCGAGTACTACGCCTACGCCAACACCACCATGCTGCCCCGCGGCGTCTACCGCACGGGCCGCAAGCTGCAGGCGACGATCAACGTCTCCTTCTAAGCGACCGGAGATCCGGGGGCGCGCTTTAAAGACCGGCGCGTCCCCGAACCCGCTGATTTGCATTCAACGCGGCTTGGTTCAGGATCCCTTCATGAGCCCGGCCGCGCCATTCCCCCTCCTGACTGCAAGCAGCGAGCTGGGGCGGGTTGGTCTTGCGCCGCCCGCCTCTTTTTTGCCGTCCGCTTGCCGGTGAGAGCTTTCCCCGCATGATCAAAGTCCTGCTGCTGGCCTCCGCGGCCATGGCCTTCGCCGTTCCCGCCTTCGCGGCCGAGCCGCTGACGCTTACGCCGGCGCCGGCCAAGGCCGAACGCGCCGAGGGCGTCTTCCGCCTGACCGCCGCCACCCGCATCCATGTCGCCAAGGGCGATGTCGAGGCGCGCGGCGTGGCCCTGCAATTGGCCGACCTGCTGCATCGGGCCCGGGGCCTGCGCCCGGCCGTGGTCGAGGGCGCGCCGGCGGCCGGCGAGGCGGCGATCTCTCTCGTGCGCGGCGGTCCGGACGGCGAAGGCTACGCCCTCGACGTCGCGCCCGGCGGGGTGAAGATCACGGCGCTCAAGCGCGCCGGCCTGTTCTACGGCGCGGTCAGCCTGTGGCAGTTGGCGGTGCAGGACGAGAGCAAAGGGACGGTTGACGTGCCCGCCGCCCATGTGGAGGACGCCCCGCGCTTCGCCTGGCGCGGCTTCATGCTCGACAGCGCCCGCCACTTCCAGTCGGTCGAGACGATCCGCACGATCATCGACGGCATGGCGGCCCACAAGCTCAACACCCTGCACTGGCACCTGGTCGACGACCAGGGCTGGCGGCTGGAGATCAGGAAGTACCCGAAGCTGACGGAGGTCTCGGCCTGGCGCCAGCCGGCCGGGGCGGCGGGGTTCGATCCTAAGACCGGCAAGCCGGTGCGCTATGGCGGCTTCTATACCCAGGACCAGGTGCGCGAGCTGGTGGCCTATGCGGCGGCCCGCAACATCACCATCGTTCCCGAAATCGAGATGCCGGGCCACGCCCTGGCGCCGATCGTGGCCTATCCGAAGCTCGGCCTGACGCCCAATCCGCCGGCCCTGGCCCGCCACGACTGGGGGATCTTCCCCTATCTCTACAATGTCGAGGACGGCACGTTCGAGTTCCTCAACGACGTGCTCGACGAGGTGATGGACCTCTTCCCGTCGGAATACATCCACGTCGGCGGCGACGAGGCGGTCAAGGACCAGTGGAAGGCGAGCCCCGTCATCCAGGCCAAGATCAAGGAACTGGGCGTCAAGGACGAGCACGGCCTGCAGAGCTGGTTCATCCAGCGGGTCGAAAAGCACATCAACGCCCGCGGCCGCCGGCTGATCGGCTGGGACGAGATCCTCGAAGGCGGCCTGGCGCCCAACGCCACGGTGATGTCGTGGCGCGGTATCGACGGGGCCATCGCCGCCGCCAGCCAGGGCCACGACACGGTGCTGTCGCCCGAGCCGACCCTCTATTTCGATCGTCGGCAGAGCACGTCTTTGGACGAGCCGCCCGGCCGGATCACGGTCAGCAGCCTCAAGGACGTCTACCAGTTCGACGCCGCGCCCGACGCCCTGACGGCCGACCAGCGCAAGCACATCCTGGGCGTCCAGGCCAATCTGTGGACCGAGCACGTGCGCACCGACGAGCGGGCCCAGGCGATGGCCTTCCCGCGCCTGGTGGCCCTGGCCGAGACGGCCTGGACCCAGGAGGAGCGCCGCGACTGGGACGGCTTCACCCAGCGCCTGCCGGCCGAGATGGCGCGGCTGAAGGCGCTGGGTGTCGTCGCCGACACCGCGCCGTTCGAGCCGCAGGCGACCTTGCGTCCGGGGCAGGGCGGGGCGGTCGTGGCCAGCCTGGCCAGCGGCCTGTCGCTGGGCCAGGTGCGCTACACCACCGACGGCTCGGAGCCCTCGGCGGCCTCGCCGGTCTATGGCCAGACCCTGTCGCTGAAGGCGGGAACGACGCTGAAGGCGCGCAGCTTCCTGGGCGCGGCGCCGCTGGGCCGCACCCGTGGCTGGACCGCGACCGAGCTGGCGGCCAACACCCGCGAGAGCCGGCAGCTGGAGCTGTGCGGCGCGGCCATTCCGCTGGCCTTCGAGGACGACGCGCCGATCAACGGCAAGGACGGGCCGCGCGCCATCTTCGCCATCGATCTGATGAACCCGTGCTGGATCTGGAAGGGCGCAGATCTCTCCAAGGGGCTGAAGCTGACCGCCCGGGTCGGCCAGGCGGCGTGGAACTTCCAGATCGGCGCGGCCAAGGACCAGATCGTGGTCCGTAAACCCGCCACGCCCGACGGCGAGCTGGAGGTGCGGCTGGGCTGCAAGGGCGAGCGCATCGCGGCCATCCCGCTGGGCAAGGCCGGGCGAGGTCCGGGCCTGGGCACGGTCAGCGGCGTGCTGCCGGCCCGCGAGGGCGTGCACGATCTTTGCCTGACCTTCACGGCCAACAGCCTGGATCCGATGCCGGCCCTTGACCGCGTCACCCTGACGGCCGGTCAGTAGCTCCTTCTTCCCCGTTCGCGACGAGAATTCCGCCCATGTCCACCCTGGTGCTTCAATCGCCTTTGGCGGGGTGGTCGGGACCGTTGGAGGAGGTTCCGGACGCG
>NZ_QHJY01000187.1 GCF_003185805.1 Caulobacter sp. D5
CGGTCGCCGCCGACGGCTCGCGCGTCTTCGCTTCGCCGCTGGCCCGTCGTCTGGCCGCCGCCGCCAGCCTCGACCTGAAGTCCATCAAGGGCTCGGGTCCGCACGGCCGCGTGGTCAAGTCGGACGTCGAAGCCGCCAAGAGCGGCGGCGCCCCGGCCGCCAAGGCCGCGCCGGCTCCGGCCGCCGAACCGCGCAAGGTGCAGTCGCTGGAGCAGATGGGCATCCCCGCCGGCTCCTACGACCTCGTGCCGCTGGACGGCATGCGCAAGACCATCGCGCGCCGCCTGACGGAAAGCTTCCGCGACGTGCCGCACTTCCCGCTGACGATCGACATCGAGCTGGACGGCCTGCTGGCCGCCCGCGCGAAGATCAACAGCCTGCTTGAAGGCCAAGGCGTGAAGGTGTCGGTCAACGACATCGTCATCAAGGCCGCCGCCGTGGCGCTGAAGCGCGTGCCGGAGGCCAACGCCTCCTACACGCCCGAAGGCATCGCCATGCACAAGCACGCCGACATCGCCGTGGCCGTGGCCATCGACGGCGGCCTGATCACCCCGATCATCCGCGCCGCCGAGACCAAGGGCCTGGCCCAGATCTCGGCCGAGATGAAGGACCTGGCCGCCCGCGCCAAGGCCAAGAAGCTGAAGCCCGAGGAATTCCAGGGCGGCACCTTCTCGGTCTCCAACCTCGGCATGTTCGGCATCAAGGCCTTCTCGTCGATCATCAACGAGCCGCAAGGCGCGATCATGAGCGTCGGGGCCGGCGAGCAACGCCCGGTGGTCAAGAACGGCCAGCTGGCCGTGGCCACGGTCATGACCGTGACCCTGACCTGCGATCACCGCGTGGTCGACGGCGCGGTCGGCGCCAGGTTCCTGGCGGCCTTCAAGCCGCTGATCGAGGAGCCGCTGACCCTGATCGTCTAAGGACGGCCTTTGCCTTGAAATCCTCGCCCCTCGACCAAACGCGGGGCGGGGATTTCGAAAGCGGCCGGGCAGGGTCCCATCCTGGATTTTTCAGGACGGGGACGGCCCCGGGGAGAACACGCGATGTCGGTCTACGAATTTTCGGCCAAGACGCTCGAAGGCAAGGACGTCAGCCTGGCTGACTATCGCGGCCAGGTGCTGCTGATCGTCAACACCGCCAGCAAGTGCGGCCTGACCCCGCAGTACGAAGGCCTGGAAGCGCTCTACAAGGCGCAAAAAGATCGCGGCCTGACCATCCTGGGCTTTCCCTGCAACCAGTTCGGAAGCCAGGAGCCGGGTACGGCCGAAGAGATCGGCAGCTTCTGCTCGCTGACCTACGACGTGACCTTCCCGATGATGGCCAAGATCGACGTCAACGGCCCCTCGGCCCACCCGCTCTACGCCTATCTGAAGAAGCAGCAGAAGGGCGTGCTGGGCACCGAAGGCATCAAGTGGAACTTCACCAAGTTCCTGATCGATCGCGACGGAAACGTCGTCGAGCGTTTCGCCCCGACCACCAAGCCTGAAGAGCTCCAGGCGGCCGTCGAGGCGCTGTTATAGATTTCCCAGGCCGGCCCCGCGGGGCCGGTCGTTCGACGCCGCCGCTCCCCCGTGCGACGTCCAAGCTAGGGTAAGACTACCATGTCCACGGAATTCGATGTCGTCGTCATCGGCGCCGGTCCGGGCGGCTACGTCGCCGCCATCCGCGCCAGCCAGCTGGGCCTGAAGACGGCGATCGTCGAGCGCGAGAACCTGGGCGGCATCTGCCTGAACTGGGGCTGCATCCCCACCAAGGCGCTGCTGAAGTCCGGCGAGATCTTCGAACAGCTGTCGCACCTGGACGCCTACGGCTTGGCCGTGGAAAAGCCCTCGTTCGACTTCAACAAGATCATCGAGCGCTCGCGCGGCGTGGCCAAGACCATGTCGGGCGGCATCGCCTTCCTGATGAAGAAGCACAAGATCGAGGTCATCGAGGGCGAGGCCAAGCTCGAGAAGGGCAGCCCCGCTCCGAAGGTCGTGATCGCGCTGAAGGCCGGCGGCAGCCGCACGGTCCAGGCCAAGAACGTCATCCTGGCCAGCGGCGCCCGCGCTCGCAACATTCCGGCCATCGGCGCCGTTTCCGACGGCGACAAGGTCTGGACCTACCGTGACGCCCTGGCGCCGAAGTCCATGCCCAAGTCGCTGGTCGTGATCGGCTCGGGCGCCATCGGCATCGAGTTCGCCAGCTTCTACCGCGCCCTCGGCGCCGAAGTGACCGTCGTCGAGGCCGTCGATCGCATCATGCCGGTCGAGGACGCCGAGGTCTCCAAGGCCGCCCAGAAGGCCTTCGAGAAGCGCGGCATCAAGTTCCGCATCGGCGCCAAGGTCACCAAGATCGACAAGACCGCCACCGGCGTGTCGGTCTCGGTCGAGGTCGGCGGCAAGGCCGAGCAACTGACCGCCGAGAAGTGCATCGTCGCCATCGGCATCGTTCCGAACACCGAAGGCACCGAAGCCGTCGGCCTGACGCTCGACCGCGGCCACGTGGTCACCGGCAAGCACGGCGAGACCAACGTGCCCGGCCTCTACGCCATCGGCGACGTCGCCGGCGCGCCCTGGCTCGCCCACAAGGCCAGCCACGAGGGCATCCACGCCGCCGAGTACATCGCCGGCTACAAGACGCCCAACGTCCACTCGCCGATCCCGGGCTGTACCTACGCCAACCCGCAGGTCGCCTCGGTGGGCTACACCGAAGCCGGCGCCAAGGCCGCGGGCCTCGAGGTCAAGGCCGGCCGCTTCCCGTTCAAGGTCAACGGCAAGGCCGTGGCCGCGGGCGAGACCGAAGGCTTCGTGAAGACCGTGTTCGACGCCAAGACCGGCGCCCTGATCGGCGCCCACATGATCGGCCACGAAGTGACCGAGATGATCCAGGGCTTCGTCACGGCCATCACGCTGGAAGCCACCGAAGAAGACCTGCACGGCATCGTCTACGCTCACCCGACCATGTCGGAAGCCATGCACGAAGCCTCGCTCGACGCCTACGGCCGCGTCCTGCACATCTGATCCGGCGAGGGTTTTGGAGTTCGTCCGAACGCGGATGAACTCCAGCCCTGGGGGCTGTTCCAGACACACTTTGTCACGGGACAGCAAAGGCCCGGTCGCTATGAAGACCCGCCCGACAGGCCGTCGGGCGGGTCTTCTGCATTCCGGGTGACGATCTTGCGCGCCTCCATCCAGCTCCCGCTGGCGACCCTCGTCGCCGGCCTGTGCCTCGCCACGTCTCAAGCCCAGGCCCAGGACGGGTCGCTGAGCGCCGGCGAGGCGGCCGCCCTGAGGGCCGAGATCGCCACCCTTAAGGCCCAGCTCCAACGGATGGAGCAGCGGCTCGACGGCGCGACCGGCGCGCCGCAGCGTACGGCTTCGCCGACAGCGCCTGCGGCGACGGTCGCGGCCGCCAAGCCCGCGCCGACCACCGAGATCGCCTGGAAGGGCTCGCCGCAGTTCACCGCCAGCGGCGGCCGCAGCTTCAAGGCCAAGGGCCGCATCCAGACCGACGTCGGCTATGTCGGCCGGCCCGACGGCTCGACCGATCGCGGCCTCGGCTACGCCGCCGAGATGCGCCGCATCCGCCTGGGCGGGGAGGGCGGCCTGGGCGCCGGCATCGGCTACAAGCTGGAACTGGAGCTCTCCGACAACGGCGTCGACCTGGTCGACACCTTCGTCGCCTACAAGACCGGCGGCTGGCAGTTCGCCCTGGGCAACCAGAACCAGTTCCAGTCGCTCGACGAACTGACCGGCGACACCTCCGGCTCGGTCATGGAGCGCGCGGCCTTCACCGACGCCTTCAATTTCGAGCGCCGCCTGGGCGTAGCGGCCCAGTACGAGAAGGCCGCCTGGCTGCTGCAGGCCGGACTGTTCGCCGACGACATCACCGCCCTCTCCAACGACAGCGACGGCGCCAGCGGCGGTGACGAGAACAACAGCTACGGCCTCGACGGCCGCGCGGTCTATGCGCCCAAGCTCGGCAAGACCCAGCTGCACCTGGGCGGCTCGGCCCACTGGCGCGACCTCAAGCGGGTCGGCGACGCCGGCACGCGCTATCGCCAGCGCCCGTACGTCCACACCAGCAACACGCGCCTGATCGGAACCTCGACCCTGGCCGTCAGGAACGAGGCCCACTACGGCCTGGAAGCCGCCTTCGTTCACGGCCGCCTGCACGGCGCGGCCGAGACCCACTGGCTGGAGAGTGACCTGGCGTCAGGCCCCGACGCGCGCTTCTTCGGCGGTTATGCCGAACTCGGCTGGTTCCTGACCGACGACACCCGCGGCTACAAGTCCGGCATCTTCGACCGCGCCAAGCCCAGGAAGCCCTTGGGCGGCGGCGGGATCGGCGCGGTGCAGGTCAACGCCCGCTATGACCATCTCGACCTCAACGACGGCCCGATCGTCGGCGGCCGCCAGGACGCGCTGATCACCGCCATCATCTGGCAGCCGGTCGAGTACCTGCGCTTCAACCTCAACCACGCCTACCTGGCCTACCAGGACGCCACGCCCCTGGCCGACGGCGACCGCGACTATGGGGTGCACGTCACCGGCGCGCGGATGGAGCTGGATTTCTAGAGAAGCGAACCTCCCCCTGAAGGGGGGAGGCGGCCCGAAGGGCCGGAGGGGGAAGTTTTTGCTGAATTCAACAAAGCCGCCGGCGGGAGCAATCACATCCCCCTCCGTCGGCTTCGCCGACACCTCCCCCTTCAGGGGGAGGG
>NZ_QHJY01000188.1 GCF_003185805.1 Caulobacter sp. D5
CCGCCAACGCCGGCGCGCCCGCCGACGGTCCGGCCATGACCCGCCTGGCCGCCGCCTGCGAGGCCGTCGATCGCGCCCTGGTCGAGGCCCAGGAGGCCAGCGCCGCCATCGACGCGGCCGCCGAGAGCTTCGAGTTCGAGCCCGACCGCCTGGAGAAGACCGAGGAGCGGCTGTTCGCCCTGCGCGGCATGGCCCGCAAGCTGAACGTGCTGGTCGAGGACCTGCCGGCCGTGCGCGCCGACTTCGCCGCCCGCCTGCAGGCCATCGAGACCTCGGGCGAAGCCTTGGTCGTCGCCGAGGCCCAGGCCGCCGAGGCCCGCGAGGCCTATCTCTACGCCGCCGAAGCCCTGTCGGCCGAGCGCCGCGCCGCCGGCGACCGCCTGGCCAAGGCCGTCGAGGCCGAGCTTGGTCCGCTGAAGCTGGAAAAGGCCCGCTTCCGCGTCGCCCTCGATGCGCTCGACGAGGACAAGGCCGGCCCGACGGGCCTGGACCGCATCGCCTTCGAGATCTCGACCAACCCCGGCGCGCCGTTCGGCCCGATGGAGGCCATCGCCTCGGGCGGCGAACTGGCCCGCTTCGCCCTGGCCCTGAAGGCGGCCCTGGCGGCGAAGGGCGGCGGTCCGCAGCCTTTGATGATCTTCGACGAAGTCGACCAGGGCGTCGGCGGGGCCGTGGCCGACGCCGTCGGTCTGCGTCTGAAGCGCCTGGCCGGCGGTGAAGGGCAGGATGGGGCCCAGGTGCTGGTCGTCACCCACTCGGCCCAGGTCGCCGCGCGCGGCGACGCCCACTGGCGCATCTCCAAGTCCGGCGACGACACCTCCACCCGGACGAAGGTCGAGCCCCTGTCGCCGGCCGAGCGCGAGGAAGAGATCGCGCGCATGCTGTCGGGCGCGGAAGTCACCGAGGCGGCCCGGGCCGCGGCCCGGGCGTTGATCGGCTGAGCCCCGTCCGTCAGGCGTTGATCGCCAGCGACTGCAGTATGGTGCCGTAGCCTGCGCAGCCGTTGGCGTTCGAGATCTCGGCGATCACGTACTTCTGCGTCGTCATGGCGGTGTTGGCGACCGCCAGCATGCCCGCGCCCGATAATTTGAACAGCTCGATCTGGAAGAGGTTGGTGTTGCAGGTGCTGGTGGAATCCAGCTGCACGAAGGCCACCGCGCCGGCCCCTGCGTCATAGACGCGGATGCTGACCACCTTGACGGGCTGGGTCATGATCCCGGCGCGCGCGGTGGAGGGGGCCGAGAACCCGCCGGCCAGGGCGGCCATGGCGAGAACGGAAAGGCCGAGCCGGCGCAGTCCGGCCGTGGTGCGGATCGGAAAGCCGGCGCGGATCATTGCGACAGCACCGTGATCGACTGGAGCTGGGTGCCGTATCCGTTGCAGCCGGTGGTGTTCGAGATCTCGATGTTGACGCGCTGGCCCGTGGCCAGGGCCGTCAGGCTGGCGCTCAGCATGCCCGCCCCCGACAGGTTCGAAAGCTTGAACGTGAAGGTGCTGGTGCTGCAGTAGGTCGCGTTCTTGACCTCGATCAGCACGAACGCGTTGGCGCCGTCGTCGTAGACGCGCACCTGGTTCAACTGCACCGGACCGTAGGTCGGTTCGGCCGTCGCGGGCGCCGAAACGGCGGCGCACGTGGCTACGGCGGCCAGGGCCGCCAGGGTCTTCTTCAATCGCATGTCGGTTTCACCCCGCTAGGGCGCCGACCGAAACCTTGACGGCGACGCCCCCTCGCGCCCGACCGGATACGGACGCTCCACGCTCAAGCTTGGCGCGCGAGTCGGCGAAAACTACAACCTTGATTGATGGTTGCTACAGGTCCAGGTCGTCCGCCGCGAAGGCCGCGTTCTCCTGGATGAACTTGAAGCGCAGCTCGGGCTTGCGGCCCATCAGGGTCTCGACCAGGTCCTCCACCGACTCCTCGTGGCGCGGCAGGGTCACGCGCGCCAGGGTGCGGACCGCCGGGTCCATGGTGGTTTCCTTCAGCTGGGCGGCCATCATCTCGCCCAGACCCTTGAAGCGGCCGATCTCGGGCTTCTTGCCCTTGAACATGGTGGCCAGCAGCTCGTCCTTGTGGGCGTCGTCGCGGGCGTATTCGGTCTTGCCGCCGTGGCTCAGGCGATAGAGCGGCGGCAGGGCCAGATAGAGCCGCCCGGCGCGGATAAGGTCCGGCATGGTGCGGTAGAAGAAGGTGATCAGCAGCGAGGCGATGTGGGCGCCGTCGACGTCGGCGTCGGTCATGATGATGATCCGCTCGTAGCGCAGATCCTCTTCACGGTACTTGTTCCCGCCCTGGGCCCCCAGGGCCAGCATCAGGTCCGACAGTTCCTTGTTGGCCGTGAACTTCTCGCCCGAGGCCGAGGCCACGTTCAGGATCTTGCCGCGCAGGGGCAGGATCGCCTGGTTCTTGCGGTTGCGGGCCTGCTTGGCCGAGCCGCCGGCCGAGTCGCCTTCGACGATGAACAGCTCCGCGCCGTCCACCGCGCCGCCGGCGCAGTCGGCCAGCTTGCCCGGCAGGCGCAGCTTGCGGGTCGCCGAGGCGCGGGAGACTTCCTTGTCCTTGCGGCGCTTGAGGCGCTCTTCGGCGCGTTCGACGACGAACTCCAGCAGGGCCTGGGCGGCCTTGGGGCTGGCGGTCAGCCAGTGGTCGAACGGGTCGCGCAGGGCGTTCTCGACGAAGCGCTGGGCCTCGGTCGTCGACAGCTTTTCCTTGGTCTGGCCCTGGAACTCGGGGTTCTTGATGAACACCGAGATCAGCGCGCCGGCCTGGGCCACCACGTCGTCGGCGGTGATGATCGCGCCGCGCTTCTCGCCCTTCAGTTCGGCATAGGCCTTGAGGCCGCGGGTCAGGGCGGCGCGGAAGCCGCTTTCGTGCGTGCCGCCCTCGGGGGTCGGCACGGTGTTGCAGTACGACTGCATGAAGCCGTCGTGCTCGCCGAAGCCGCGCGGTGTCCAGGTCACGGCCCACTCGACCGCGCCGGCCTCGCCCTGGCGCTCGATGCGGCCCGAGAAGCTGGTCGGGGTCACCGTCTCCAGCCCCTTGGTGCGCTCGGCCAGGAAGTCGGCCAGGCCGTTGGGGAAGTGGAAGGTCGCCTCGGGCGGGGTCTGGTCGTGGATGCGCTCGGGGGCGCAGGACCATTTGATCTGCACGCCGCGGAACAGATAGGCCTTCGACCGGGTCATCCGGTAGAGGCGCGCCGGCTTGAAGGCGCAGCCCTCGCCGAAGATCTGCTCGTCGGGCTTGAAGCGCACCATGGTGCCGCGCTTCCTGCTGGGCTGGATCTTCTCGACCGGGCCCAGCGGCTTGCCGCGGGCGAAGCTCTGGCGGTGCTCGAAGCCGTCGCGCCAGACGGTCACCTCGACCAGTTCCGACAGGGCGTTGACGACGCTGGCGCCCACCCCGTGCAGGCCGCCCGAGGTCTCGTAGGCCTTGCCGCTGAACTTACCGCCCGCGTGCAGGACGGTCATGATCACTTCCAGCGCCGACTTGCCCGGATGCTTGGGGTGGGGATCCACCGGCATGCCGCGGCCGTCGTCCTTGACCGACAGATAGCCGTCGGCGTCGAGCTTGACCTCGATCAGCTTGGCGAAGCCGGCCACGGCTTCGTCCATCGAGTTGTCGAGCACTTCGGCGAACAGGTGGTGCAGGGCCCGCTCGTCGGTGCCGCCGATGTACATGCCCGGACGCATGCGTACGGGCTCCAGCCCTTCCAGCACCTCGATCGAGCTGGCGTCGTACCCACCTGAGGATGGGCCGCCCGACGAAGGGGGCGGCGCGGCGGCCTCGCTCTTGCCCGGAGGGGGCGGAGGCGGCGGCTGCGGCTTGGGCTCGGGATGGGGTTCGCGGGCGGGCAGGGGCGGGGCGCTCGGCGGCGCCAGGGCGTCGTCGTCGAACAGCGAAAACAGCGAGTTGGGGTCTTTGGAAGACATCGGATGATTTTGCGGCGATTCGGGGGTCTCGCCCCGTATGACCCGTGGCCGCCCCCAAGGAAAGCGTCGCCATGCGCGCAGCTGCACGTTTCCGGCGCGCATACAAGCTTAACAACTATCACGTGTATTTGGCTTGTCTTGCCTCAGGGTTGATTCGATCGTCCCGCCGCCGGCCCATGGGGCGGCCGGTTCCAAAGGGAGAAACGTCATGAGCACCGTGGAAGCGACGGCTGGCGTCGACGAATTCACCACCACCGACTGCGGCTCCACCAACGGCACGGCCAACGGCAATCTGTCGGTCGGCGACGCCGTGTCGATCAACGGCAGCCTCGACCTCAGTTCCTGCATCGTCGGCAACAGCGAGGGCAAGGTCTACGGCATCCGTCTGGTGCCCAATTCCGGCATCTACAGCTATCGCGTCGACGTCGACGCCCAGGGCCCGGCCGGCATCGGCTCGGGCAGCATCAACCTGGCCTTCACCGACAAGACCGGCGACACCTACAAGCTGGCCATCACCAGCAGCCGGCGCTCGGAGCACACCGTCTCCTACAACAGCGACAACCCGACCATCGTGAAGATCACCTGGTCGACCTGACGCTTGCCTGGTCCCGCCGGCCGGCTGGTCCGGCGGGGCCGTTCGCGCTTTCGGGGCGCGGCGCGCGGGGCTAGGC
The DNA here is from genome assembly GCF_003185805.1 of Caulobacter sp. D5. Taxonomy (GTDB): domain Bacteria; phylum Pseudomonadota; class Alphaproteobacteria; order Caulobacterales; family Caulobacteraceae; genus Caulobacter. The sequence continues at coordinate 4,599 of NZ_QHJY01000188.1, forward strand.
TCCTCGCGCGCGACGTTCCGGCCCCGGCCGGCGATCGGCGCACGGTTCAAGCTTTCCATCGTATCTGGCCAAAGCGTCTGGATTTCACGAGGCGTCCCGCGAAGCGACGCCCGAAACGGGAGGTGTCGATGCGTGCGTTGCTGACGCCGGCGGTCTGCGCCGGTCTTCTGGCCCTGGCCGCGCCCGATCTGGCGGCGGCCGACACGGGTTACGCGGCCGTCTGGCGGCCGGGAAACGGCGCCCAGTGGTGGCGCTCGGGCATGACGCTCGACCAGTTCAAGGCCCAGGACAAGACCCACTTCGACAATGGCCTGCGCCTGCAGTCGGTGTCGGTGAAGGGCGGGCGCTACGCCGCGATCTGGCGGCCGGGCGGCGGAACCCAGTGGTGGCGTTCGGGCATGACGCTGGACGAGCTGAAGGCCCAGGACACCACCTACTTCAACCAGGGCCTGCGCCTCTTTGCGCTGGAGCTCGACGGGGGCCGCTTCACCGCGGTCTGGCGGCCAGGTTCGGGCGCCCAGTGGTGGCGCACGGGCATGACCGTCGACCAGTTCAAGGCCCAGGACACGACCCACTTCAACAACGGCCTGCGCCTCTCGCTGCTGGAGGTCGACGGCGGCCGCTACACCGCCGTCTGGCGGCCGGGGGGCGGCGCGCAATGGTGGCGGTCGGGCATGACCGGGGCCGAGATCGAGGCCCAGGACCAGACCTATTTCAACCAGGGCTTCCGCCTGACCGCCCTGGCCGTCGACGGCGACCGCTACGCCGCCGTCTGGCGCCCCGGCTCGGGAACCCAGTGGTGGAGCCGCCGCCGTTGCACGGTGGACTTCAAGACCCAGGACGCCGCCCATTTCGCCGACGGCCTGCGGATGGACTTCATCGAGCAGGAGGACAGCGCCGTCGGCGCCTACCGCTATCCGTGGAAGGCCGGCGACACCCGTAATGTCGGTCAGGGCAACAACAACGCCGGCGGCTCGCACACCGGCAGCCAGGCCTTCGCCTTCGACTTCTCGATGCCGGCCGGCACCCAGATCCGCGCCGTGCGCGGCGGCACTGTCGAGTGGCTGCAGGAAGGCCAGACGACCACCTACAATCCCAACGCCCCGACCACGCCCAGCAACACCCCGTTCGCGAACGGCAGCCTGCAGAACTGGGGCAACGCCGTGCGCATCCGCCACCCGGGCGGCTTCACCAGCTGGTACTTCCACATCCAGCCCAACGGCGTGCTGGTGAAGGTCGGCGACACCGTCCAGCGCGGCCAGCCGATCGCCACTTCGGGCAACACCGGCCGAACCTCCGGCCCGCACCTGCACTTCCAGGTCCAGGCGGACTCCACCAACTGGGGCCAGTCGGTGGCGATCACCTTCAACGACTGCGACGTGCCCACCGGCGGCGACAGCGTGACGTCGAACAACGTCTGGCCGTAGGGGCGCCGGTCAGGCCAGGTGCGTGGTCGGGAGTTCTGGACCGGCGCCGTCGTCGAGGATCGATGGTCCGGCGCCGAACTGACCCGGCGAGGTCGATTGCGTGATCAGGACGAAGCCCTGTGTGTTCATCAGGGTCAGCTGATTGAGGGTGATGTAGAGGATCAGGTCGTCGTACAGCGACACGTTGTGCAGGGGCATCAGGTCGATCTTGGCCTGTATGGAGTAGCTGTCCCAATCGACGCGAAGCGCGGTCGGCATGTCGTTCGGAAACGCCGGCACATTCAGGCCGTCGCCGTGAAGGGCGCGCGGCACGATCACGGAGACAGGGGTGTAGAGATTGGGAGGCGACACCGACCAGCCCGACACCGTGCCGGCGGACAGACCGTTTACGGTCAGCTGGTTGATGGGCTCGTTGTAGGCGTTGAAGCAGTAGACCTTGCCCGGCATCGATCATCTCCTCGTGTACGGCGGTCTGGGTGTACGGCGGTCTGGACGGGCTGCGTTTCCCCTGGTCCGCAACGGACCGGTCACGCTTGTCTCAACTTTGAACTGTGCGCAAGCTATCCGCGAACTGAGGGGCGGAGGCCGCCATGGCGTTTTCCATCAGAGGCGTGATCGAAGCCTTGCCGGTCATGCCCTTGCATTCGATGGCGGGATCCTGGCTGCGGGCGGTGGAGCTGCTGCTGTCCACCCAGACTCCCGACGAGCGGGCGGCCGCCGAACTGATGATCCGGCTGATGCACGAGGAGTGGGATCGACGCCGGGCGGCGCCGCGGGAAGGCGATCTCGCCGAGCATTGGCCGGTCGAGGCGAAGGACCGCCCCGGCAGCCCGATGTCGGCGCACGGCTATCACGTAGGCCGGCGATCCGACCTTCCGACGGTCACGCGCCACGACATCTTGCGTCGATGCGTCGAGGAGCCGTTGATGCCCGCCTTTCCGCCCGAGGCGCTTGCGGAGTGGGGAGCGCCGCACAGCGTCATGCGGCTCAAGGCCGTTCTGGACCTGATCGACAACCAGATACGCAGCAACTTCACCCAAGCCGACAAGCAGACCGCCGTGCGCGAATGGCGCGCCGACCTGCGTTTCCTGCACGGCCTGTATGGTGACCGGGCCGGGGTGCGCTGGCCGGCCATGGAAGATCGGCAGGTGCGGTTCGTCGGCTAGGCCGCCGCTTCGTCCAGCAACTGATCGACGGCCGCCTCGGCCGCTTCCAGCCGACCGCGCAGGCGCCATTCGACCAGCGCCAGCATGATCCCCGCGACGATCAGGCCGAAGGGGAAGGCGGGTGTCTTGTTGATGAGGGAACCCAGGAAGCCCAGGCCGGCGAACAGCAGCAGCACGCCCGCCAGCCATCGCCAGACGGCGTAGCGCGACACCACGCGGCGCTTGCGCACGGTGGCGGCCGCATTGTCGTAGGAGCCTTCGGCCCGACAGACGCGGATGCGGGAGACGGCTTCGTCAAGGAGAGCGCGGGCCTCGGTTTCGTCCAGGCGCTGGCGCAGATCGGCGTCCAGGGCGGCGCGGGACTCGCCGACCAGCAGGCGCTCGAAGAGGGTCTGCCGCAGCTTGCTCTTTTGCGCGCCGTCCATCATTCCCCCCCCAAATCCGCGTTGCGGTGCAGCTTGAGGTGTAGGGTGTGTCGAGTTGCGTGGAAAGGTGGCGTCGCCCACGAAAAAGCCGCGGCGCCCGCAAGCGCCGCGGCTCTCGTTTCAGTCCTGCGGACCGGTCCTAGCGATAGGCCGGCGGCAGGCCGTTGTCGCCGGCGGCGTAGCGGTCGCGCAGCTGGGTCTGGCGGCGGTCGGCGGGCTGTTCGACGCCGCCGATGAACACCTTGTTGGCCCAGGTCGTGGTCTCCAGCGGATCGCCGGTCCACAGCACGAGGTCGGCGGTCTTGCCGACATCGAGGGATCCGATCTTGTCGGCCATGCCCCAGATCTTCGCCGGGGTCAGGGTGATCGCCGCCAGGGCGGCCGGGTAGGGCAGGCCGTTGGCGACGGCCAGGCCGGCGTTCAGCCGTTCCTGGCGCAGGTTGTTGAAGTCGCGCGCGCCGTTGATCGCCACCGTCACGCCGGCCGCGTTCAGGCGGGCGGCGTTGTCGAGGCGCGAGCCCAGGGTCTCGAAGCTGTCGGGCAGGTCGGCCTGGGTGTCGACGATCACCGGCACGCCGGCGCGGGCGATCTCAGGCGCGACGATCCAGCCTTCCTCGGCCCCTTCCAGCACGATCCTGATCTTCTCCTCGGCCGCCAGCTTGAGGGCCAGGCGGATGTCGGAGGCGCGGTGGGCGCGGATCAGCAGCGGGGTCTTGCCCTGCACCACCGGAACCAGGGCCTCCAGGTCGAGGCGCGACAGCCCGTAGGCGCGGGTCGCCCCCTGCTCGAAGGCGGCGCGGTTGCGGGCGAAGGCGCGGGCGTCCTCCAGGGCCGACTTGACCAGCACGATGGCCGCGCCGCGCGAGCCGCCGGCGGCGCGCGCCCCGGCTTCGCCCAGCGACAGGGTCACGGCGGTCTTCGACTTCGAGACGATGTCGGCCTCGCCGGCCTTCAGCCGCACGAAGGCGGCCTGGCCGCCGAACAGCGGCGGATCGCCGGCGCCGTCCTTGCCGGCGGTCATCTCCTCGACCACGCCGTCGTCGGCGTGCTCGTGGGCGCCGCCGCCCACGCCCGACAGGATCGGGGTGACCGCCGAGGCGGTGATCCCGCCGTCGCGGGCCAGGCCGATCATCGGCGAGGCCGGATTGACGCCATAGGCGATGTCGAAGCCGGCCGACAGGGCGTCGCCCGTGCCGTCGTCGCGGGTCTCGCGCACGCCGCCGATCTCGGAGGCGCCGATGTTCGACGACGGGGCCACCAGGCCAGGCGTCACCACCCCGCCCTTGGCGTCGATCGTCGGCACCCCGGCCGGAACGGTCACGCCCGCGCCGACGGCGGCGATCTTGCCGTCACGGACGACGATCGCGCCCGAGGGGATGGCCGCGCTCGACACCGGCTCGATGCGGGCGTTGACGATGGCGAAGGTCTGGGCCGAAGCCGGACCGGCGGCGACGGCGATCAGGGCCGCGCCGCAGAGAAGAGCCGAACGGATCATCAGTTGAACGCTCCCTGGCCGGGTTGGCCGAGCTCGAAGTCGGACTTGGGCTGATAGCGCGGGTCCTTGCGGTCGTAGGTCAGGGCGCCGTCGACATAGACCTGCTCGGCCTGGGCGTAGACGCTGAACGGATCGCGGTTCCAGACCACGATGTCGCCGGCCTTGCCGACCTCCAGGCTGCCGGTCTTGTCGGCGATGCCCATGGCCTTGGCCGGATTGGCCGTGATCCACTTGATGGCCTCGGCCCGGCTGATGTCATAGCCCAGCTTGTTGCCGGCGGTCATGGCGATGGCGGCCTCCTGGTTGAGGCGCTGGGTCATGATCGGGTCGTCGGAGTGGATGACGACGCAGGCGCCGGCTTTCCACACCATGGCGGCGTTGGCGTCGATGCCGTCCAGGCTTTCCATCTTGAAGCCGGTCCACGACGCCCAGGTCGCCGAGCAGATGCCTTCCTTGGCGAGGAGGGGCGCGATCTTGTAGCTCTCCACCGCGTGGTGGAACATGGTGATCTTGTAGCCGAACTCCTTGGCGATATCGATCATCACCGCCTCTTCGTCGGCGCGGTAGCAGTGGTTCTGCACCAGGATCTCGCCCTTCAGCACGCCGGCCAGGGTCTCCAGCTGCAGGTCGCGCTTGGGGGCGTCGGCCTTCTCGCCCTTGTCCTTCTTGGCGCGGTAGTCGTCCCACTTGCGGGCGTAGTCGGCCGCGTCGATCCAGGCCTTGCGGTAGCCGTAGACATTGCCCATCGCCGTCGAGGGCGAGCGGCCCTTGCTGCCGTAGACGCGCTTGGGGTTCTCGCCGCAGGCCATCTTCAGGCCGTAGGGCGCGCCGGGGAACTTCATGCCCTGCATGGTGGTCGAGGGCACGTTCTTCAGCGTCACCGAGCGGCCGCCGAAGAGGTTGGCGCTGCCGGGGAGGATCTGCAGGGTGGTCACCCCGCCGGCGCGGGCGCGGTTGAAGCCCGGGTCCTGCGGCCACACCGAATGCTCGGCCCACACCTGGGCGGTGTTGGGATCGGTGGCCTCGTTGCCGTCCGACTTGGCCTGCACGCCGGGCGAGGGATAGACGCCCAGGTGGCTGTGGGCGTCGATGATGCCGGGGGTGATCCACTTGCCCTTGGCGTCGATGGTGGTGACGCCGGCCGGGATGGCGGTGTCGGGGCCGCCGACGGCCAGGATCTTGCCGTCCTGCACCACCACCACGCCGTTCTCGATCTGCTGGCCGGTCGCGGTCAGCACCGTGGCGCCGACGAAGGCGGTCGGGCGCGAGGGCAGGGGAGCATAGGTCGAGGGGAAGCCCGACGAGGCCTCGCCGTCCAGGCCCTTGGGCAGCGGCTTGGCCTGCGCCTTCTCGGCCGGCTTGGCGCTGGTTTCTGGCTTGGCCGTCGTGCCCGTGGTGGCGCAGGCGGCGAGCCCCAGCGCCAGCAGACTGACGGCCGCGGCCGTCGTACCCCATCTCGTCATGAACTTTCCCCGACTCTCGGAAGAGGCGGCGAGGACAGACTAATTCAGACCCCTGATCAAGCCGATCGGCGCCCCATTTTTCCCCGATGGCGACGTTTGTCTGTCGCTTGCGCTTCGTGCGAGGATCGCCTCCTGACGTTGAATCGACGCGGGAGGACCACGATGCGCCTTCGTTCCTTGCTGGGCCCGGTTCCGGCCTTGCTCGCCGCCGTGCTGCTGACCGCCTGTGCGGCCCAGCCCGCCGGTCCATCCACCAGCGCTCCCCCGCCGATGTCGCGCGCCCCGGTCGCCGCGGGCGGCATGTGCGGCGGCATCGCCGGCTTCCAGTGCGGCGAGGGCCTGTCCTGCGTGATGCCCGTCGGCGCCTGCCGGACGGTGGCCGACGCCTCGGGCGTCTGCCGCAAGCGGCCGCAGGTCTGCACCATGGACTACCGCCCCGTCTGCGGCTGCGACGGCAAGACCTACGGCAACGCCTGCGGCGCGGCCGCCAAGGGCGCCAGCGTCGCCCACGAAGGCGAGTGCAAGCCGGAGTGAGCGACATGCTGACAGGACTGGACCGGCGACTGGTGATGATCGGCGGCGCGGCCGCGGCGATGACGCCGTCGCTGGCGCTTGCGGGAGACAAGACGATGTATGGACTGATCGGCCAGATGAAGGCCGCCCCCGGCAAGCGCGACGACCTGGTCGCGATCCTGAAGGAAGGCACGGGCGAGATGCCCGGCTGCCTGTCCTACATCCTGGCCCTCGATCCGACCGACGCCGACGCCATCTGGATCACCGAGGTCTGGACCGACAAGGAAAGCCACGCGGGGGCGCTGAAGCTGCCGGCCGTGCAGGCCGCCATCGCCAAGGCCCGGCCGATCATCGCCGGCTTCGGCCACCGTTTCGAGACCACGCCGGTGGGCGGGGTCGGATTGTAGTTTCCAGCGACGATCAGGGTTTCCTCGACGTCCTTGGGAAAGCTGCTCTATGGACGTCCTCGAACATCGGCGAGGGCCGATCGCCGCCTTATGGAAGCTCAACTTGATCAAGAACTACGGATGGTCGGATCTGCTGGCCGAGGCTTTCAAGCCTCACGATCGCGCGGGCTACCTGGCCGGCCGCGTCGTCGTGCAGCAGCGCAACGGCTATCTGGTGATCACGGACGAGGGCGAGGTGCGCGCCAAGCTTTCCGGTCGCCTGCGCCATGAAGCCCAGGAGGCCGGCCATCCGGCGGTCGGCGACTGGGTGGCGTTGTCGATGAACCAGGCCGAGCGCACCGCCGTCATCCAGGCCGTGCTGCCGCGCCGCACCGCCTTGGTCCGCCGAGCCGCCGACAGCGTGCAGACCCCTCAGGTCGTCGCCGCCAACGTCGATCTGGCCTTCATCGTCACCTCGATGAACGGCGACCTCAATCCACGCCGCATCGAGCGCTATCTGGCCGCCGCCTGGCAGAGCGGCGCCCGTCCCGTGGTCGTGCTGACGAAGTCGGACATCTGCGTCGAGGCGACGTCTCTCGCCGCCGAGGTCGAGGCCCTGGCCGCCGGCTGTCCGGTCGTCATCGTGTCGGCGCGCGAAGGGCGTGGCCTGGAAACCTTGCTGGCCCACCTGGCCCCCGGCGAGACCTGCGTCCTGATCGGCTCGTCCGGCGTCGGCAAATCCACCCTGGTAAATACGCTCCTGGGCGAACAGCGGATGGCCACCCAGACCATCCGCGAGGCCGACGATCGTGGCCGGCACACCACCAGCCACCGCGAACTGGCGCTGCTGCCCGGCGGTGGACTGATCATCGACACGCCCGGCGTCCGGGAAGTGGGGCTGGTCGAGGCCGACGAGGGGGTGACCCAGGTGTTCGACGACATCGAGCGCCTGGCGGAAACCTGCAAGTTTGGCGACTGCAGCCACGCCAACGAGCCGGGCTGCGCGGTGCAGGGCGCCTTGCTGAGCGGGGATCTCGACCGCGGGCGCTGGGACCACTTCCGCAAGCTCGCCCAGGAAGCGGCCGCGGTGGAGAAGAATGCGGCCCGGGCGTTCAAGGACGCCGAGCGTCGCCGCCTCGGCAAGGCCCAGAAGACATATCGCACCGCGCGGAAGGACGCCCGCGGGGGCGCTTAGTCCAAGGCTGGGGTCTCGCCGCCGGCGCTGTCGGCGAAAGGTTTTTCAAAAGAAGGCCGCTCTTCCCGGCGAATGGGATTAGGTGAGTGGTTCAACACCTTCGAGAGATGACCCATGCCCGCCTTCACCATCGTCACCACCAGCGCGACCCAAGGCAGCGATTCAGCGGAGGTGAACACCCTGACGGACGAGTTCTCCAACGAGAGCGAAGCCCTGGGTTACGCCCGCCGGATGGCGGACGAGATGCTCGATCTCGCCAGCCAGCTGTCGCTGGATTTCGACTACACCAATGTCGGCCTCTATGAGGGCGACCTGCTCGATGCGGATCTTGACCCGGACCATGCCGCCTTCAAGGGCGCATGGGTGCTGGACGAGGACGGCGCCGCTTTCGTTCCCGCCGACGAGTTCCGCGAGGGGATCACTCAGGCCGACGCCTGATCGGCTTGGCTCAGGCTACGACGGGACTGGGAAGCGGTATCGCTTCTCAGTCCACGTACCGCTCGCTCACCGCCCCATCCAGCCGCCGCACCCGCGCGGCCGCCAGCACGTCCGGCTCCATCAGGCGCGCATTGATCCCCATCCTGTCGCGCGTCGGGTCGTTGGAGCTCCAGTGGGTGACGCAGCCGCAGGCGCGGCAGCGGTGGAAGGCGATCGCGTGGTTGTTCCACTCATAAGTCTCGGTCGGGCCGCCCTCGACGCGGCGCACCAGCGTGGGGCTGTAATAGGCCCACAGCACGCCGTAGCGGCGGCAGATCGAGCAGTTGCAGTCGGTCACCTCGCTCGGCGCCGTTTCGATCTCGAAGCCCACGGCCCCGCAGTGGCAGCTGGTCCTGATCATGCGTCGTCTCCAAAAGAAAAGGCCCGGAGCTTGCGCCCCGGGCCGATCCCGAAATGCTTCAGGCCGTAAGGCTTAGCACTTGTAGTACATCTCGAATTCGACCGGGTGCGGGTGCAGTTGCAGACGCATCACTTCTTCCATCTTCAGCTCGATGTAGCTGTCGATGAAGTCGTCGTCCATGACGCCGCCGGCCTTCAGGAAGGCGCGGTCCTTGTCCAGGCTTTCCAGGGCTTCGCGCAGCGAGCCGCAGACTTCCGGGATCTTCTTCTGCTCGCGGGGCGGCAGGTCGTAGAGGTTCTTGTCGGCCGGGGCGCCCGGGTCGATCTTGTTGATGATGCCGTCCAGGCCGGCCATCAGCAGGGCGACGAAGGTCAGATAGGGGTTGCCCAGCGGGTCGGGGAAGCGGGCTTCCAGACGCTTGGCCTTCGGGCTGTCGACGTGCGGGATGCGGATCGAGGCCGAGCGGTTGCGCGAGCTGTAGGCCAGCTTCACCGGGGCTTCGTAGCCCGGCACCAGGCGCTTGTAGCTGTTGGTGGTCGAGTTCGAGAAGGCGTTGATGGCCTTGGCGTGCTTGATGATGCCGCCGATGTACCACAGGCACTCTTGCGAGAGGCCGGCGTACTTGTCGCCGGCGAACAGCGGCTTGCCGTCCTGCCAGATCGACTGGTGCACGTGCATGCCCGAGCCGTTGTCGGCGAACATCGGCTTGGCCATGAAGGTGGCGGTCTTGCCGTAAGCGTGGGCCACGTTGTGGATCACGTACTTATAGAGCTGCATGCGGTCGGCCATGGTGACCATGGTGTCGAACTTCAGGCCGAGCTCGTGCTGGGCGGGCGCCACTTCGTGGTGGTGCTTTTCCGGCTTCATGCCCAGCTCGCCCATGACGGCCAGCATTTCGCCGCGCAGGTCCTGAGCCGAGTCGACCGGGTTGACCGGGAAGTAGCCGCCCTTGGGGCCCGGGCGGTGGCCCATGTTGCCTTCCGGGTATTCCTTGGCCGAGTTCACCGGCAGTTCGCTCGAGTCGTACGAGTAGCCGGTGTTGTTCGGCGCGGTCGACCAGCGGACGTCGTCGAAGATGAAGAACTCGGCTTCCGGGCCGAAGTAGACGGTGTCGCCCACGCCAGCCGACTTGACGAAGTTCAGCGCGGCCTTGGCGATCGAGCGCGGGTCGCGGTTGTAGGGGGTGCCGTCGTCGGGGTTCACGACGTCGCAGAACAGAGCCAGGGTGGTCTGCTGGTAGAACGGGTCGATGATGGCGCTCGACAGGTCGGGACGCAGCTTCATGTCCGACTCGTTGATGGCCTTCCAGCCGGCGATCGACGAGCCGTCGAACATGGTGCCGTCGTTGAGGAAGTCGTCATCGACCAGGTCGATGTCGAAGGTCACGTGCTGCAGCTTGCCGCGAACGTCCGTGAAGCGGACGTCGACGTACTTCACGTCCTTTTCCTTGATCAGGTCCAGGATTTCCTTGGCGGTGCTCATTGATATCCCCTTTGAGCGAGTAAAGTCTGAGGATTGCCGTTAGACGGCGGACGGACCGGTTTCGCCGGTCCGGATGCGGACGACTTCGGTGATCTCCGAGACGAAGATCTTGCCGTCGCCGATGCGGCCCGTGCGGGCGGCGTTGGTGATCGCCTCGAGGGCGGGTTCGAGCTGGCTGTCCTCGACGACCACCTCGACCTTGATCTTGGGCAGGAAGTCCACGACGTACTCGGCGCCGCGATAGAGCTCGGTGTGCCCCTTCTGGCGGCCGTAGCCCTTGGCTTCCAGCACGGTCATGCCTTGAACGCCCATGTCCTGGAGCGCCTCTTTGACCTCATCCAGCTTGAACGGCTTGATGACGGCTTCGATCTTTTTCATCGGTCTCTTCCGCGCCGGACGACGCATGGCCTCTGACTTTGAGCGGCAAGGATCACGCCGCCCCGGACGCCACAAGCAGGCTGTCTCGCGATTGTCGTGCTTCCGCCGACGGTTTTGGCATATGAGCAAATCTTGAGCGAGATTTGATCGAAAAATATGCATTTCGGAATTGTGGCTCAAAACGGCCTTGCCGCGCCCCCAACCCCGCCTAGGATCACGAAAACAATCGTTTGAACGGGGGCGAACATGCGGGACGAGACGCCGGTTTTGATCGGCGCGGGGCAGTTCACGTTTCGCGGTCCGGCCGAAAATTCGCCTTCGCCGCTGGAATTGCTGAGAATTGCGGCGAAACGCGCTGACGCCGACACCGGACTCGAAGGGACGGTTCTTGCGCGTTTGGACGCTCTGGCGGTCGTAGCGTTCAGCATCGACGCTCCGGGCGCGCTTTCGAAGCTGCCGCTTCCCCGCCTGTCGGATCCGCCGGCCAGCCTGGCCCGGGCGTTGGGCGCCGATCCGGCCTGGGCCGTCTATACGCAGACCGGCGGCAACAGCCCGCAGCAGGCGATCAACATCCTGGCCGAGCGCATCGTCCGCGGCGAGTCGCGGCTGGGGCTCGTCACCGGCGCCGAATTCCTCGGTTCGCTGATGAAGCGGGCCAAGGGCGGCCTGGGCTTCGACGGTTGGGCCGACGACGTCACGAGCAAGCCCGCCCGCATCGGCGACCCGCGCCCCGGCGTCACCGAGCAGGAGGCCGCGCATGGCCTCGGCTATCCGGTCAACACCTATCCGCTGTTCGAGAACGCCCTGCGGGCCCGCGACGGGCGGTCCCTGGCTGACCACCAGGCGCGGCTGGGCGCGCTGTTCTCGCCGTTCAGCAAGGTCGCCGCCGCCGATCCCGAGGCCTGGTTCCCGGTCGAGCGCGGACCAGAGGAGCTGGTCACGGTCACCGAGCGCAACCGCATGGTCGGCTATCCGTACCCCAAGTACCTCAACGCCATCATGGAGGTGGACCAGTCGGCCGCCGTGCTGGTCGCCAGCGTCGGCATGGCCCGCGAGCTGGGCGTGCCGGAGGATCGCTGGGTGTTCCTGCACGGCTGCGCCGACGCCGCCGACCTCTGGTACCCGCTGCAGCGGCAGGACTTCCACTCCAGTCCCGCCATCCGCCTGACCGGCCAGCGGGCGCTGGAGATGGCCGGGATCGGGCTGGACGACCTTTCCCTGATCGACCTCTATTCCTGCTTTCCCTCGGCCGTGCAGATCGCCGCCGAGGAGCTGGGCCTGGCGCTGGACGACCCGCGCGGCCTGACCGTCACCGGCGGCCTGCCTTATTTCGGCGGGCCGGGGAACAACTACAGCCTTCACGCCGTGGCCCGGCTGGTCGAGCGGCTGCGCGCGCGGCCCGGCGCCTACGGCCTGTCGACCGCCAACGGCTGGTTCCTGACCAAGCAGTCGGTCGGCATCTATTCGACCCGCCCGGTCGAAGGCGAATGGCGGCGCGAGGATCCGGCGGTGATCCAGAAAGAGATCGACGGCCTGCCGCATCCGCCGATCGTCGAGAAGCCGGAGGGCCGGGCCAGGATCGAGACCTACACCGTCGTCCACGCCCGCCAGGGACCGCGCATGGGCATCGTTGTCGGCCGTACTGCGGACGGCGCGCGGTTCGTGGCCAACACCCCTGACGACGCGGCGACCCTGGCCGACCTGGAAGGCTGCGAGGGCGTCGGGCGCACCGGAACGGTCGGGGCCCATCCCGACGGCGTGCGCAACCTCTTCACGCCGGACGCCGCCTGATGGGCCGCGTCCATGTCATCCGCCACGGCAAGCCGGCCGCGACGTGGGGCGGCCACGACGACGATCCGGGCCTGGACGCTGCCGGTCAGGAGCAGGCGAGGGCGGTCGCCGCCGTTCTCTTCGCCCTGCCACCGGGCGAGCGCCCGACCCGCGTCGTCTCCTCGCCCCTGCGCCGTTGCCGCGAGACCGCCGCGCCGTTGGCGCGGCTGCTGGGCGTTTCGGTCGAGATCGAGCCGGCCGTCGGCGAGATCCCGACCCCGGCGGCCCTGTCGCCCGAGGCGCGTCCCGCCTGGCTGAAGCAGGCCTTCGCCGGCGACTGGGCCGATATCGAGGGCGATCGCGACTATCTGGCCTGGACCCGCGAGGTGGCCCAGGCCCTGGCGCGATACGAGGGATGCGCCGTCTTCAGCCACTTCGTCGCCCTCAACGCCGCCGTCGCGGCGGCGCAAGGTTCGGTGGCGGTGCTGGCCTTCCGGCCCGACCACACCAGCGTCACGGTCTTCGAAGTCATCGACAATGGCTTGGCGCTCGTCGAGAAAGGCAGGGAAGCCTCCACCGGCGTTCTTTGATGGAGCCGCCCCGCATGCCTCGCCAGATCATGCCAAATGCGATCATGAGCGTCGCCGAGATGAAGGCGGCCGATGCGGCGGCCGTGGCGGCCGGAACGCCGGCGACCACCCTGATGGAGCGGGCCGGCAAGGGCGCGGCCGAGGCGATCCGCCAGCGCTGGTCGCGCCGCCCGGTGGTGGTCTGGTGCGGCCCGGGCGACAACGGCGGCGACGGCTATGTCATCGCCCGCCACCTGAAGCGGCGCGGCTGGCCGGTGCGGGTCGAGGCCCTGGCGTCGCCCGCCACGCCGTCCTGCCGTTGGGCCGCCGAGCGCTGGCGTGGCGAGGTCCATCCGCTGAACCCCGCGCTCAGCCCCGCCGAGCTTTATGTCGACGCCCTGTTCGGCGCGGGCCTGTCACGGCCGTTGGAAGGGGCCGCCGACGATCTGGCTCGCGCCGCCGAGGGCCTGTCGCCGCGCATCGTCGCCATCGACACGCCCAGCGGGATCCATGGCGACACCGGCCGGCCGATCGCCGGCCACGCCCTGGCGGCGACCCTGACCGTCACCTTCCACCGCCGCAAGCCCGCCCATGTTCTTACGCCGGGCCGAGCGGCCTGCGGCGAGGTCGAGGTGGTCGATATCGGCCTGTCCGAAACCGGGGCCGGCGACGTCTTCGAGAACGACCCGTCGCTGTGGGGCGCGCGCTTCCCCTGGCCCTCGAACGACGCCCACAAGCACGCGCGCGGCCGCTTGGTGGTGGTCAGCGGCGAGGCCTGGAGCACGGGTGCGGCGCGGCTGTCGGCCCGCGCTGGCCTGCGGATCGGGGCGGGCGTGGTCACCTTGCTGTCGCCGCCGAGCGCCCTGGCGGTCAACGCCGCCCATCTGGAGGCGGTGATGCTGGCCCCCTTCGAGACCGACATCGATCTGGCCGAACGCGCCGCCAGCGCCGCCGCCGCCGTCATCGGCCCGGCCGCCGGGGTGGGCGAGGCGACGGCCCGCAACCTTACGGCTCTTGCCGGCACCGGTGCTGCCCTGGTGGTCGACGCCGACGCCCTGACCAGCTTCGCCCACGCGCCCGACGAGCTTTTCGCCCGCCTCGATCGCGACGACGTGCTGACCCCGCATCCCGGCGAGTTCGAGCGGCTGTTCCCCGGTCTGCTCAAGACCGCCCCCGAACGCATCGCCGCCGCCCGGCAGGCCGCCCGCCGGGCCGGCGCGATCGTGCTGCTGAAAGGTCCCGACACCGTCATCGCCGCCCCTGACGGCCGTGCGGCGGTGAACCTCAACGGCTCGCCCTGGCTGGCCACCGCCGGCTCCGGCGACGTGCTGGCCGGCTTTATCGCCGGCCTGGCGGCCCAAGGCATGGAAAGCTTCGACGCCGCCTGCGCCGGGGCGTGGATCCACGCCGAATGCGCGGCGGCCCACGGCCCGGGCCTGATCGCCGAGGACCTGCCGGGCCTGGCGCCAGCGGTGCTCAAGAGGCTGTGGGACGCGCACCAAAAACCTCTCCCATAGGGAGAGGG
>NZ_QHJY01000189.1 GCF_003185805.1 Caulobacter sp. D5
CCCCGGCCGACCTGGCCGGCGCCCTGGTCCGCAACGGTCCGGCCCGCTTCCGCCGGCCGGGCGGGTCGGTCGGCCACTGGTTCGACGGCGACGGCCTGGTGCGGCGCTTTTCGATCCGGGACGGCGAGGCGACCCTGGCCGCCCGCTTCGTCGACACCCCCAAGCGCCGCGCCGACACGGCCGCCAATGCAGTGATCACCCCGGGCTTCGGCACCGCCCCTGGCCCCGGGGCGGCCGTGGGCGGTCCCGACGACGCCAACGCCGCCAACACCTCGGTGATGATGGCCGGCGGCGAGCTGTGGGCGCTGTGGGAGCCGGGCTCGCCCTGCGTGCTCGATCCCGTCACCCTGGAGACCAAGGGCTTCAAGACCCTGCGGCCCGATCTCAAGGCCATGCCGTTCCTGGCCCATCCGCGCCGCGAGCCGAACGGCCGGACCTGGAACCTGGGCCTGGCCGGCGACCGCGCCATCGTCTGGCGCCTGGCCGCCGACGGCAGCCTGGAGGACGCCCAGCTGATCGCCCTGCCCCGCGCCAGCTACATCCACGACTTCACCGCCACCGAGCGCCACATCGTCATCGTGCTGCAGCCCTGGATCCAGGAGCGGGGCGGCGTGCCCTACATCGCCGGCATGGCCTGGAAGCCCGAGATGGGAACCCAGGTGCTGGTGCTCGACAAGGCCGACCTGACCCAGCGCCGGGTGTTCGACCTGCCGCCGTTTTTCTTCTTCCACCTGGGCGACGCCTGGGAGGACGCGGGCGGGACCATCCGCTTCGACGCCTGTATCGACGACGATCCGCGCGGCACGGCGGCGGCCGGCGAGCAGCTGCTGCGCGGCGCGCCGTTCAAGGGCGTGGCCCCGCCCAAGCTGGGCTTCGTCACCCTGCACGCCGACGGCAAGGCCGAGCTGCAGCGGTTCGACACCGTGGCCGAGTTCCCGCGCTCGGACGAGCGCTTCGCCGGCCAGGGCCGCCGCTTCAGCGTCCATGCGGCGATCGGCGAGGTCGGCAAGCCGGCCTTCCACGGCCTGGCCGTGCGCGACTGGAAGACCGGCCGCGAGACCGCCTTCGACTTCGGCCGCCGGCATCTGGTCGAGGAGATGGTGTTCGTCCCCCGCCCCGGGTCGTCGGAAGAGTTCGACGGCTGGCTGGTCGGCACGAGCCTCAATCTCGACGCCCAGGCGACCGAGCTGCACGCCTTCGACGCCCGCCGCGTCGCCGACGGGCCGGTGGTCACCTGGCGGGCGAACACGGCCTTGCCGCTGGGATTCCACGGGATTTTCACGGCCTGACCGGACGTTCACGGAACGGCGGCGCTCTTGCCAGGGTAGCGAAAGCAGGCCTATCCGGGGACAGCGAAGTTCTCGGAGAGGCCTCCCCGACATGACCGCCGCCAAGCCCCGCGCCCGTTCCGGCGGGCGGGGCCGTCCTTCCAAGGCCACGGGCCTGGACCTGAAGGAGACCATCCTCGACTCCGCCGAGGGCCTGTTCGCGCGCCACGGCTTCCATGGGGTGACCACCCGCCAGGTGGCCGCCGAGGCCGGCGTCGACACCGCCCTGATCCACTACTATTTCGGCGCCAAGCGCGAGCTGTTCGACGCGGTGTTCGTGCGCCGCGCCGAGATCCTCAACCAGGCCCGCAGCGTCTCGATGAACGCCTATGTCGAGACCCACGGCGACGCCATGACGGTGGAAGGCGTGATCGAGGCCTTCATCGACCCGCTGCTGCGCATCTCGCAGGACGGCGGCCAGGGCTGGAAGAGCTACTTCGCCCTGGTGGCCCAGGTGAACAACACCCCGGCCTGGGGCGGCGAGACCATGGCCCGGTTCTTCGACCCCGTCGTCCACCAGCTGGTCGACACGCTGAAGGTCGTCCGTCCCGACGCGGAATATCGCGACCTCTACTGGTGCTACCAGTTCCTGACCGGCTCGATGATGCTGGCCCTGTCGGAGACCGGCCGCATCGACTCGCTGTCTGAAGGCCTCTGCCACTCCAGCGACCTGGAGGCCGTGCGAGCGCGGCTGTTCGCCTACTGCGCGGCGGGGTTCGAGGCCGTAGTGAGCCGGCGCAAAGCCTAGCAGGACTCCCTTCCCGTTGGCGGATGGGGGAAGGGCCGGGGATGGGGGTGAAGCGGCGGTTCAAGCGCGCGCTCGCCGGCCGACGCTGCAACCACCCCCACCCAACCCTCCCCCATCGAGGGGGAGGGCTAAAACAGCGACCGTCAGCCCCCGGATTACACTTTTCATCACTTGATGAAAAAACGCTGGCGCATTCCCTCAACCTAGGTGACAGTGCCGTCGAATTCCTGCGGCGGTGAAATCGTGCGGGAAACGCCGGATACGAGGCTGCGTGAGATGGCTCGATCGGCGGAAGGGACGAAACGCATCTAGGGAAGAGGGGCTTGCCTATGAAAACGATGTGGAAGGCTGCGCTGCTGGCTGGCGCGGCGTGGGGTGCGACCTGCAACCTGGCGGTGGCCCAGGAAAAGCCGGCCGCCGAGCAGAGCGTAGGCGTCGAGGAGGTGGTGGTCACCGCCCGCCGGCGCGAGGAAACCCTCAAGGACGTGCCGGTGGCCGTCTCGGCCTTCAGCGCCGACAAGCTGGAAAAGCAGGGCGCGTCGGACATCACCACCCTGCAGCAGACCACCCCCAACATCACCGTGCAGGTGGCCCGGGGCTCGAACTCCACCCTGATCAGCTACATCCGCGGCGTGGGCCAGCAGGACCCGCTGTGGGGCTTCGAACCGGGCGTCGGCCTCTATATCGACGACGTCTACGTCGCCCGCCCGCAGGGCGCGGTTCTCGACATCTTCGACATCGAGCGCATCGAGGTGCTGCGCGGCCCGCAGGGCACGCTCTACGGCCGCAACACCATCGGCGGCGCCATCAAGTACGTCACCAAGAAGCATGACGACGAGACGGCGCTGAAGCTGAAGGGCACGGTCGGCTCGTACAACCAGCGTGACGGCCTGATCGCCGCCTCGACCCCGCTGGGCGGCGGCCTGTCGGTCGGCGGCGCCTTCGCCATCTACAAGCGCGACGGCTACGGCAAGAACCTGACCACCGGCGCCGAGCAGTACAACAAGGACGTCCAGGCCGGCCGCCTCAGCGTCGAGTACGCGCCGAACGACGACCTGTTCTTCCGCATCGCCTACGACAAGGTGGTCGACGACAGCAACGCCCGCCACGGCCATCGCGAGCTGCCCACCCTGACCGGCGGCTACCAGGTGCTCGACACCTACGACACGCAAGCCGGCCTCGGCGACGCCAACCATGTCGAGACCGAAGGCGTCTCGGCGCTGGCCACCTGGAAGGCCAGCGAGCACCTGACCTTCAAGTCGATCACGGCCAACCGCAAGGGCCACACCCAGACCAACATCGACTTCGACGGCACGCCGCTGCCGACGCTGGACGTGCCGGCCACCTACGGCGACCGCCAGTTCTCGCAGGAACTGCAGGCGGTCTACGCCGACGAGACCTTCCAGGGCGTGTTCGGCGTCTACTACATGAACAGCCAGGCCTCGGGCGAGTTCGACACCATCGCCGGCAATCTGGGCGTGGCCATCGCCGCCGCCGGCAAGGTCAACACCCGCAGCTTCGCGGTGTTCACCGACGTCTCGGCCAACTTCACCGACCGCTTCAAGGTCTCGCTGGGCGGCCGCGCCACCCGCGACCACAAGACCGGCACGGTGGTGCGCCTGTTCTATCTGGGCGCCACCAAGACCCCGTGGCAGGGCGGAACGGCCCGGCCGGTGCTGCAGACCCGCACCAACTACACCGCCACCAAGGCCTTCGAGGAGTTCACCCCCCGGGTCAGCGCCTCCTACGACTTCACCGACGACCTGACCGGCTACGTCTCCTATTCCAAAGGCTTCAAGTCCGGCGGCTGGGACATGCGCGGCGACGCCTTCCTGACCCCGCAGACGACGGCGGGCTACGAGCCGGAGACGGTCGACGCCTACGAGGCCGGCCTGAAGGGCTACCTTTTCGACCGCCGCCTGTCGTTCGCCTCGGCGGCCTTCCGCTCGAAGTACAAGAACCAGCAGGTGACCACCCAGGTGGCCGTGCCCAGCGGCATCGCCAGCTCGGTCGACAACGCCGGCGCCTCGACCATCTGGGGCCTGGAGTTCGAAGGCACGGCGCGCTTCACGCCCAACCTGTCGAGCACCCTGGCGCTGGGCTACATCAAGGCCAAGTACGACGAGTTCGAGCGCTACGACGCCGTCACCGGCACGATCGTCAACGTCGCCAACCTCTACGGCTTCCAGAACACGCCGGAAAAGACCGCCAACATCAGCGTAACCTGGACCGGCGACCTGCTGGGCGGCCGCCTGGCCGTCACACCGATGGTCAGCTACCGCGACAAGTACCAGCAGTTCGAGCAGCCGCTGCCGACCCTCGACCAGAAGGCCTTCACCCTGGTCGACCTCAGCGCCGTGTGGAACGCGCCAGGCGGCCGCTACAAGGTCTCGCTGGTCGGCAAGAACCTGACCGACGAAACCTATCGCATCGGCGGCTACAACTTCGGCGTCGCGACCTATAACAACTCGGTCATCGGCTTCTACGGCCCGCCGCGCAGTGTGTCGGCGAGCCTGGAGTTCAACTTCTGAAGCATTTTCGAGCGAAGTGGACTCCGGTTCGCGTGAAGAAAATGCGTTAAACTAAAGGCTTCTCGGCAGAGATCTGGCGGGGCCCGCTGCAACGGGCCCCGTCGTCCTTTTCCGGAAGGCGCATGCGTACAGTTCAAGGGGGCGGGGCGATGAGCGAAGCGAACGGCGAAGGCGCCGCGACGGGCGGCAGCCGCTACCGCTATCTGGTGCTGGCGACGCTGATCCTCGTCTACACCCTGAACTTCCTCGACCGTCAGATCCTCGGGATCCTGGCCAAGCCGATCAAGGACGAGTTCGGCCTCACCGACGGCCAGTTCGGCCTGATGGGGGGCCTGGCCTTCGCCCTGCTCTACACCACCCTGGCGATCCCGATCGCCTGGCTGGCCGACCGCTTCAGCCGCGTCTGGATCATGACCGCCGCCCTCACCGTGTGGAGCGGCTTCACCGCCCTGTGCGGGTTCGCCGGCGGGTTCGGACAGCTGTTCCTGGCCCGCATGGGCGTGGGCATCGGCGAGGCCGGCGGCGTCGCCCCGGCCTATTCGCTGATCGCCGACTACTTCCCCAAGCGCCAGCGCGCCCGGGCGCTGGCGGCCTACGCCTTCGGCATCCCGCTGGGCTCGGGCCTGGGCACCCTGGTCGGCGGCCTCTTGGCGGCGACCTATGGCTGGCGCACGGCCTTCATCGTCGTCGGCTGCCTGGGCGTGGTGCTGGCTCCGATCTTCCGCGCCATCGTCAAGGATCCGGCGCGCGGCGGGGCCGATCGCGTGGAAGGCGCGCCGCCGGCGCCGCCCGCCCCGGCCATGCCGCTGG
>NZ_QHJY01000190.1 GCF_003185805.1 Caulobacter sp. D5
GTCAGGCCCTGGTCGCTCTCGGCCTCGAACCGCACCCGGCGCTTGGCGTGGCCGACCACCACCGTCCAGTCGGTGCGCCTGGAGCCCAGCCGCCGGGCCAGCACCCGCTGCAGGGCGCAGCCCGTGGCGGCCAGGATGTCCAGTTGCAGCGGCGTCGGCTCGGTTCCGGAAAAGCCGTCGGGGAATTCGTCCTTGATGTAGCTGGTCGCCAGCGTCCCTGCGACGAAGCGCGCCTGGTCCATCACCGCGGCCAGGAACGGCACGTTGTGGCTGGGACCCTCGATGTGGAAGTCCTCCAGCGCCCGGGCCATGCCCTTGACCGCCTCGGCGCGGGTCGGGGCCCACGAACACAGCTTGGCGATCATCGGATCGTAGAACATCGAGATCTCGTCGCCCTCGCGAACGCCGGCGTCGTTGCGCACGAGATAGCCGTCCTTCTGCCCTTCTTCCGGCGGCGCATAGCGCACCAGCCGACCGATGCTGGGCAGGAACTTGCGGTAGGGATCCTCGGCGTAGATCCGGCTCTCGACCGCCCAGCCGTTGATCGACAGATCCTCCTGAGCGAACGCCAAAGGCTCGCCGGCCGCCGATCGGATCATCTGCTCGACCAAATCGAGGCCCGTGATCAGCTCGGTGACCGGATGCTCCACCTGCAGGCGGGTGTTCATCTCCAGGAAGTAGAAGCTCTTGTCCTGGCCGGCCACGAACTCGACCGTGCCGGCGCTGTCGTAATTGACCGCCTTGGCCAGGGCGACGGCCTGGGCGCCCATGGCCGCGCGGGTCTCAGGATCCAGCAGCGGCGACGGCGCCTCCTCGATGACCTTCTGGTTTCGCCGCTGGATCGAGCATTCGCGCTCGAACAGGTGGACGACGTGACCATGCTTGTCGCCCAGCACCTGGATCTCGATGTGGCGCGGGCTCTCGATGAACTTTTCGATGAAGATGCGGTCGTCGCCGAACGCGCCGGCCGCCTCGGCCCGCACGGCCGGAAAGCCTTCCTCGACGTCCTGGCGGGTCCAGGCCACCCGGATGCCCTTGCCGCCGCCGCCGGCCGAAGCCTTGATCATCACCGGATAGCCGATGGTCTCCGACACCGAGAGCGCCTCGGCCACATCCGCGATCTCGCCGATGTGGCCCGGCACGCACGACACCCCGGCCGCCGCCGCGAACTTCTTGCTCTCGATCTTGTCGCCCATCGCCGAGATGGCGCCGGGATTGGGACCGATGAAGACGATGCCCTCGTCCGCACAGCGCTGGGCGAACTCGGCCTTCTCGGACAGGAAGCCGAAGCCCGGATGCACCGCCTGCGCGCCCGTCTGCTTGCAGGCGGCGATGATCCTGTCGGCCACCAGATAGCTCTGGGCGGCCGGCGAGGCCCCGATGTGCACGGCCTCGTCGGCCATCTCCACCGCCAGGCTGTCGGCGTCGGCGTCCGAGTACACCACCACCGTCGCGATCCCCAG
>NZ_QHJY01000191.1 GCF_003185805.1 Caulobacter sp. D5
TAACCCCTCACCCTCCCACCGCTTCGCGGCGGGCCCCTCCCTCTCCCTCTGGGAGAGGTTGATCATTATTGGTGATCGAGCAGGCCAAGCACGCGCTTGGCGACGACGTTGAGGTTCACCTCGCTGGTGCCGCCCTCGATGGAGTTGCCCTTGGCGCGCAGCATGGCGCGCAGGGCGGCGATCTCGTCGGGGGTGAAGCCTTCGCCTTCCCAGCCCAGGCCCTGCAGGCCCAGCGCCTCGACCAGCAGTTCGGTGCGCTCCTGGTTCATCTTGGCGGCGGCGTACTTGATGATCGAGACGGCGGCGCTGGGGCCAGACCCGGTCTTGGACTCCGCTTCGGCCCGGCGGACGGTGAGCAGGAAGGCGTGGGCGTCCATCTTGTGGGCGGCGATGCGGGTGCGCAGGTCGCCGTCGGCGATGCGGCCCTCGGCGTCGACGCCGACGTGGGTCTTGGCGGCTTCGGCCACGTCGAGGCCGGCGTTGCCGCCGAAACCCGAGGCCGAGATGTTCTGGCGCTCGTACTGGAGCAGGCGCTTGGCGATCTCCCAGCCGCCGTTGACCTTGCCGACCAGCTGCTCCTTGGGGACCTTCACATTGTCGAAGAAGGTCTCGCAGAACGGCGAGGAGCCGCTGATCAGCTTGATCGGGCGGGCCTCGACGCCGGGCGAGGTCATGTCGAACAGCACGAACGAGATGCCCTCGTGCTTCTTGGAGGTGTCGGTGCGGACCAGGCAGAAAATCCAGTCGGCCTGGTCGGCGTAGCTGGTCCAGACCTTCTGGCCGTTGATCAGCCAGTGGTCGTCCTTGTCTTCGCACTTGGTCTGGAGGGCGGCGAGGTCGGAGCCGGCGCCGGGCTCGCTGTAGCCCTGGCACCAGCGGGTCTCGCCGCGGACGATGCCGGGCAGGAAGCGCTGCTTCTGCTCCTCGGTGGCGTATTCCAGCAGGACGGGGCCCAGCATCCAGACGCCGAAGCTCATCAGGGCGGGGCGGGCCTTGATGCGGCGCAGCTCCTGCTCGAGCACCTTGTTCTCGGCCTTCGAGAGGCCGCCGCCGCCATACTGCTTGGGCCACATCGGCGCGGTCCATCCCCTGTCGGCCATGCGGTCGAGCCAGAGCTTGGCGTCGGGGTTCTTCCACTGGGCCCTGGCGCCGCCCCAGGGGGCTTCCTTCTCGTCGGCGATCGGGGTGCGCATGGAGGGGGGGCAGTTGGCCTCCAGCCAGGCGCGCGTTTCGGCGCGGAAGGTGTCGAGTTCGGTGGCGCCGAAGTCGGCCATGGCGGGGGCTCCCTGGTTCGTCTCGGGCGCTTGTCGGCCCGCTTCGGAGGGCAGACTACGCCACGGAACGCTGGGAGCAAGTCGATTCAAACAATCGTTCGCATCGCGACGCGCGACGGGAACGCCACGAAGGCGTTATAGAAGCGCCGATGACGTTTCCCGGTCCGGGATTCGCCGATCAGGGGTCTTGATGTCCGCGCCAGAACTGAGACCCGCCGCCTTGGCGATCGCGCCGACGCTGGCGGCGATCCTGGCCGCCTCGGCCGGCGTGCTGCTGCTGGCCTCGGGCGCGACGCCGTCGGAACCCACGCGCTTCGCGATCCTGCTGGCCTTCGCCCCGTCGGCGCTGATCGAGATCAGCCACTTCGTCTCGTCGATCCTGGGCCTCGTCTTGGTGCTGCTGGCCTTCGGCCTGCGGGCGCGGCTGGACGCGGCCTGGTGGGCCACCCTGGTGATGCTGGCCGCCGGCGCGGTGCTGGCGATCTTCAAGGGCCTGAACTGGGAAGAGACGGCGACGCTGAGCGCCTTCTTCCTGGCCATCGTGCCGTTCCACGAGGCCTTCCCCCGCAAGGCGGCCCTGTCGCGGATGGAGATCACGCCCGGCTGGCTGCTGTCGGCGGCCGCGGCCATCGGCGGGGCGGCCTTCCTGGGCTGGTGGATGTTCCACCACACCGAATACGCCGACCGCTCGTGGATGCGGATCATGGGCGACAAGGAGGCCGCGCGGGCCATCCGCTCGTCGATCGCCGCGGCGGTGGTGCTGATGGGCATCGGCCTGTGGCGTCTGATCGCCACCCCGGCGACGCCGCCGGTCGTGGACGACACCGATCCCGACTTCGACCGCGTGCGGGCGATCCTGGCCAAGGCCGAAGCCGCCGAGCCGGCTTCGAACCTGGCCCTGCTGGGCGACAAGCGTTTCCTGTTCTCGGCCTCGGGCGAGAGCTTCCTGATGTTCGGCGTGCGCCGCCGCTCTTGGATCGCCATGGGCCCGCCCGTGGGCCGCGACGACGAGCGCATGGAGCTGTTCTGGCGTTTCCGCGAGCTGGCCGACGCTCATGCGGCGCGGGCCGGCTTCTACGCTCTGGGCCCCGAGGACCTGCCCGACACCGTGGATCTGGGCCTAGCCATCCAGAAGACCGGCGAGAGCGCGGTGGTGCCGCTGGAGAGCTTCTCCCTGGCCGGTCGTCGTCGCGAGGTCCTGCGCCGCAACTGGCGCAAGGCGGGCGAGGGCGGGGCGGCCTTCGAAATGATCCCGGCCGGCGCGGCCATGACGGTGATGGCCGAGCTGCGGGTGATCTCCGACGCCTGGCTGGCCCACCACGCCGGCGGCGAGAAGCAGTTCTCGATGGGCGGCTTCGATCCGCGCTACGTCGCCGAGTTCCCGGTCGCCCTGGTTCGCTCGGAAGGCCGCATCGTCGCCTTCGCCACCCTGTGGACCACGGCCCACAAGGCCTCGTTCTCGATGGACCTGATGCGCTACTCCGACGAGGCGCCCAAGAACATCATGGACTACCTGTTCGTCGAGCTCCTGCAATGGGGCAAGGCGGAGGGCTATACGGCGTTCGAGTTCGGCATGGCCCCGCTGGCGGGCCTGGACGACCGGCCGCTGGCCCCGATCATGTCGCGCGTGGGCCGTCTGCTCTACGAACGCGGCGAGGGAATCTACAATTTCCAGGGCGTGCGGCGCTACAAGGACAAGTACGATCCGGTCTGGCAGCCGCGCTACATTGCGGCACCTCGTCGCTGGGCGATCCCGTTTCTGCTCGCCGACATCGGCCTGATGTCGTCCGGCGGCGTCTCTGGACTGACCAAGCGGCCGCGACCTAATAGCGCGGGTCGCCCGTCTTAAAGCCCAGCAGATTGAGCGCGTGAGCGGCCAGAAGCAGGGTCGCCACCGCCGTCACCATCATCAGCGGGCGCCACGGCGCCATGCGCGGACCCCTTGCGGGGTTGGAAGGACGCGCGCCCAGCCAGCCGAAAAGCACGGTCAGGGCGATCGTCGTCGCGCCCGCGATCAGGGTGGGGATCATGTCCATCGGGCGCAAATGGCCTGCGACAATCGGCCTGGCAATAGGTTAATGCGCGTTAACACACGGGAACCGAATCCTCTGTACATACCTTGGTAACTGTGTCTGTTAACCTGTCCACAGGAACGCTACATCTAGCGTTTCGGTCGCGTTTACACGCTAGGAATCGGTGACTAGCGTGGGTCCCCAGGTGCGGGGAGAACGATTCGCATGACTGCCGCGGCTCCATGGAGCGTAAAGGGTATTGACCCGAAAGCACGGGAGGTCGCCAAGGACCTCGCCCGTCGCTCGGGCATGACCCTCGGTGAGTGGCTGAACCGGATGATCATCGAAGGCGATTCCGCCGGTTTCGATGCTCCGCCCGCCGATCCCGTTAACGATACTGGCCGTTCGAACGGCCGCGCCATTTACCTTGAGGCCGACCGCGCCGAGGCGCCGCCGCGCATCGAGGCCCCCGAGCATCCCGCCGACGAGGTGGGCCGGATGGCCACCGCGCTCGACCGCCTGACCCAGCGCATCGAGGCCGCCGAGGCCCGCTCGGCCCAGGCCATCACCGGCATCGACCAGTCGGTGCGCGGAGCGCTGCAACGCCTGTCCAGCTCCGAGCGCGAACAGATCGCCGTCGCCGCCCGCTTCGAGGGCCTGGCCGACGAGATCAAGAGCGAGCAGACCCGCAACGCCGAGCGCCTGCGCCGCGTCGAGAACGAGGCCGCCGGCCCGCGCTCGGCCGAGGCCCTGCGCGCGCTGGAAAGCGCCGTCGGCCGCGTGGCCAACCACCTCTACGAAGGCGAAAGCCGCACCCGCGAGACCCTGGCCTCGCTGGAAGCCAAGGTGGCGGCCAAAGAGGCCGCGCCGGCCTCGGCCGTGGTGGAAGAAGTCGTCGCCCGTCTTCAGGAACGCCTGGAAGCCGCCGAGGCCCGCACCGCCGAGGCGCTGCAGGCGCTGGGCGGTTCGTTCTCGGCCCTGGACAGCCGCCTGTCGGCCGTCGAGGGCGACGGCGGCAGCGCCCAGAAGCGCCTCGAAGAGCTGGCCGGCAGCCTGTCGGCCAAGATGGAGGCCGCCCGCGTCGAGATGGCCGCCAAGCTGCGCGAGACGGCCGACGGCCGCTTCGACCGCATGGAGCGCAAGCTGGGCGAGATGACCGCCCACATCCAGGCCGCCGAGCAGCGCTCGGCCCAGGCCATCGAGCGCATGGGCCGCGAGGTTGTCGGCCTGGCCGACGCCTTCAACCGCCGCATCCAGACCTCGGAAGCCCGCCAGGCCAACGCCATCGAGCAGGTCGGCGGCGAGGTGGCGCGCATCGCCGCCAGCGTCGAGCACAAGCTCAATCGCAACGACAGCGTCCAGGCCCAGGCTCTGGAGAAGCTGGGCGTCGAGATCGCCCGCATCACCGAGAAGCTGGCCGAGCGCATCAGCGCCTCGGAGCGCCGCAACGCCCTGGCCATCGACGACGTCGGCGACCAGGTGGTTAGGGTTACCGACCGCCTGAACCAGCGCGCCGAACGCAGCTCGCAGGAACTGATCGACCGCATCCGCCAGTCGGAGGAGCGCACCGCGCGTCTGCTCGACGAGGCCCGCGAGAAGATCGACACCCGCCTGGCCGACGCCCAGCGTCGCCTGGCCGAGACCCCGGCCCCCGCGCCGGCCCCGGCCCGCCAGGCGCCCGCGGCGCACTCGCCGTTCTGCGAGGACCGCTTCTCGTTCGGCGGCGAGGCCGTCAGCGAGGACGTGTTCG
>NZ_QHJY01000192.1 GCF_003185805.1 Caulobacter sp. D5
GTGGCGGCGGTGGCGTCGGGCTGGTGCTGCTGAACGGCGGCTCGGTGACCGTGGACGGCGGCGCGGGCGGTGCGGCCAGCGCCATCACGGGCGGCACGGGCAGTTCGTTCGGCAACGGCGGCGCGGGCCTGTTCCTCTACAACGGCGGCTCGTTGAACGTCCAAAGCGGCGCGATCACAGGCGGGGCCGGGGGCACTTTCGCCAGCTGGGGCGGGGCCGGCGCGGCCGGCGTGCTCAGCAATCTTGGAACCATTGTCAACGCGGGGACGATCACCGGCGGCGAGGGCGGCTACGGCTATTCGAACGGCGGGGCGGCCGGCATCGGCGTGATCGCCTGGGGCGGCACGATCGAGAACAGCGCGACCGGCGTCATCGCCGGCGGCGTCGGCGGGCAAGGGAACGGCAACTTCAGCGGGATGTATTCCGGCGCCGGCGGGGCGGGCATCGTCTTCACGGGCGGCCAGCCGGCGGTGCTGGTCAACGCCGGAACGATCCAGGGCGGGGCGGGCGGCCCGGCCTCGAACGCGATCCGGCGGGGCGCCGGCGGCAGGGGTGTGGTCGGCGCCAGCACCGGCTCCACCACCATCATCAATTCGGGCACGATCATCGGCGGCGTCAGCGTAAGCTCCGTGCGCGCCTATGCGATCGAACTGTTCGGCAGCGACAACCGCCTGGAGCTTCACGCCGGCTCGTGGATCCGTGACGTCGTGGCGGTGACCGGCGGCGGCTCCAACAACGTGCTGGCCCTGGGCGGCGCCGACGACGACACGTTCGACGCCACGCATATCGGGTCGGACGGGTCCTATGACGGCTACGGCTACATGGGCTTCGACACCTTCGAGAAGCTGGGCGCCAGCACCTGGACCCTGACGGGTACGGGCGACCAGACCTGGTCGGTGCTGGAAGGCGTGCTGAAGGGCGACAGCAACAGTCTGGCCGGCAGCGTGGTCTTCGGCAGCGGCGCCGGCAGCCGGGGCGTCGTCTTCGACCAGGCGTTCGACGGGGTCTATCGCGGCCAGATGTCCAGTGGCGGCGCGGTGACCAAAACGGGCGCCGGAACCCTGACGCTGACCGGCGAGTCCGCCTCGAACTGGACGATCTCGGGCGGCGGGGTGATCGCCCAGGCCGGTCTGTTCGGCAACGACGCCACGATCGGCGCCGGCGCGTTCCTGACCCTCGATCAGAGCACGGATGGAACCTATGGCTTCGTGCTTTCGGGCGCCGGCGAGTTCCGCAAGGCCGGCTCGGGCAAGCTGGTCCTGACCGAAGACTCTTCGGCCTTCACCGGCGCGACCACGGTCGGCGCCGGGATACTGTCGGTCAACGGCTCCCTGGCCGGTTCGACGGTTACGGTGGCCTCCGGCGCGACGCTGGGCGGCGCGGGCACGGTGGGCGACACCACCATCCAGAGCGGCGGCCACCTAGCCGCCGGTAACTCCGTCGGTACACTGTCGATCGCCGGCGACCTGACCCTGGCGTCAGGCTCCAGCCTCGACATCGAGCTGGGCGCGCCGGGCGCGTCTTCGGCCTCGCCCGGCGTCAGCGACCGCCTGGTCGTCAGCGGCGACCTGGCGCTGAACGGCGTGGTCAATCTCTCGCAGAGCGCCGCCTCGGCCGACGGCGTCGCCGGCATCGGCTACTATCGCCTGATCACCTATGGCGGGGCCCTGACCGCCAATACGGCGACGATCAACTCCACGCTCTCGCTGAGCAACGTGAACTACGCGCTGCAGGCCGGCAGCGGCCGGGTCGATCTCTACATCAGCAACGCCCTCATTCCTGGCGACGACACCCTGCAGCACTGGCAGGGCGGCGACGGCGTCTGGAGCGCGACGAGCACCCAATGGCTGAACGACGGCGGCAACACCCCGGTGGCCTGGGCGAGCAAGTACGCGATCTTCAAGGACGCCGGCGCCTTCACGGGCGGCACGGTCACGCTGGACGGCGCGCAGAGCTTCATCGGCCTGCAGTTCGTCGACGAGGGCTATGAGCTGACAGGGACCGGCCAGCTGGCCACCGTCTCGGGCGGAAGCGAGATCCGCGTGCTGGCCGACGTCGCCAAGATCGGCGCGGCGATCACCGGCGCCGGCCTCGTCACCAAGACCCAGGCCGGCACGCTGATCCTGACGGGGGCCAACACCTATACCGGCGGGACGTTGATCGATGCGGGCACGCTGCAGATCGGCGACGGCGGGACTTCGGGCTCGATCGTCGGCAATGTCGGCAATCGCGGCGTGCTGGTCTTCAACCGTTCCGACGACATCACCTTCGCCGGTCGGATCTCCGGCTCGGGCGCGGTGCGCATCCTGGACGGCGGCGTGACCTTCACCGCCGACAACATCTATGCCGGCGGCACGACCATCGCCTCGGGCGCGCAGCTGAACCTCGGCGCAGGCGGCACGAGCGGCCTGATCGGCGACGTGGTCGCCAACGGCGCCTTGCTGTTCGACCGCTCCGACAGCTTCGACTTCGACGGCCTGATCAGCGGCTCGGGCGTGGTCCGCCAGGTCGGTTCGGGCAAGCTGGTCCTGACCGGCGACTCTTCGGCGTTCACCGGTGCGACGTCCGTCGAGGCGGGAACTCTGACGGTCAACGGCTCCCTGGCCGGCTCGACGCTCACCGTCGCCTCCGGCGCGACGCTGGGCGGCAAGGGCTCCGTGGGCGACACCATCATCCAGAGCGGCGGCCATCTGGCGCCCGGCTCCGGGGGATCCATCGGATCTGTCGCAACCCTGTCGATCGTAGGCGACCTGACCCTGGCGTCCGGCTCGAACCTGGACATCGAGCTGGTCGCGCCGGGCGCGTCGTCGGCCTCGCCCGGAGTCAGCGACCGTCTGGTCGTCAGCGGTGACCTGGCGCTGAACGGCGTGGTCAATCTCGCGCAGACCCCCGCCATGGCGGCGGGCCTGGGATACTATCGCCTGATCACCTACGGCGGCGCCCTGACCTCCAACACGGCGACGATCAACTCCACCCTGTCGCTGAGCAATGTGGACTACACGCTGGAGGCGGGCGGCGGCCGGGTCGACCTGCTGATCAGCAGCACGCTCATTCCCGGCGACGACACCCTGCAGCACTGGCAGGGCGGCGACGGCGTCTGGAGCGCCGCCGGCGCCCAATGGCTGAACCAGGGCGGCAACACCCCGGCCGCCTGGGCGGGCAACTACGCCGTCTTCAAGGACGCCGGCGCGTTTGCCGGCGGCGAGATCACGGTGGAGGGCGCGCAGAGCTTCCTGGGCCTGCAATTTGTCGACGAGGGCTATGAGCTGACCGGAACCGGCCAGCTGACCACCGTCGCGACGGGCAGCGAGATCCGCGTCCTGGCCGACGCCGCCAGGATCGGCGTTGCGATCACCGGCGTGGGCGGGATCACCAAGACCGAGGCCGGCACGCTGGTCCTGACCGGCGCCAACACCTATGCCGGCGGCACGATCATCCAGGCGGGTACGCTCCAGATCGGCGATGGCGGGACTTCGGGTTCGATCGTCGGCGACGTCGCCAACAGCGGCGTGCTGGCCTTCGACCGCTCGGACGCCATCACCTTCGGCGGCCTGGTCTCGGGTACGGGCGCGGTGCGCATCCTGGACGGCGACGTGACGTTCACGGCGAACAACACCTACGTTGGCGGCACGGGCATCGCCTCGGGCGCGCAGCTGAAGCTCGGCGCCGGCGGGACGACCGGCTCCATCGGCGGCGACGTCGTCGCCAATGGCGCGCTGGTGTTCGACCGGTCCGACAGCCTGAGCTTCGCAGGCTCCATCAGCGGCTCCGGACAGCTCCGCCAGGTCGGCGCGGGCAAGACCGAACTGACCGGCGCCTCCAGCGGCTTCACTGGCGCGACTACGGTCGAGCAGGGCGCGCTGTCGGTGAACGGCCTGCTCGGCGGAACGCTGGACGTCTGGGCCGGCGCTCGCCTGCAAGGCGTCGGCACGGTGGGGACCACCGTCGTGTCGGGCACGATCGCGCCCGGCGCCTCGATCGGCACGCTGAACATCGCCGGCGGGGTCACCTTCAAGCCGGGCTCGATCTTCGAGGTCGAGGCGAACGCGGCGGGGCAGTCGGACAAGATCCTCGCCTCCGGCGCGGCCACGATCCAGGGCGGGACCGTCAAGGTCCTGGCGGGCGCGGGAACCTACAAGCCCCAGACCAGCTACCTGATCCTGCACGCCGACGGCGGCATCGCGGCCGGCGGCAAGTTCGACGGCGTCACCTCGAACCTGGCCTTCCTCGACCCCTCGCTCAGCTATGACGGCTCGAACGTCTATCTGCGGCTGCGCCGCAACGACATCAGCTTCACCGACATTGGCGTGACCCCGAACCAGGTCGCGGCGGGGGCGGGCGCGCAGAGCCTGGGCTGGGACAACCCGGTCTTCGACGCCGTGGTCAACCTCTCGGCCGATCAGGCGCGCGACGCCTTCGACCAGTTGGCCGGTTCGGACCACGCCAGCCTGCGCGGCTCGCTGATCCAGGACAGCCGCTTCGTGCGCGACGCGATCCTGGCGCGGGGCGACCTGGCCGGCGTCGACGGAACGTCGGCGTGGGGGCAGATCTTCGGCGGCTGGGGCTCCATGAAGGGCGACAGCAACGCGCAGAGCTACGACCGCGACATCCAGGGGCTGCTGACGGGCTACGACGGCGCGCTGGGTTCGCACGCCCGCGCCGGCGTCGCCGCAGGCTACAGCACCAGCGACCTGAAGACCTCGCGCGCCAGGCACGACGTCGAGACCTATCACCTCGGCGGCTATGTCCTGGCGGAGCGCGGCGGAGTGTCGTTCCAGCTCGGCGGCGCCTATGCGTGGCATGAGGTCGAGGCCTCGCGCCGTGTGGCGTTCGGGACGTTCGCCGAGACCCTGTCGAGCGACTATTCGGCTCACACCTATCAGGCGTTCGGCGAAGTCGCCTTGAAGCGCAAGGTGGCCGGCACGATGCTGCAGCCGTTCGCGGGCCTGGCCTATGTCGGGCTGACCGACGCCGATGTCAGCGAGCAGGGCGGCGCCGCCGCGCTGCATGGCGGGGGCGACGAGCACCTGACCTACGGCTCGGTCGGCGTGCGCCTGATGAGCGAGCTGAACACCGGGGAGCTTCACCTGCGTCTCGCCGGTTCGGCCGCGCTGCGCCATGCGTTCGGCGACCGCGCGCCGACCATCGACCTGGCCTTCAGCGGCGCGCCGTCGTTCAGGATCGTCGGCGCCCCGATCGACAAGGACAGCCTCGCCGTCAATCTGGGCCTGGAAGCCAACCTCGGCGCGAGCGCCGTGCTGGGCGTCAGCTACTCCGGGGACTATGGCGACCGCTCGACCGACCACGGCGCTCGCGCCCAGCTCAGCTGGAGGTTCTGACCGGCGGGGCGTAGGCGCGGCCCAAGATTGCTCGTTGCAGAACCGTGTTATACTAAACCGGCGCAGATCATGACGTAACAGCGTTGTGACGGCGCCGCGTTCGGTGGCAAGGGGGCTTGCAAGTGCTGATGAGGATGCGTCGCGCCATCGTGGGCGCCGGTGCGACGGCGTGCACGGGGGCGGTCCTGGCCGCCGCCGTCTTCCTCGCCGGGCCCGCCGCCGCGCAGGTGACCCTGCCGTCGCGCCAGGAACTGGACCCCGCCAACGCCGCCCCGATCGCGGCCGCGCCGCGCGGCGACCTGTTCAAGGGCGTGGAGGCCGGTCCCTGCGCCTTCCGCGACAGCCCCGTCAAGGTCACCCTGAAGGCGGTGGAGTTCCAGGGCGCGAGGTCCGGACCGCTGGCGCTTTCGGACCAGGCCCTGGCCTCGACCTATGCCGAGTTCATCGGCCGCGAGGCGCCGGTCAGCGTGGTCTGCGACATCCGTGACCGGGCCGCGACGCTCTATCTGCGGCGTGGCGTGCTGGCCAGCGTGGTCATTCCCGAGCAGCGGATCGTCGAGGGCAAGCTGGTCCTGACGGTCGTCGAGGCGCGGATCGCGGTGGTGAACTATCACGGCGACGCCGGCCCGGCCCAGAAGCAGGTCGTCCGCTTCCTGGATCACCTGCGCGGCCTGACCCCGTTCGACCTGGACGTCGCCCAGCGCTATCTGCTGCTGGCCTCCGACGTGCCCGGCGCGCGCATCCAGTCGGTGCTGAAGGCCTCGCCGCAGGGACAGGGCGCGCTGGATCTCGAGATCGCCATCACCCGCGACGCCGTCGACGGCTCGGTGGTGGCCCAGAACTACGGCTCCAAGACCGTGGGCCGGGATCTGACCCTGGCGCGCGTCGACTTCAACGGCTTCACGCCGCTGGGCGAACGCACCTCGATCCTCGGCTACGGCACGCTGTCCAGCGACGAGCAGCGGGTGATCCAGGTCGCTGAGCGCTTCTACATCGGCGGCGACGGCCTGGTGGCCGATCTTTCCGGCGCGTGGGGCTGGACCCGGCCGGGCGACGTCCTCAAGCCGCTGGACCTGGAGGGCGAGTCCTTCGCCGCCAGCCTCCGCCTGACCTATCCGCTGGTCCGTCACCGCCGCCACAACCTCAACATCGGGGTCGGGCTGGACTGGGTGGACCAGAAGGTCGAGTTCGGCGGCGGCGCGGCCGTGCTGACCGACGACAAGCTGCGGGTGTTCTTCCTGCGGCTGGACGGCCACTACGCCCCGGCCCGTCTGGCCTCGCATTCGGTGGCCATGACCGGCCTGGTCGAGTTGCGCCAGGGCAGCCGCGGCTTGGGCGCCAGCAAGTACGGCGACCTCTCGGCCTCGCGGTTTCTTGGCAAGCCCGAGGCCACGGTCATACGGGCCGAGGGCGAGTTCGGCGGCCGGCTGGCCGGACCGCTGATCGGCAAGCTGAACGTCGCCTGGCAGCATACGGACGACGCCCTGCTGTCCTACGAGGAGTACGGGGTCGGAAACCTGACGATCGGGCGCGGCTACGACCCGTCCGCGGCGTCCGGCGACCGCGCCATCTCGGGTTCGCTCGAGATCAGCACCACGCCGCTGGCCCTGCCGTTCGCTCTCAAGGGCGGGGGGAGGGCGGCCTGGCGGCCCTACGCCTTCTACGACGTCGCCGAGCTGACAAATCTGGGCTTGGGCGGCGGCAAGCTCGACCTGACCTCGGCCGGGGTGGGCCTGCGCGCCCAGATCACCTCGCGCGTGGCGCTGGACCTGACCTGGGCCAAGCCCTTCGACAGCCCGTTCGGGGTCGGCGACGAGCCGCCTTCGCGGGTCCTGATCTCGCTGTCCGCCGCCCTGTTCTAGACCGTCGAAGTCCCGGAGCGTCCATCATGACCTCGTCGCCGATCCGCCCGACCTTCTCTCGCACCGCCCCGCGCCCGGCGCACCGAACCAAGCTGCTGGCGGCTTCCGCCCTCGTCAGCTCCCTGATGGGCGGCGTGGCGGCGATGCTGGCTCAGCCGGCGGTGTCGGGAACCCTGCCGGGCATTCCCAGCGCCGCCAACATCACGGTCTCCTCGGGCGGCTCGCAGCCGGTGATCAGCTTTCCCGACGCCATCACGCTGCAGATCGAACTGAACGCGCCCCGGACGGTGATCAACTGGACCGACCTGCACCTCAGCAGCGGCGACGCGATGAACTTCCTGTTCGACTCCGCCAGCGACATCGTCCTGAACAAGACCACCAGCCAGATCCGGTTCGACAACGGCAGCGTGGTGACCGGCAAGGTCGGGGCGGCGACGGCCGGCAATGTCTGGTTCTATTCGCCCCAGGGCGTGATCGTCTCGCCGGGCGCGACCATGACCGCCGGCGGCTTCCTGTTCAGCAAGGGCTCGGGGCTGGTCGACGCCAGCTTCGTCGATTCCGCCGCGCCGCTGACCTTCCTGCGCTCGACCGCCGACGCCCTGATCCAGATGACCACGATCAGCTCGGCGACCAGCGCGTCGATCAACAGCAGCGGCGACGTCGTGCTCAGCGCCTCCAGCGGCGCCCTCAACGTCTCCACCGCGGTGGGCGCCACGGTGGACATCTCCACCACCTCGGGTTCGATCACCGCCAGCGAAGTCACCGCCACCAGCGGCGCGGCCAGCGTCGCCGCCGGCGGCCCCGGCGCGACCGTCACCCAGATCACGGGCGCCACCGGCGTCACGGTCTCGTCGAGCGCCAACACCTCGGTCGGCGCGGCCACGACCACGACCTCGGGCGACATCCTGCTCACCAGCAACGGTTCGGCGTCGCTGACCCTGGGCAATTCGGCGCGCGACGTCACCATCAGCGCCCCGCAGGTCTTCGTGAGCACGATCGACGCGGCGCGCGACGTGTTCGTGACCGGTTCGACGACCGCCTATGTGACCAACCGCATCTTCGCCGGGGACGACATCGAGATCACGGCCTCGGCCGGCGACGTCTCGGCCGGCGGCGCCTATCTGAAATCGACCGGCTTTGGTGCCAGCGACGACGCACACATCCTGCTGCGCTCCGACGCCGGCTCGGTCAACGCCGGCAACACCTTGCTGACCCAGGGAACCGGCGCGCAGGCCGGCGATATCACCATCCAGGCGGCGACGACCGCGAGCCTGGGCACGGCCAGTTCCACCCGCGACATCAAGGTCAGCGGAACCTCCGCCAGCCTGAGCAACGGCTCGGCGGCGCGCGACGTCTTCGTCACCGCGACGACCGGAAACGCTACCGTCGTCACCGCGGCCACGGCCGGCGACGACGTCGAGGTCACGACCACCTCGGGCGACGTCCTGGCCAGCGGCGCGACGCTGAAGTCGACCGGCGCCGGGGCGGCCGACGACGCCCACGTGCTGGCCAGGTCGAGCGACGGCGCGGTCAATGTCGGTGCGGCCATCACCCAGGGCGCGGGCGTGGCGGCGGGCGACGTCACCCTCGACGCCGGCGGGACGATCACCGCCGGTTCGCTGACGGCGAGCCGGGACGCCAAGGCCGTCGCGGCGGGCGATATCGACGTGACCTCCGCCGCAGCCGACCGCGACATCACCATCACCTCCAACGGCGGCCAGGCGATCCTGCGCGCCGCGACGCTGACGGGTTCAGGCTCCGGCCATGATCTGTCGATCACGGCGGTCGGCAACGCGGTGCTGGGCGATCCGGACTATACGGCGATCACGACCGCCAACCTCTTCAGCCGCACGGGCGGCAACACGGGCACGGCCAGCGTCAAGTCGACGGGCGGCGTCGCCATGGTCCACCTCGACACCAGCGCCCTGATCGACACCTTGGAAGGCGCCGATATCGACGTGACCGTCGCCAGCGGCCTGGCGAGCTTCGGCACGATCACCGCCCTGATCGGCAACCTCTACGCCGAGACCTATGACGGCGGCCTGACCGTCGGTTCGGCCACGGCCAGCAGCGGCACGCTGGACCTCTATGTCGCCGGCGGCGACCTGACGATCACCGGCTCGGTCCACGGCGGCGGTCGTACTCATCTGGAGACGGACGGCCTGCTGGACGGGACGGCGGCGACTTTGATCTCCAGCGACGACGACCTGACCCTGATC
Source organism: Caulobacter sp. D5 (assembly GCF_003185805.1). GTDB lineage: Bacteria > Pseudomonadota > Alphaproteobacteria > Caulobacterales > Caulobacteraceae > Caulobacter. The sequence goes on from NZ_QHJY01000192.1 coordinate 9,421, forward strand.
GGCGGCAGCGTCGACGTGGGCGAGGTGACGGCCGGCCTGGCGCTGGACGCCACCGCCGCGACCGGAAACATTGTCGTCCAGAAGGCGGTGGCCGGCGAGACCGTCGTGGTGGCCGCGATCGATGGCGACGCCACGCTGCGCGGCGCCGAGGGGCCGGACGGCGTCACGGTGCTGGCCATGAACAAGGCCACCTTCGGAGCCGACGACAAGGCCTCGATCACCACCGCCAACTACGCGATCACCAATCCCAGCTGCGGTTGCGGCACGGACGGCCTGCAGATCCTGTCCTACGCCGGCGACGTCGTGGTGAACATCAACTCGGCCAGCAACGGGATCACCCTGGTCGGGGCGGCGATCGACGGCAGCGCGACCGTCGTCCAGAAGACCGGCGACCTGGTGATCGGCGAGCTGGCGGCCTACGACATCACGATCGAGGCGATGGCCGGCACGCTGGACGTCAGCGCCATCAGCAGCGGCGGCGACTACACGGTCACCGCCCAGGATTTCGTGGGCGACAGCCTGACGCCCTATCTGTTCAACGGCGACATCCGCGACGTCACCATAACCGACACCCTGGGCGACCTGGACCTGGGAAGCCTGTCGCTCTACGCCGGCCGCAAGCTGACCATCACGGCCCAGGATGGCGCCGTGAAGGGTCTGGCTCTGCTGGACGCGGGAACGGGGGCTGGCGACGGAGAGGTCACGGTGACCGGCGCCGGGATCGCGCTCGACACGGTGCAAAGCGACGGCGACGTCGCCCTGGACGCCGGAACCGCCCTCGTGAACGTGGCGACCAGCGTCAGCGTCGATGGAACCTATCGCCTGACCGGCGGCTCCTTCTCGGCCGGGGCGCTGGCGCCGCTCGGCGCCAAGGCGGGATCCTGGACCATCGTCGACAAGGCCGGCGGCTTCGATTTCAGCGCTAGTCCCCTGCAGTACGGCGGAGGGATCAGCGTCACCGTGGACGCCGGCGCGATCATCGGCGGCGACATCACCAGCGACACCGGCGACATCTATGTCGAAGCCGACAGCGGTCAACTGGGCGGGCTCGACGGGGCGGCGGGCCAGGTCAGGGCGATCGCCAATGTCGGCGGCATGTCGGTGGCCTCGGCCACGGGCGCGGACCTGATCCAGGTTTCGGCGACCAACGGCGTGGCCAGCCTGGGGGCGGCCGTCCTGACCGGAACCGGCGCCAACAGCCTGACGGTGCATGCCGCCAGCGGCGACGTGGTGCTCGGCGCGGCGACGCCGGGCGCGATCACCACGGCCAACATCGTCACGTCGTCGGGCGCCAGCACGATCGTCGAGGCTTCCGCTCCGGCCGGCGATGTCGACATCAATCTTGATCACACCACAACGGCCGATCTGACGACCGTCGAGGCGCTGGGCGCGGTCGACATCACAGTCGTCAACGGCTCGCAACGGATCATCGCGGCGCGGTCGACCAACGGCGCGGTCCGGATCCACGGCCCCGACGGCGCCCTGACGGTGGATGAACTGAGCGCGGGCGCTGCCTCTCAGGTGAACGGCGGCGGAGACACGCGGCTGATCTCGGCCAGCGTCACCGGCGATCTCGACGTGACCTCGGCCACGGGCGCCCTGCGGTTCGGGGACGCGACGCCCGGTCGGGTGATCGAGGTCAGCGGCGCCCTGACCCTGGATGCGGCGACCGACGTCGCCCAGCAGGGCGTGCTGAAGGCCAATTCGCTGGGCGTGACCTCGGGCACGGGCGTCGTCCTGCTGGGCGCCAACGAGGTTTCCTACCTGGACGCGGTCAGCGTCGCGGCCGGCGGCTTCGCCTTCAACGACACCCTGGCCTTCGACCTCTACGGACCGATCACC
>NZ_QHJY01000193.1 GCF_003185805.1 Caulobacter sp. D5
TCGAGCGCCGTGCGTTTCAGAAAAAGCCTGGGCCCCCGCTTTCGCGGGGGTTTTACGGATTTTGGAATGGCCTCACTGGGCGGAGGCGGGTTTCGCCAGCTCCACCGCATAGACCTGCTGGCCGCCATGCATGTTGGAGCGGAACACCAGCCATTTGCCGTCGGGCGTGAAGTTGACGTTCGGCTCCAGGCGGTAGTCGTGGCCGCTCATGTTGACCAGGCGCTCGGCGTCGATGACGCCCGGGCGGATCAGGTGCTCGGAGTCGGGGGCGTGGATGCCGGCGACGTCCGGGATGCCCCGCGGATGCATCAGGTACAGCCACTTTCCGTCCGGCGCGTGGGCGACCATCTCGGCGTCGCCGCCGTCGCCGGCGAACAGCTTGCCGTCGGGGCTGGAATTGAAGTGCACCGACCAGGCGTTGCGCTCGACGTGGTACCAGGTGCGCTTGCCGGTGGCGATCTCGTAGCCGGCCACCCAGAAGTCCTCGCCGCGCGGGGTCTGCAGGTCGTACCAGACGGTCTTGCCGTCGGCGCTGAACCATTCGTGCCCGGCGATCTCCATGTTCATGGTGCGGGTGTGGATCTTCACCGGCTTGGCGTTCGCCTCGTCGGTGCGCAGCAGCCACAGGCGGTCGACCTTGTGCCAGGGACCCTCGTGGCAGAACATCAAGAGGTTCGGGTCGGTCGGCGAGAACTGCAGGTGGTTCAGCCAGTCGGTGGCTGCGTGCACCACGCGCTTCTGGCCGGTGCGCAGGTCGATGACGAACATCTCCATCGGGATCTTCGAATCGAGCCGCTCGTTCAGCCGCACCTCCTTGGCCTCGGCGAAGGGCAGGGGCTTGCCGTCCGGACCGTTGGCGGCGTAGGCGGCCTGGTCATAGCGGTTGTCGCGCTTGAGCACGCCGTCGGGGCGGGTCTCGATCTTGGGATCGCTCACCACCACCCCGCCCAGCAGGGTCTCGTCGGCGTTGATCGTCTGGATGTCGCCGCGGTCGAACGTGGCGACGATCCGGACCTTTTTGCTGTCGATATCGACGGCCTTGACCACGCGGGTCTCGCCCTCGGTGACGATGAAATAGGCCGAGCGCGTCTTGCGGCCGACGAACAGGAACTTGCCGTTCTCCTCGACCAGCGGCGCCAGCTTGCGGGTGGCCAGGTCGACCGTGCTGAGGCCCTTGGGCGTGGAGATCACCAGCTTGTCGCCCTGGGGCGTGTAGCCGTTGAAGTTGAAGTAAAGGCTGCTCGAACCCGGCTCGTCCGACAGGCGCACGACGCGGTGGCCGGTGTCCTTGTCGATCCACTCGCGCGGCGGCTCGGCGGCCGGCGTTTGGGCCAGCGCGGAGGGGGCGAAGGCGGGCAGGGCGATGGCGAAGGCGGTCGCCAGGCCGATCAGGGCGTTCTTCACGGCTTCACCTTCACGATGGCGATGTCCGGACGTTCCGGGTTCTTCATGCCGTTACCCAGGAAGAAGCTGGTATGCGGCGGCTGGTTGTAGGCGGTGTTCTGCCAGGCGATCCCGGCGCGATAGACCGGATCGTGCATCAGGGTCACCAGGCGGCGGTCGGTCGGATAGGGCGTGACGTAGATCCGCAGGAAGGTGTTGTCTTCCGAACGCAGGATCAGCTCCTCGCGCCAGTCGCCCAGGATGTCGGCCGACAGGGTCGGGGTGGCCTTGGTGCCGTTGTTCGACAGCATGCCTTCGGCGGTGAACAGCACCTTGGCCTGGCCCGTGGTCCAGTCCCACTTGGAGATCTGGTTCTTGTCGAGCAGCTCGCGCAGTTCGTCGCCGTCCCACCAGATGCCGAAATTGGTCTGGCGCGGATGCTTCACGCCTTCGATCGGCTTGCCCTTCACGGTGTAGAGCACGTCGGAATTGCTGGCCCAGGCCTCGGCGCCGGGGAAGCGCGGATCGATGTCGAAGGCCACGCCTCGGCCGGTGTCGCTCTGCGTCGGCGTGGTCCAAAGCACTTCGCCGGTCCTGGCGTCGACCATGGCCGAGCCGACGCCGCCGTTCATCTTCGGGCTCTCGTTGACGCCGAAGCGCTCCAGGCCCGGACGGGTCGGGTCCAGATCGCCCAGGTGCAGGGTGTCGCCGTGATAGAGCTTGGCGGTCCACAGCGGCTTGCCGTCGTCGTCGATCGCCATCGAGCCGTAGACGACCTCGTCGCGGCCGTCGCCGTCGACGTCGGCCACCGCCAGCTGGTGGTTGCCCTGGCCGCCGAAGCCTTCCGGCACGCCGGGGGCGGCGCTGTCGAACACCCAGCGCTGGACGATCTTGCCGTCGCGGAAGTCCCAGGCGCTGACCGTGGTGCGGGCGTAGTAGCCGCGGCCCATGACGATGCTGGGCCGCTGGCCGTCGAGATAGGCGGTGCCGGCCAGGAAGCGGTCGGAGCGGTTGGCGTAGCCGTCGCCCCAGAGCTTGGTCATCTGCTCGGCGGTCGGCTGGTCGGTGGTCGGGTCGCGCGGGGCGGCGAAGCGGACCGAATCGAGCGCCGCGCCCGTGCGGCCGTCGAACACGGTCAGGAACTCGGGACCCTTGAGGATACGTCCGGTGAGCTTGGCCACCTTGGTGCCGTCGGGCTTGATCTCGGCGCCGGTCTTGTCGTTGGTCGGCCGCTCTTCCGGGCCTTCGCGCCAGTCGGCGTTCGGGTCGCCCAGCACCTTGCCGGTCCCGTCCACCGTGCCGTCGGAGGTGCGCACGGCGATCTCGGCCCGGCCGTCGCCGTCATAGTCGAAGACCTGGAACTGGGTGTAGTGCGCGCCGGCGCGGATGTTGCGGCCCAGGTCGATGCGCCACAGGCGCTTGCCGTCCAGGGTGTAGGCGTCCAGCAGCACCGGGCCGGTGTAGCCGGCGAAGGCGTTGTCCTTGGAGTTGGTCGGATCCCACTTGAGGACGATCTCGTAGCGGCCGTCGCCGTCCAGGTCGCCGACGCTGGCGTCATTGGCGGTGTACTCGTAGGCCTGGCCGTCCGGGGTGACGCCGCCGGGCGGCTTCTGCAGCGGGATGGTCAGGAAGCCGTCCTTCAGGGCGGCGGTCTCGCCGGCCAGGGCGACTTCCTTGCCCTTGATCACGGTCTTGAGGCTGTAATGCGAGCCGGCGACGCCGGTCTTGTCGACGAAGTTGGTGGCGAAGGCGAGCGGTTTGGCGTTCAGCTTCTTGCCGTCGCGATAGAGGTTGAAGGCCAGGCCCAGGGCGTCGTCGCCGCTGAGCCGCCAGGACACCAGCACGCCGCCGTCGATGGCGGGGGCGGCGACCAGGCCCCGGTCGAGGCGTTCGGCCTGGCGGGGCGCGGCGAGGGCGGGAAGCGCCAGCAGCGAGGCGGCGGCGGACGCCAGCATGGCGGCCCTGCGGAAGCGACGAGGCATGATTTCCCCCCAAAGGGATCTTGAACTTTGTTGCGGCGATCTTCGCACGACGGCCAAAAGGCGCAACACATTTCCCATAAATTGCGTTACGGCTTCACATTGTGGAACTTGTCTGGTGACGGTTGAGCGGCCCACCGATTTCGCTTCTCGGTTTCGAGGCGCGGGGGCAGGGTGACGGCGAGACAGATTTTCTGCGGGGTTCGCCCGCTAAATCTCAATTGACCCCACAGAGGTGGTGGGGATTTAAGCGGTCCAGCTTGACGCCGCGCCGGCGCCGGGAGGATGGCTGGCGCATTCTTATCTTCCAAGGCCTTCGGCCGCAGACGGATCCAGGACGACGATCAGACGATGACCGCCGATTCCCCCGCCGCGCAACGCCCCGTCGCGGCGCGCCGTCCCTTGTTCCGCCGTCGTTCGGCCATTCCCGGTTTCGGCCTGACCCTGGGCGTGACCCTGTCGGTCCTGTCGCTGATCGTGCTGATTCCGCTGTCGGCCGTGGCCCTGAAGGCCGCCGAGCTGTCGCCGAGCGAGTTCCTGGCCGCCGCCTTTTCGCAGCGGGCGCTCGCCGCCTATCGCCTGACCTTCGGCGCGGCCCTGGTCGCGGCCGTCGTCAACGGCGTGTTCGGCGTGCTGACCGCCTGGGCGATGGTTCGCTACGAGTTTCCCGGCAAGACCGTGCTCAACGCCCTGGTCGACCTGCCGTTCGCCCTGCCGACCGCCGTGGCCGGCATCGCCCTGGCCACCCTCTACGCCCCCAACGGCTGGGTCGGGCAGTTCCTGACGCCGCTGGGCATCAAGGCCGCCTACAACCCGATCGGCGTGACCATCGCCCTGGTGTTCATCGGCCTGCCGTTCGTGGTCCGCACCATCGAGCCGGTGATGCGCGACCTGTCGGCCGACGTCGAGGAAGCCGCCGCCAGCCTGGGCGCCGGGCGCCTGGCCACGATCTGGCGGGTGATCCTGCCGGCCCTCGGTCCCGCCTGGCTGACCGGCTTCGCCATGGCCTTCGCCCGCGGGGTCGGCGAGTACGGCTCGGTGATCTTCATCGCCGGCAACATGCCCTACAAGTCCGAGATCGCGCCGCTGCTGATCATCATCCAGCTGGAGCAGTTCCAGTACGCCCAGGCCGCGACCATCGCCGTGGTCATGCTGGTGGTCTCGTTCCTGATGCTGCTGGTGATCAACGCCATCCAGGCCTACTCGCGGAGGTTCGTCTGATGGCCCGCGCCCGTCACCCCACCGAGGATCCGACCTGGGTCAAGGCGCTGGTCCTGGCCGTCGTCGCGGCCTTCCTGGCGCTGGTCCTGATCCTGCCGCTGGCCGCCGTCTTCGCCGAGGCCCTGCGCAAGGGCCTGGCCGTGGCCATCGACGCCATCGCCCACGCGGACGCCCTGGCGGCGGTCAAGCTGACCCTGATCACGGCGGCGATCACCGTGCCGTTCAACGTGGTCTTCGGCCTCTGCGCCGCCTGGGCCGTGGCCAAGCACGACTTCCCGGGCAAGGCGTTCCTGATCACCCTGATCGACCTGCCGTTCTCGGTGTCGCCGGTCGTGGCCGGCCTGATCTACGTGCTGGTGTTCGGCCTGCAGGGGTGGTTTGGCGAATGGCTGCTGGACCACGACATGAAAGTGATCTTCGCGGTGCCGGGCATCGTGCTGGCCACGATCTTCGTGACCTTCCCGTTCGTCGCCCGCGAGCTGATCCCGCTGATGCAGGAACAGGGCGTCAGCGAGGAGGAGGCCGCCATCTCGATGGGCGCCTCGGGCCTCTACACCTTCTGGCGGATCACCACGCCCAATGTGCGCTGGGGCCTGCTCTACGGCGTGCTGCTGTGCAACGCCCGCGCCATGGGCGAGTTCGGCGCCGTGTCGGTGGTCAGCGGCCACATCCGCGGCCTGACCAACACCATGCCGCTGCACGTCGAGATCCTCTACAACGAGTACGATTTCGTGGGGGCCTTCGCGGTCGCCGCGCTGCTCTGCCTGCTGGCCATCGTCACCCTCGTGCTCAAGACCGCCCTCGAAGTCGCCCAACCGGCCGTGCGCCGGGGCGGCCACTAACGGAACGCCGCCATGACCATCTCCATCCGTTCCGTCCAGAAGCAGTTCGGCCGCTACCCGGCGCTGAACAATGTCGACCTCGAGATCGCCGACGGCGAACTGCTGGCGCTGCTGGGGCCGTCGGGCTCGGGCAAGACCACGCTGCTGCGCGCCATCGCCGGCCTGGAATTCCCCGACAGCGGCCAGGTGCTGTTCCACGACAACGACGTGACCTACGCCTCGGCCGCCGCGCGCCGGGTGGGCTTCGTCTTCCAGCAGTATGCGCTGTTCAAGCACATGACCGTGGCCAAGAACATCGCGTTCGGCCTCGATGTGCGCAAGGGCAAGGACAAGCCGCCAAAGGCCGAGATCGCCCGACGCGTCGACGAGCTGCTGAAGCTGGTCGAGCTGGACGGCCTGGGCGGCCGCTATCCCTCGCAGCTGTCGGGCGGGCAGCGCCAGCGCGTGGCCCTGTCGCGCGCCCTGGCCGTGCAGCCCAGCGTGCTGCTGCTGGACGAGCCGTTCGGCGCCCTCGATGCGACGGTCCGCAAGTCGCTGCGCAAGGAACTGCGCCGCGTGCACGACGCCACCGGCGTCACCACCATCTTCGTCACCCACGACCAGGAAGAAGCCCTGGAACTGGCCGACCGCGTCGCCATCCTCAACAAGGGCAAGATCGAGCAGATCGGCACCCCGCGCGAGGTGCACGACAATCCGGTCTCGGCCTTCGTCTGCGGCTTCGTCGGCGAATCCAGCCGCTTCACGGGTAAGGTCGAGGGCGGACGCTTCGTCGCCGGCGGCCTGACCCTGCCGGCGCCCGGCCTCGCCGACGGCGCGGCCGAGGCCTTCGTCCGTCCGCATGATTTCGTGCTGGCCGACGACGGCGTCGAGGCCAAGGTCGAGCGGGTCAATGTCCAGGGCGCCTTGGTGCGCGTCGACGCGGTGCTGACCGGCGGCGCCCGCATCGAGATCGCCGCCTCGCGCGCCGACGCCGACCGCTTCGTCGGCACGGTGAAGGTCGCAGCCGCCAAGAGCCACGTCTACGCGGCTTAAGTCACCAGATCCTCCCCCTCTGGGGGAGCTGTCGCGAACGACTGAGGGGGGAGGGCGCTTGAGGTCGCGCTGACCCCCTCCGGCCCTCCGGGCCACCTCCCCCAGAGGGGGAGGATCTAGGCCTGCTTACTACTGCTGCTGTTGTTGTTGCTGCTGACGCTGCTGGTCCTGATGGACCGCGGCGGCGTCGCCGCGGCGGCGGCCGCCGAAGGCGGCGGGTTTGGCCAGGCGCAGGAACTCCGGCTCGGCCAGGGCCGCGCGGGCCCGGCGCACGGTGACGCCCACCGCCAGATGGCTCTCGGCGTCGCCCTTGTAGACCCCGCGCGAGGGGGTGACGTCGGCATAGTCACGGCCGACGGCCACGGCCACGTGACGCTCGCCCGTCAGGCAGTTGTTGGTCGGATCGAACCCCACCCAGCGCAGGCTGGGCAGGAACACCTCGATCCAGGCGTGGGTGGCGTCGGGATCGGAGCGATCGCCGGCGTCGCGGTCGGTGAACAGATAGCCCGAGACGTAGCGCGCGGGCAGGCCCCAGCTGCGGCAGATGGCCAGCATGATGTGGGCGAAGTCCTGGCAGACGCCGCTGCCGGCCTCCAGGGCCAGGTCGATCGGGCTGTCGGCGTCGGTGACGCCCGGCTGGTAGCCGAACGACTGGTAGAGGGTCTCGTTCAGCCGCTTCAGGGCCGTCAGGGGGTCCTGCCGGCGCAGGTCTTCCAGGTCGTGCTTGGCGATGAACGCCAGCAGCGCCTCGGTCGTCTGCACGAAGCCGTGCGGGCGCAGGAAGTCGAAGCATTCGCCGCGCACGAACTCGCTGCGCAGGCGGTCCCACTCGCCGGTGTCGAGCTTGTCGGGCAGGTCGGCGGCGCGTTCGGTCTCCACCGCCGAGCGGGCGATGATGGTCAGGCGGTCGTGCGGCTGGGGCACGTCGAAGTGATAGACCGCGTTGCCGAAGCTGTCGGCGTAGGAGAACAGCTGGCCGGCCGGATCGATGTCCAGCTCAAAGCTGACCAGCCGCTGGCGCGCGCCCTTCTGGGGCTGCATCCACAGCTCCATCAGGCTTTCGCGGACCGGCCGCTCGTAGTGGTACTGGGTGACGTGGCGGATTTCGAGCAGCATGGGATCAGGCCGGCAGTCGCAGTTCGAGGGGATAGGAGACGAAGGTTTCGTAGATGGCTTCGTGGATGCGGGCGCACTCGTTGACCACGGCGGTCAGCAGAGAGCCGGCCCCGCCGGCCTCGAGCTCGTCGACGTCGGCGAACTGCAGGCGGGCCTTCAGCTTGCCGGCCAGGCGCTCGGGCGCCGCGCGGCCGGCGGCCTCGACGTGGCGGGCCAGGGTGGCCAGGTGCTCCTCGATGCGCGAGGTGGCGAACCGGATCGAGCGCGGGAAGTCCTCGTCGAAGACCAGGAACTCCAGGATGTGCCGGGGCTCGATCTCGGCGGTGTAGACCCGCAGGTACGGCTCCAGGGCGCAGGCCATGCGCAGCAGGCTGACCAGCGCCAAGTGGTCGTTGATCTCGCGGCCGGGGGCGGGGGCGAAGCACACCTCCAGCAGGCTGGAGACCAGCTGCGCCCGCTCCAGGTACATGCCCAGCATCATGAACCGCCAGCTTTCGCCGTGGCTCATGGTGGCGTCGGCCGCGCCCTTGAACAGGTGCACGTCGGCGATGACGTCGTGCAGGAAGGCCACCGAGTTGTCGGCGAACTCGGCCTCGGCGTTGGGGTCGGTGACCCGCAGGTAGAGGACGTTCAGCCGCTCCCAGGTCTCGGTAGTGATCTGGTCGCGCACCTGGCGGGCGTTCTCGCGGGCCATGGTCAGGGACGAGACCACCGAATTGGGGTCCGAGCGGTCGAGCACCAGGGCCAGGGCGGCGTCGTAGGGCGAGACCTTGCCGGTCTCGCTGTCGCCGACGGCCGAGAGGGCGATCCACACCGCCTGGACGCCGGAATCGGTCTGGTCGAGCGTGGCGTTCAGCATCACGCTGGACAGCCGCGACAGGTGTTCGGCGCGCTCGATATAGCGGCCCAGCCAGTAGAGGCTGTCGGCGACCCGAGCGAGCATCATGCGAGCGACCTCTTAAACTTCGGGAGAGCGAGCATCATTGGCCGTTCCCCTTGTGACCGTTGGAGTGGCCGTTGCCGTTTCCGTTGGAATGGCCGTTCTCCTCGGCCAGCACCCAGGTGTCCTTGGAACCGCCGCCCTGGCTGGAATTAACCACCAGCGAGCCGCGCTTCAGCGCCACGCGGGTGAGGGCGCCGGGGGTCACGATCGTCTTCTCGCCCGACAGGATGAAGGGCCGCAGATCGACGTGGCGTGGTTCGATGCGGCCGTCCACGAGGCACGGCGCGGTCGACAGCTGGATGGTCGGCTGGGCGATGTAGTTGCCGGGGTCGGCCTTCAGCGCTTCGGCGAACTCGGCGCGCTCCTGGGCGCTGGCGTGCGGCCCCACCAGCATGCCGTAGCCGCCCGAGGCGCCCACGGCCTTGACCACCAGCTTGTCGAGATTGGCCAGCACGTGGCTGAGCTGGCTCTTCTCACGACAGAGATAGGTCTCGATGTTGGGCAGGATCGGGTCTTCGCCGAGGTAGTAGCGGATGATGTCCGGCACGAAGGCGTAGACGGCCTTGTCGTCGGCCACGCCCGTGCCAGGGGCGTTGCAGATCACCACGTTGCCGGCGCGATAGGCGTTGAACAGGCCCGCCGCGCCCAGCGACGAATCCCGACGGAAGGTGAGGGGGTCGATGAAGTCGTCGTCGACCCGGCGATAGATCACGTCCACCCGGCGCAGGCCGGTGGTGGTGCGCATGTAGACCATGTTGTCGTGCACCACGAGGTCGCGGCCCTCGACCAGCGGCACGCCCATCAGGCGGGCCAGGTAGGCGTGCTCGTAATAGGCGCTGTTGTAGACGCCGGGCGTCAGCACCACGACCTGGGGATCGGACCGCCAGTCGGCGCTCATGCTCTTCAGCGTGGCCAGCAGCAGGTCGGGATAGCGCTCGACCGGGCGAACGCCGGCCTCGCGGTAGGTGCCCGGGAAGGTGCGCTTGGCCGCGTCGCGGTTGGCCAGCATGTAGGAGACGCCCGAGGGGACGCGCAGATTGTCCTCCAGCACGGCGAACTGGCCGTCCTGGCCGCGGATCAGGTCGCTGCCGCAGACATTGGCGTACGACTTGTGCGGCACGTAGAGGTTCTGCATCTCGCGCCGGTACGAGGGCGCGCCCAGCACCAGGTCGCGGGGCACCACCCCGTCCATCAGGATCTTCTGCTCGCCGTAGATGTCGGCGAGGAACATGTTCAGCGCCAGCAGGCGCTGGGTCAGGCCCGACTCGATCTTGGCCCATTCGGCCGCCGGGATGATTCGCGGAAAGAGATCGGTGGGGATGATCCGCTCGGTCGCGCTGCCCGCGCCGTAGACGGTGAAGGTGATGCCCTGCAGCAGGAACGAGCGCTCGAGGGTCTTCTGGCGATCGGCCAGGGCCGAGGCGCCCAGGGTCGCCATCCGCGACTGCAGCGGGGCGTAGTGGCCGCGCACCTCGCCGCCCGGAGCGAACATTTCGTCGTACGCCACGCCGGGCAGATAGGCCGCCCCCGTCATCGGCAGGTTGGGGGCTTCGTCCAGGCTCTGTATTTTCGCCGCCACGCCTGTATCCACCTTGGTTGTCCGTCTCTTGGACCCGCGCCGAAGCGGCGCTGGTCGATGGAAACCTAGAACGCCTCGAAAAGGTTCGCGGCGGATTTCGCGCTCCGCCGCGCCAATGCGCACGACTGCTCATCATTTGGGCGCCAATTGCCGGGCCTGAGAAGGCGCCATCGTTCGCCCTCGCAGCATTTCGCGGCGTGACAGGCGTGAAGCGCCCGACTACACGAGGCCTGGGGGCGCTCCGCGCGGGGACGAAGCTTGGTGCGTAAGACGACAGTCCTGGGCCTGGCCGCCATCATGGCGGCCTTCGCGGCCCAGGCGCATGCGGACGAACCATCGGCGACCATTACGGGCGTCGAGGATCGCGCCCTGCGCGAGGCGATCCAGCGCGCCTTGACCGAATCCGATGCTCCCCCAGGAAGCCGCTCCGAAGCCCGCCGCCGCGCCCGCGACGCCGCCGACGACGCCGTGGCCGTGCTGCGGGCAGAGGGCTACTACGCCTATGTCGTCGAGCCCGACGTCACCGAGGGGGATCCTCCCCGAGGGGTGGTCAAGGTCACGCCCGGGCCGCTGTTCGTCTTCGCCGATCCCCGCATCGACTGGTCGGGCGAGCCGCCGGACGAGGGCGTGCGCGAGCGCGCCTTCTCGGTGCTGGGCCTGACCGAGGGCTCGGCCGGCCGCGCCGCCGAGGTGCTCGGGGCCGAGGGCCGAGCCGTCGCCCAGGTCCAGAAGCTGGGCTACGCCGACGCCATGGCCGATCCGCGCAAGGTGATCGTCGACCACGCCGACCACACCGTGCGCCCGACCTTCGTCATCGCGTCTGGCGAGCTGGTGAAGGTCGACGGCGTCGAGCTTTCGACCAAGGGCCGCACCAACATCGTCTGGCTGCGTCGCCTCGCGCCCTGGAAGGAGGGCGACGTCTACGATCCCGAGGACGTCGCCGAGCTGGAGCGCCGGCTGCGCGACACCGGCGTCTACGACACGGTCTCGGTGGCCCTGGCCCCCAAGGACAAGGCGCTGGAGAACGGCTTGCGGCCGATCCAGGTGACCCTGGCCGACCGCGCCTCGCGCACGCTGGAACTCGGCGCCGGCTATTCGACCAGCGAAGGCCCCGGCGTCGACGTCAAATGGATCCGCTACAACCGCTTGCGCCGGGCCGACACCACGACCATCACCACCCAGGTGGCCAAGCTGGAAAAGAGCCTGGAGGGCTCGGTGGCTCTGCCGCACTGGGGCCGGCCGCAGCAGACCCTGAAGCTGACCAGCAAGGTGTTCGGCGAGACGACCGACGCCTATGACGAAACCGGCGCCACCATCAGCGCCGACCTGACGCGCCGGCTGCAGGCCACGCGCTACCAGACCTACGGCGTGTCGTTCGATCTTTCGCAGACCACGGAACTGACCTCGGCCAACGGCGGCACGGTGGGCCAGCGGCTGAATCTGGCGACTTTCACCACCCTGGCCGCCTACGCCTGGGATCACTCGGACAACATCCTCGATCCCAAGCAGGGGTGGCGGATCGAGGCCCGGGCCGAGCCGACGGCGATCACCGGCGACACCAGTCTGGTCTACATCCGCACCCAGGCCCAGGGCGCGGCCTACATCCCGTTCGGCGAGAACGCCAAGACGGTGCTGGCCGGCCGGCTGAAGCTGGGCGCCATGCTGGGCGGCACCATGCCCGAAGTGCCGGCCTCGCGGCGCTTCTATTCCGGCGGCGGCGGCTCGGTGCGCGGCTATTCCTACCAGGCCATCGGCCCGCGCCTGTCGGACAACACCCCGCAAGGCGGCCTGTCGCTGTTCGAGGCCTCCCTCGAAGTCCGCCACCGATTCACCGAGCGTTGGGGCGGGGTGTTCTTCCTCGACGCCGGCGCCGTGGGCGTCGAGCCCACGCCCAGCGCCGACGACTTCAGCGCCGGCGTCGGCTTCGGCGTGCGCTACGACCTGGGCTTTGGCCCCATCCGCGCCGACTTCGCCGTGCCGCTCGAAAAGCGCAAGGGCGACCCGGCTTTCCAGATCTATCTCAGCATCGGGCAGAGCTTTTGACCGACGCCGCACCGCCGCCAGAGCCTGTCGAACAGGTCGCCGAAGCCGCGGTCAAGGTCGCGCGCCGCATCGGCGGGCCCGGCTGGCTGATCATCGTCTCGGTGACCCTGGTGGCGATCGTCGCCCTGTTTCTGGGCGTGGTGCGCTACGGCGTGATCACGCCGCAAGGGCGCGCCTTCCTCGAAGCCCGCACCAGCGGCCTCAAGCTTGGCCGCATCGGCACGCTGAAGATCGAGGGCCTGTCGGGTGACATCTGGCGTGACTTCGGCGTGCGCCGGCTGACCATCTCCGACGAGAAGGGCGTCTGGCTGGAGGGCGCCGACCTGCACGTGGTCTGGCGGCCGCGCGAGCTGTGGTGGCGCCGCTTCCATGCCGACAGCATCGAGGCCCGCCAGGTGACGCTGGTGCGCCGCCCGACGCTAGGTCCCAAGGGTAAGTCCAGCGCCGCGCCGGTCTCGGTCGATCTCGACGCCTTCAGGCTGCGCCTGGTCTCGCGGCCGGCGTTCAGCAACGTGGCGGGCGACTTCGACGTCTCCGGGGCGTTCGAGATGGCGCGGGCCGGCGGCCAGGCCGGGCGGTTGTCGGCCGCCAGCCGGCTGCATCCGGGCGATCACCTCGACCTCGTCTTCGACCTGGGCCGTGACCAGACCCTGCTGCTGACCGCCACGGGGCGCGAGGCCAAGGGCGGCGCCCTGGCCGGCAGCCTCGGTTTGCCCGCCGACCGTCCGTTCCTGCTCGACGCCAAGGCCAACGGCACCACCCAGGCCGGCGCCTTCACCGTGCGCGCCCAGACTGGAGACACCGTTCCCCTGCGGGCCGGCGGCGCGTGGACGGCTCAGGGCGGTTCGGCCAGCGGTCATGTCGATCTTTCGGTCTCCAGCCACACCGACCTCTACGAGCGGATGTTCGGCGCGGCGGTGGACGTCGATCTCGTCGGCCGCAGGGCCGGGGCCTCGACCGATCTGTCCCTGAAGCTGCGCGCGCCGAACCTGACCCTCGACGCCAAGGGCCTGGCCGACCTCAGCCAGCGCCGCACCGCGCCCGAAGGGGTGACCTTCTCGGCCTCGGTCAAGGATCTCTCCAAGATCACCCCGATCCCCAAGATGGGCGCGGCCAAGGCGCAGGGCGTCTTCAAGCTGGGCGACGGCGGCTTCTCGGTCGAGGGGCCTGCCGACGTCGCCAATCTGGAACTGCTCGGCTACCGCCTGGCGCGGGCCCGCGGCCCGGCCTTCGTCGGGTGGAAGAAGGGCGAACTGACCATCCGCGCCTCGGCCACCACCGAGGGCGGGGCGGGCGAGGGCCTGCTGGCGCCGCTGGGGCGCTCGCCCAAGGCCGAGTTCGAGGGCGCACGGCTGAAGGACGGCCGTTTCCTGATCAAGCACGCCAAGATCGTCGCCCCCAACATCGTCGTCGACGGCAAGGGCGAGCGCGGCCTGCTCGGCGGGCTGTCGTTCGACGGCTCGGCCAAGGTCGCCTCCCTGGCCCCGATCCGTCCGGGCATGAAGGGCGCGGCCGACATCAAGTGGTCGGCCAGCCAGGCCCGCAACAAGCCCTGGAACTTCACCGCCGACGCCAAGGGCGCCGGCTTCGCCACGGGTCTTTCCGAACTCGACCGCCTGCTCGGCGCCGCGCCCAAGCTCAGCGCCCGCGCGGCCTGGGACAACGGCAAGCTGTCGGTCGCCGACGCCAAGCTCGACGGCGCCTCGGCCCGCGCCAAGGCCTCGGGGGTCATGACGCCCGGCAACAACCTGGCCTTCAAGCTCGACTGGTCGGCCGAAGGGCCGTTCGGCGCCGGGCCGGTGGAGATCAGCGGCAAGGCCTCGGGCGACGGCGCGATCACCGGGACCCTGACCGCGCCTCGCGCCGACCTCAAGGCCGCCTTCGACAGCATCGACCTGCCGCGCCTGCCGCTGAAGGACGCCAAGTTGGCCCTGACCTTCGCCAAGCTGCCCGACGGCGGCGACGGAACGGCGTCCCTGCAGGCCACCAGCCAGTACGGACCGGCGCGCGGCAAGACCGCCTTCCGGTTCGCGCCGGGCGGGCTGGAGCTTTCCGATCTCGACATCGACGCCGGCGGCCTCAAGGCCGTGGGCGGCGCCAGCTTGCGCGACGGCCGTCCCGCGACCGCCGACCTGACCGTGGCCGTCGGCCCCGGCGCCTTCCTGGCCCAGGGCTCGGTCAAGGGCGCTGTCAAGCTGGTCGACGCGCCCGGCGGGCCGAACGCCACGCTGGATCTCGTCGCCCAGGACGTCGCCGGCGGCGCCTGGAAGCTGCGCACCGCCACTATCAAGGCCAACGGCCCGATGAGCCGCCTGCCGCTGACCCTCGACGCCCGCGGCGAGGCGCCGGCCGGCCGCTGGAACCTGGCCGGGACCGGCGTGCTGGCCCAGCAGGCCGACGACTATCTGCTGACCCTCGACGCCAAGGGCCGCATGGCCCGGACCGAGATCTCGACCCGCGAGTCCGCCCAGATCCGCTTCGGCGGTGCGCGCACCACCAGCAGCCTGCGCCTGAACCTCGGCGACGGCCGCGCCGACCTTGATCTCGATATCGGCGGCGAGCTGGCCAATCTGCGCGCCGACCTGGTGGGCGTCAGCCTGACAGCGCTCAATCCCGATCTGGCCGGCCGCATCGACGCCCGGGTTTCGATGCGGGGCCAGGGCGAGGCGCTGGACGGCGAGCTCGACGCCAACCTGTCGGGCGCTCGCGAGCGCGGGGCCAAGGAGAACCAGTCGCTGGACGCCACGATCCATGGCGACCTGCGCGACCGGGTGATGACCATCAAGGCCAGCGGCTCCAACCCCCAGGGCCTCAAGGCCGAGGCCGACCTGACCCTGCCGACCGAGGCCTCGGCCAAGCCGTTCCGCCTGGCCATCGACCGCCGCCGCGCGGTGCAGGGCCGGTTCCTGGCCCAGGGCGAGATCAAGCCGCTGTGGGACCTGCTGATCGGTCCCGAGCGCGGCCTGTCGGGGAAGATCGACGCCGAGGGCTCGCTGGCCGGCACCTTGGCCGACCCGCGCCTGATCGGTCGCGCCGCCCTGACCGGCGGCAAGTTCGAGGACGGCCAGACGGGCCTGCGCCTGCAGGACGTCGCCATCACCCTGGCCCTGGCCGACAACGCCATCGACGTCAGCCAGGCCCAGGGCGCGGACGGCCGGGGCGGCACGGTGTCGGGCGCGGGCCGGATCAGCCTGGCGCGCGACGGCGTCGGCAGCTTCCGCCTCGACATGAAGAACTTCCAGGTCATCGACAACGAGTTGGCGAAAGCGTCCGCCACCGGCCAGACGACGATCAACCGCGACTCCGCCGGCAAGGTGAAGCTGACCGGGGCCCTGACCATCGATCGCGCCGACGTCTCGGCCCAGTCCAAGACCCCGGCCGGCGTCGTCTCGATGGACGTCATCGAGCGCAACCGTCCGCAGGACCTGGTCCAGGGCGTCGAGGTCCGCCAGCGGCGGGCCGATTCCGGCATGGCGCTGGACGTCACCCTGAAGGCGCCGCGGCGGATCTTCGTGAAGGGCAGGGGGCTGGACGTCGAACTGTCGCTCGACGCCCATGTCGGCGGCACCACGGCCAGCCCTAGCCTCGATGGCGTGGCCCGCGTGGTGCGCGGCGAGTACGACTTCGCCGGCAAGCGCTTCGAGTTCGACGACGACGGCGTCGTGCGCCTGGCCACCCAGCTGGAACGCATCCGGCTGGACCTGACCGCCACCCGCGAGGACGACGCCCTGACCGCCGTCATCAAGATCTCGGGCACGGCCGCCAAGCCGGAGATCACCCTGACCTCGACGCCGGAACTGCCGCAGGACGAGGTGCTGTCGCAGGTGCTGTTCGGATCGTCGGCCGCCCAGCTGTCGCCGATCGAGGCGGCCCAGCTGGCCTCGGCCCTGGCGTCGCTGGCCGGCGGCGGCGGCTTCGACGTCATCGGCAACCTGCGCAGCTTCGCCCGCCTCGACCGCCTGGCCTTCGCCGAGGGCACGACGGGCATGACCGTGTCGGGCGGCAAGTACGTCACCGACGACGTCTATGTGGAGATCATCGGCGGCGGCCGCGAAGGGCCGGCGGCGCAGGTCGAATGGCGGATCCGCCGGGCGCTGTCGCTGGTCTCGCGCCTGGGCGGCGACGGCGACGCCAAGCTTTCGGTGAAATGGCGAAAGAACTATCGGTAGAGCAAGGCTGTTGCGCGGGCCTGCGGTTTCCTCGCCAAAGGAAACAACGTTTTGCCCGCGGCCCTTGGACTAGGCTCTGGTCAAGGGAGACAGCGAATCCATGCGGATCGACGACGAAGATCGGGCTGTCCTGGGGAGTTTGGCGGCCGACGGCCCGCGGATCATCGACCGGGCCGTGGCCTGGTGCGCCATCAACTCGGGCAGCCGTCACATCGCGGGCCTGGAGCGGCAGCGGCAGGTTCTTGCCGAAGCCTTCTCGGCGCTGCCCGCCGCCCCGACCGAGATCCCGCTGACCGCCTCGCCCGAGATCGCCGCGGACGGCCGCGAGGTCGCGCAACTCCATCCCCCCGCCATCGCCGTCGTCGTGCGTCCCGAGGCGCCGGTGCAGGTCGTGCTGACCGGCCACTACGACACCGTCTATCCCGAGACCTCGGCCTTCCAGACCGTTTCGACCCGTCCCGACGGCGCGCTGCACGGGCCAGGGATCGCCGACATGAAGGGCGGGATCTCGGTGATGCTGGCGGCGCTGGAGGCCTTTGAGCGCCATCCCAACGCAGCCAATCTCGGCTACCGCGTGCTGCTGTCGCCGGACGAGGAGATCGGCTCGATCGCCTCGGCCCCGGTGCTGGCCGACTTCGCGCGGCTGGGCCATGTGGGCCTGACCTACGAGCCGGCCCTGGCCGACGGGGCGCTGGCCAGCGTGCGCAAGGGATCGGGCAATTTCCATGTCGTGGTCCACGGCCGCGCCGCCCATGCCGGCCGCGACTTCGCCTCGGGCCGCAACGCGGTGATGGAGGCCGCGCGCCTGGCTCAGGCCCTGCACGCCCTCAACGGCCGCCGCGAGGGCGTCACCCTGAACATCGCCAAGATCGACGGCGGCTCGCCGCTGAACATGGTGCCCGACATCGCCGTGCTGCGTTTCAATGTCCGCTTCCCCTCGGCCGCCGACGCCGCCTGGCTGGAGGGCGAGATCGCCGACATTGTCGCCTCCACTTCGGCCGACGGCTTGCACGCCCATCTGCACGGCCGCATCACCCGCGGCGCCAAGCCGTTCAACGCCGCCCAGGAGCGGCTGTTCGGCGCCGTGAAAGAGGTCGGCGCGCTGCTGGGCCAGGACATCGCCTGGAAACCGTCCGGAGGCGTCTGCGAAGGCAACAACCTCTTCGCCTCGGGCCTGCCCAACATCGATAGCCTGGGCGTGCGCGGCGGCGACATCCACAGCGAGGCCGAGCACGCCTGGCCCGCCAGCTTCGTCGAGCGCGCCCAGCTTTCGGCCCTCACCCTGATCAAGCTCGCGAGCGGCGATATCGACGCCCACGCGATCCGCGCGGCCATGGCCGCCGTACCGGAGACCCTCTGAATGCTCGTCGTCCGTCCCGCCGGTTCGGCGGATTTCGACTCCCTGATGGAGCTGGCCGTGCTGTCGGGGCGGGGCTTCACCAGCCTGCCCGAGGACGAGCCGACCCTGCGCGAACGCCTGGCCCTGTCCGAGGCCAGTTTCCAGGCTGGGGTCGCGCCGCCCGAGGCCTGGTACACCCTGATGCTGGAGGACCTGGAGAGCGGCGTCATCGACGGCGTCGCAGGCGTCAAGGCCAGCGTCGGCCTCAAGCGGCCGTTCTTCTCGTTCCGGGTCGTGACCCTGGCCCAGTCGTCGCCGGTGCTGGAGATGCGCTTCGACCACAAGGCCCTGGTGCTGGTGAACGAATGCGCCGGCTGGTCGGAGGTCGGTTCGCTGTTCCTGCGGCCCGAGAAGCGCAAGGGCGGGGCCGGGCGGCTGCTGGCCCAGTCGCGCTACATGCTGATCGGCATCGAGCCGCAGCGCTTCGCCGAGATGGTGCTGGCCGAGCTGCGCGGCTGGTTCGACGAGGACGGCTCGTGCCCGTTCTGGGAGCACGCGGCCAGCAAGTTCTTCCGGCTGGACTTCGACCAGGCCGACCTGATGAGCGCCTCGACCAACGGCCAGTTCATCCTCGACCTGGCGCCCCGTCACCCGATCTATACCGAGCTGCTGGCCCCGGCCGCGCGCGACGTGATCGGCAAGGTGCACCGCGACGGCGAGGCCGCCCGGGCCATGCTGGAACGCGAGGGTTTCCGCTACCAGGGCCTCGTGGACCTGTTCGACGCCGGTCCGACGGTGGCCGCGCCGCGTGACGACATCCGCACGGTGCGCGACGCCCGCCGCCTGCGGGTGAAGATCGGCGAGGATGCGTTCGGCGAGGAGGCCCTGATCTCGACCACCGACGTCGCCCGCTTCCGGGCAGTGCGGGCGGCCGTGCTGATCGACGGCGAGGCGGCGATCCTGGATCGCGAGGCGGCTGATGCTCTTGGCGTTGGCGAAGGCGATCATGTGCGGGTGAAGGCATGAGCGGCGTGTTTATCGACGGGATCTGGAAGAGCGGGCAGGGACCGGAAGCGGTCTCCACCGACCCCGCGACCGGCGAGGTGGTCTGGCGCGCGGCGACGGCCTCGTCGGCCGACGTCGAGGCGGCCGTCGCTGCGGCCCGCAAGGCCTTCCATCCCTGGGCCGACCTGCCGCGCGAGGAGCGGATCGCCATCCTGCGGCGCTACAAGGAGGTGCTCGTCGAGCGGACCGCGGCCTACGCCGAGGCCCTGAGCCGCGAGACCGGCAAGGCGCTGTGGGAGACCAAGGCCGAGATCGGCTCCATGGCCGGCAAGGTCGACGCCTCGATCAAGGCCTATGACGAGCGCACGGGCGTGGCGGAAAACGCCATGCCCTTCGGCCGGGCCGTGCTGCGCCACCGCCCGCATGGCGTGATGGCGGTGCTGGGGCCGTTCAACTTCCCGGGCCATCTGCCCAACGGCCACATCGTGCCGGCCCTGCTGGCCGGCGACACCGTGGTCTTCAAGCCCTCCGAAGAGACACCCCTGGCCGGCCAGTTGCTGGTCGAGGCGCTGGAGGCGGCCGGCTTGCCCGCCGGCGTCCTCAATCTGGTGCAGGGCGGGCGCGAGGTCGGCCAGGCCCTGATCGACCAGGAGATCGACGGCCTGCTGTTCACCGGCTCGGCCCAGGCGGGGACCTTCTTCCGCCGCCACTTCGCCGATCGGCCCGACGTGATCCTGGCCCTGGAGCTGGGCGGCAACAATCCGCTGGTGGCCTGGCAGGCCGGCGATCCGACCGCCGTCGCGGCCCTGGTGGCGCAGTCGGCCTTCATCACCACCGGCCAGCGCTGTTCCTGCGCCCGCCGACTGATCATTCCGGACGGTTCGGAGGGAGAGGCGATCATCGAGGCCGTGCTGGCCCTGGTTCCAAAGCTGTCGATCGGTCCCTGGAACGGCGAGGAGCCGTTCATGGGCCCCCTGATCTCCGAACGCGCCGCCGGCCACGCCCTGGCCGCCGCCGGCCGCATAGAAGGCAATCGCCTGCTGGAGCCCGGCCGCGTCGAAGGCCTCTCGGGCGCCTTCGTGTCGCCGGGCCTGATCGACGTCACGGGCGTCGATGTGCCCGACGACGAGATCTTCGCGCCGATCCTGCAGGTGCGCCGCGTGGCTTCGTTCGACGAGGCGCTCGTCGCCGCCAACGCCACCCGCTACGGCCTGTCGGCGGGTCTCGTGACCGAGAACCCGGCCCTTTGGGACCGCTTCCTGGCGCGGATCCGGGCCGGGGTCGTCAACCTCAACCGCCCGACCACTGGGGCTGCCGGAACCATGCCGTTCGGCGGCCTGGGGGCCTCGGGCAACCATCGGCCCAGCGCCTATTACGCCGCCGACTACTGCGCCTATCCGGTGGCCAGTTTCGAGGCCGGGGCGGTGCTCGACACCACGGCCGACATCAAGGGCCTGCGCCCGTGACCGCTTTCGAGGCCAATTGCGACGGCCTCGTGGGGCCGACCCACTCCTATGTCGGCCTGTCGCCCGGCAACATCGCCAGCCAGGTCAACGCCGGCCAGGTGTCCGACCCACGCGCGGCGGTGCTGGAAGGGCTGTCGAAGATGCGGCGGCTGGCCGACTGGGGCGTGCCGCAATTCGTGCTGCCGCCGCACGAGCGGCCGGACGTCGGTTTCCTGAAGGCGATCGGGTTCACGGGCTCCGACGCCGCCGTCATCGAGAGCGCCTGGAAGACCGCCCCGGCCCTGGCCGCCGCCGCCTGCTCGGCCTCGCCGATGTGGGCCGCCAACGCCGCCACGGTGACGCCCAGCGCCGATGCGGGCGACGGCCGCGCGCACTTCACGCCCGCCAACCTGCTGACCAATCTGCACCGCAGCCTGGAAGGGCCGCAGACCGCCCGGTCGTTACGCCGGCTGTTCCCGGACGCGGCCCGCTTCGCCGTCCACGACCCGCTGCCGGGCCAGCCGCACTTCGCCGACGAGGGCGCGGCCAATCACGTGCGGCTCTGCGCCGACCACGGGGCGAGCGGCGTCAACCTGTTCGTCTGGGGCCGCGAGGCCTGGGAGCACTGGAGCGGCGCCTATCCGGCCCGCCAAACCCGCGAGGCGTTCGAGGCGATCCAGCGCCGCCACGCCGCCGCCCGCGCCGTCTTCCCTCGCCAGGGCCGCCGCGCCATCGCCGGCGGGGCCTTCCACAACGACGTGGTCTGCGTCGGCACCCGCGAGACCCTGTTCTACCACGAGACCGCCTTCGAGGATCGCGCCGCCATGGAGGGCGAAGTGCGCCGCGCCGCCGAGGGCCTGTTCGAGCCGGTGTTCATCGAGGTCTCCGAGGCCGACCTGCCGATCGAGGATCTGGTGAAGAGCTATCTCTTCAACTCCCAGCTTCTGGTCCTGCCCGGCGAGGACCGCCTGGTGCTGCTGGCCCCCGGCGAGACGCGTGACAATCCCCGCGCCCGCGCGGTGGCCGAGGGGCTGGTCGCCTCCAACGGTCCGATCGGCCGGGTGGAATACGCCGACGTCCGCCAGAGCATGCGCAACGGCGGCGGCCCGGCCTGCCTGCGGCTGCGCGTGGTGCTGACCGAAGGCGAACTGGCCGCCGCCAACCCCGCCCAGCGCTTCGACGCGGTCCTGCATGAGCGCCTGGCCGACTGGGGCGCGCGCCGCTACCGCGACCGTCTGGCGCCGGCCGACCTCGCCGACCCATCTCTCCTCGTCGAAAGCCGCGAGGCCCTGGACGAGCTGACCGGGATCCTCGACCTTGGCGGCGGCTTCTATCCTTTCCAGAGGGACGGATGAGCTTCTCGATCCGCCCGACCCGCGCTTACGACGCGATCCCGGTCGCCGCCGTCCATCGCGCCACGGCCGCCATGCCGGGAGGCATTGCGCGCCAGCCGGAGGAGATCACCGACGCCTATATCGACCGGATCCTGCACGAGGCCCTGGCCGACGGCGTGGGCCTGGTGGCGGTGGACGAAGGCGGCGTCGTCATCGGCGAGATCCACGCCGTCCGCATACCGGTGAAGCTGTTCTCGCACGTGCTGTCGGACCTGACCGTGGCGGTGCATCCCGACTGGCGGGGCAGGGGCGTCGGCTCGGCCCTGTTCCAGGCGCTGTTCGCCGCGGCGCGGGCGATGGAGCCGCCGATCGTGCGCGTAGAACTGGGAACCGGCGCCGGAAACGCGGGCGCGATCCGGCTTTACGAGCGGCTGGGGTTTCGGGTGGAGGGGCGGCTGGAGAAGCGCGGACGGTTCCCGGACGGGACGTTCGAGGACGACATCGCGATGGGGCTCATTCTCTGATCCCTCTCCCCTTGCGGGAGAGGGTGGCCTCGCGAAGCGAGGTCGGGTGAGGGGTCTCTCAGAACCGTCCGCGCGACCCCTCATCCGTCGGCTACGCCGACACCTTCTCCCGCAAGGGGAGAAGGATCAGGAGGCGATTTCGCTCGCCGTCATGGCCTTCACGCCCAACTCCCCCAGCCCCGCCAGCAACCGCCGCAAGGCCGAGATCCGAAACGGCTGACCCGTCACGTACGGCGTCAGGGTGAAGCCCAGCACCCGCCCGCCGAACCGCCCGGCGCCGTCGGTGAGATAGCTGGCGGCCTCCAGCACCTGGCTCGCCCACTCGTCCTCGGTCTGCCGGCGGTCGATCATCAGCGACCGGTCGTCGAGTTCGTTGGACAGCGGCAGGCCGATCACCTCGCCGGCGTCGGTGGTCATCGCCACCGGAACCTCGTCCTGCTCCCAGTCGAGGCAGATGTCGAAGCCGGCCGCGCGGATCAGGTCCAGCGTGGCGAACGACTGCTGTCGCGCCGGGCTGAGCCAGGCGCGCGGCGACAGGCCCGCCGCGTCGAACCGCGCCCGCACCTCGGCCACCCAGGCGGTTTCGGTCTCGCGGTCGAGCCCGCCCCAGTGGATGTGGGTGGTCGAGAGGCCGTAGGTGGCGATCTCGTGGCCGTCGGCCAGGATCGTCTCGACCAGGGGCTTCAGCCGCTCCAGCTGGTCGGCGTTGATCGGGAAGGTCGCCTTCACACCAGCCGCCTTCAGGGCGTCGAGGATGCGGTAGACGCCCACCCGGTTGCCGTAGTCGCGCGTCGTATAGTGGCGCAGGTCCGGATAGGGGGTGACCATGGCGCCGGGGTGCTTGAACGGCTTGCCCGACGGGTTCAGCGGATGGTGCTCGATCGGCACGACGATCATCGCCGTCACCGCCGCGCCGCTCGGAAGCGCGATCGGCGCGCGCACGGTCGAGGGCCGCCAGGCGTAGCGGTCCTGGTCCATGCCGTAGGCGCGGTGCGGATAGATCAGGTGCTCGTCAGGCAGCGGCATGGTCGAACCCCGTTCCCGGCGTGGCCAGGCCGCGCGCGGCGATGTCGGCCACGGTCTGGTCGAAGTAGTTGTCGCGATAGTGGGCCGCGATCTCGCGGGCCGTGGTGATCCACACCTCGTCGTGGCCGGCGATGTGGCGCAGGGCCTCCTCGAAGGGGCGGATGCGGTGCGGCTGGCTGACCAGATAGGCGTGCAACGGGATGCACATCACCGTGCCCGACTTTTCGCCCTCTTCCAGCAACTGGTCGAAGTGGCGCTTGAGCACGTCGGCATAGCGCCAGGGGCTCATCGACAGCGCGCCATAGGTGATGACGTCGTTGACCTCCAGCGAATAGGGCATCGAGATCAGCTTGCCGGTCTTGGTCTTCACCGGCTGGGGCTGGTCGTCCTGGAAGAGGTCGCAGGTGTACCAGAAGTCGTTTTCGGCCAGGAGGTCGAAGGTCTTCTCGGTGTGGGTCAGGGCCGGGGCCAGGTAGCCCCGGATGCGCTGGCCGGTGGCGGCCTCGACCGAGCGGATCGAGTCCTCGATCACCGCCCGCTCCTGGGCCTCGTCCATGCCGTAGGAGTAGCGGGTGTTGTAGATGCCGTGGCTGAAGAACTCCCAGTCCCGCGCCACGCAGGCCTCGATGATCTCCGGATGGTGGTCGAGCAGGCCCACCGACAGCGAGATCGAGCCGCGCATGCCGTACTTGTCGAGCAGCTCCATCAGCCGCCAGTGGCCGACCCGGTTGCCCCAGTCGCGCTGCGAGTAGCCCACCACGTCCGGCGAGGGCTTGGGCCAGCCGGGACGCTGCGGGTTCTTCGGCGGATCGAACTCGTAATATTCGATGTTGGGCGCGATCCAGAAGGCCAGCTTCTTGCCGTCCGGCCAGACGATCTTGGGCCGGTCGCGATAGGGCCAATGATCATAGAGGTTGGGATCGGCCTGCATCTGACGCTCCACTCAGCCGGCGGCGTAGGCCGCGCCGGTCGTGACCATTTCAGCAAGGCCGATGCGGTCGTTCACCCCGCCCATGTCGATCATCCGCTCTGCGAACGGACGGGTCGCGCCATGGACCTTCAGGCTGGCCAGGAAAGCCTCGGCCGTCGGCACCAGGGCGCGCACCAGGGCGCCTGGCGAGATCACCAGCTTGAAGCCGATATTGCCCAGCTCCGTCACGTCGAGCAGCGGGGTCTTGCCGCCCTCGACCATGTTGGCCAGCAGCGGCACGCGGCCGGCGAAGGCGTGGGCGATGGCGCTCATCTCGCCCAGGGACCGAGGGGCCTCGACGAACAGCACGTCGGCCCCGGCCTCGACATAGGCGTGGGCGCGGTCGAGCGCGGCTTCGAAGCCTTCGACGCCGATCGCATCGGTGCGGGCGATGATCAGGGTCTGGTCGCTGGCCCGCGCATCGAGCGCCGCGCGGATCTTGCCCGACATCTCCTGGGTCGAGACCAGGCCCTTGTCCGACAGGTGGCCGCACTTCTTGGGAAAGGTCTGGTCCTCCAGCTGGATCGCCGAAGCGCCCATGCGCTCGAAGATCCGCACCGTGCGCTGCACGTTGACGGCGTTGCCGAAGCCGGTGTCGCCGTCGACGATCAGAGGCAGGCCGACCCGCTCGGACACCCGGCCCACAACATCGGCGACGTGATCGAACGACACCAGGCCGATGTCGGGCCGGCCCAGCTGGGTGTAGGCGATCGAGGCGCCCGAGAGGTAGATGGCCTCGAATCCGGCCTGCTCGATCAGCAGGGCCGACAGGGCGTCATAGGCGCCGGGGGCCAGCAGCGGCGTGTCTTGGGCGAGGCGGTCGCGCAGGCTCATGCGGCGGCTCCCTTCAGGCGTCGTTTCAGGTGGGGGATCAGGCCGCCGTCATCGATCATCGCCATCAGGTGCGGCGGGATCGGCGTCAGGGCATAGGTCTTGCCCGTGGTGATGTTCTCGAGGCGTCCAGCGACCGGATCCAGAAGGATCCGATCGCCGTCCGTCATCTCGCCGACCTGGGGAAACACGAAGGCCGGCAAGCCGAGGTTGATGGCGTTGCGGTAGAAGATGCGGGCGAACGAGGTCGCCAGCACCGCAGAGACGCCAAGGAGTCGAAGGGAGACGGCCGCCTGCTCGCGCGACGAGCCGAGGCCGAAAT
Source organism: Caulobacter sp. D5 (assembly GCF_003185805.1). GTDB lineage: Bacteria > Pseudomonadota > Alphaproteobacteria > Caulobacterales > Caulobacteraceae > Caulobacter. Next base: position 25,104 of record NZ_QHJY01000193.1, read on the forward strand.
TCGCGCCGGCGAACACCACGTCGCCGGGGCGTACGCTGGCGGCGAAGTCCGGCGCGATCGCCTTGAGGCAATGCTGCGCCAGCTCGGTTGGCGGCAGCTTCATCAGGTTGCCCGGGGCGAGCAGGTCGGTGTCGATGGCGTCGCCGAAGACGAAGGCGCGGGACATCAGGCGGCTCCCGTCAGATAGGGGCGGGGGTCGACGATGCGGCCGGCCGTGGCGGCCGCCGCCACGGCGTAGGGCGAGCCGAGATAGACGTTGGCCCCAGCATGGCCCATGCGGCCCTGGAAGTTGCGGTTGGTCGACGAGATGCAGGTCTCGCCTTCGGCCAGGATCCCCGCGCCCATGCCGGCGCAGGCCCCGCAACCCGACGGCATCAGCACCGCGCCGGCCGCCAGTAGGGTCTCCATCACGCCTTCGCGGGCGGCCAGTTCCGCCGTGCGGGCCGAGCCCGGGGCCACCAGCAGACGCACGCCGGGGGCCACGCGGCGACCCTGCAGCACGGCGGCGGCCATCCGCAGATCCTCGATCTTGGCCCCGACGCAGGCGCCGATATAGGCCTGGTCGATGCGGACCTCGCCGAACTCGGTCGCGTCGCGGGTGTTGGCCGGCGAGTGCGGGGCGGCGATCTGCGGCGCCAGGCTCGACGCGTCGAAGCGGTGGACGGCGGCGTAGGTCGCGTCGGGATCCGAATGCAGGGCCAGGGCTGCGGCCTCGTCCGTCACCGGCGCGCCGCGGGCGGCCAGATAGGCGAAGGTCACGGCGTCCGGCGCCACGACCCCGGTCTCGGCGCCCAGTTCGGCGGCCATGTTGGCCAGCACCATGCGTTCGGCCATCGGCATGGCCTCGACCAGGGGGCCTGCGAATTCCACGGCCTTGAAGGCGTTGTCCATGCCCAACTCGCGGCACAGGAACAGCATGACGTCCTTGGCGGTCACGCCCGGCTGGAAGGCGCCGGTCCATTCGACGCGGATCGTCTCGGGCACGGCCAGCCAGGTCTCGCCCGTGGCGGCGATGGCGGCCATGTCGGTGGCGCCATAGCCGGCCGCATAGGCCCCGAAGGCCCCGGCCGTCGGCGTATGGCTGTCGCCGCCGGCGATGAAGGCGCCCGGCCGGATCAGGCCGTGCTCGGGCAAAACCAGGTGGCAGATGCCGACCATGTCGAAGAAGGCGCCGACGCCATAGTCGCGGGCGAAGTCGCGCGTCCCTTTCAGGATCGCCGCCGATTCCGCATCGACGGCCGGCACGTAGTGGTCGGAGACGATGGCCACCTTGGACGGGTCCCACAGGCCCACGCCCAGTTCTTCCAGCAGCGGACGCCAGCGGCGCGGGCCGCTGCTGTCGTGCGCGAAGGCCAGATCCACCTTGGCCGTCACGAGGTCGCCGGCGCGCACGCTCGGCAGGCCCGCGGCCTTGGCGATCACCTTCTCGACGAGCGTCTTGCCGCCCACTTGGCCAACCAACCTAATCGCCTCCCGGTCAAATCCAGCGGCGACCGGGGTAGGCGCGGGGCCCCCGGCTAGAAAGGCGGAAGTTCAGATCAATTGCTGTGCGGTCATTTCCGGCCGCCGGAGGACTACGATGCCCCTCGACGCCGCTCGCACCATTCCCGCCTTCGATTGGAAGGATCCGCTCGCCCTCGACGCCCGCCTGACCGAGGACGAGCGCCTGATCCGCGACGCCGCCCGCGCCTATGCGCAGGAGCAACTGCTGCCGCGCGTGGTCTCGGCCTATGCCGACGGCCGCTTCGATCGGCAGATCATGACCGAGATGGGCGAGCTTGGCCTGCTCGGCTCGACCCTGCCGGAGGAATACGGCGGCGCCGGCGTCAGCCACGTGGCCTACGGCCTGGCCGCCGCCGAGATCGAGGCCGTCGACAGCGGCTATCGCTCGGCCATGAGCGTGCAGTCCTCGCTGGTCATGTACCCGATCTACGCCTTCGGCTCGGAAGAGCAGAAGCGCAAGTGGCTGCCGGGCATGGCGCGCGGCGAGCTGATCGGCTGCTTTGGCCTCACCGAGGCCGACGGCGGTTCGGATCCGGGCTCGATGCGCACCGTGGCCCGCAAGGTCGACGGCGGCTACGTGCTGAACGGCGCCAAGATTTGGATCACCAACAGCCCGATCTCCGACGTCGCCCTGGTCTGGGCCAAGCTCGACGGCGAGATCCGCGGCTTCCTGGTCGAGCGCGGGACGGAGGGCTTCACCACCCCGAAGATCGACGACAAGCTCAGCTTGCGCGCCTCGATCACCGGCGAGATCGTCCTGCAGGACGTGCTCGTGCCCGACGACGCCATCCTGCCGGGCGTGAAGGGCCTGCGCGGTCCGTTCTCGTGCCTCAACAAGGCTCGCTACGGCATCGCCTGGGGCGCGATGGGCGCGGCGCGGTTCTGCCTGGAGACCAGCGCGGCCTATGTGGCCGATCGCGTGGTCTTCGGCCGTCCGCTGGCCGCCCGCCAGCTGATCCAGAAGAAGCTGGCCGACATGCAGACCGAGATCGCCCTCGGCTTCGAAGGCGCGCTGGCCCTGGGCCGTCGCCTCGACGCCGGCGACTGGGTGCCGGAAGCCATCAGCCTGCTGAAGCGCAACAACTGCGGCAAGGCCCTGATCATCGCCCGCGAGGCTCGCGACATCCACGGCGGGGCCGGCATCTCCGGCGCCAGCCACGTGATGCGTCACGCGGCCAACCTCGAGACGGTCAACACCTACGAAGGCGCGGCCGACGTCCACGCCCTGATCCTGGGCCGGGCGATCACCGGCCTGGCGGCCTTCTGAGGAGCGGGGCGATGAAGCACCAGGCCATCCGCGGCAAGATCCTCTACACCTCGCGCAAGCCGGGCCGCGAAGGCCAGGAGCGGGGCCGCGAGCACTTCTCCATGACCCGCCACACCGACGGCAAGGTCACCATCCGCGCCCAGTGCGAGATCGAGGAGCCGGACCCCACCGTCCTGCGCGACGCCGTCTACTCCCTCGACGAGCACAACCGGCCGATGGACTTCCACCTGCGCCTGACGGTCGGCGACAAGTTCATGGGCTCGGGCTGGTTCCGCTTCGGCGAGGACTTCATCGAGTGCGAGAGCTACGGCCCGTCGATCGGCCGCCTGTCGCAGCGCGTGCCGATGAACGGCCATTTCGACGGCTTCGGCACCCACCCGATCATCGGCGACGCCTACATGTGCAAGGTGATGGACGTGTCCAAGGGCCCGCACAAGCGCAAGCTGCGCGTCTTCCTGCCCTCGGTCGATCACCGCGGCGCCACCCCGCCGCAGATCGTCGAAAGCGGCATCACCCTGGAATATGTCGGCGACGAAGAGGCGACCACGCCGGCCGGAACCTTCGCCTGCCGCCACTTCCGCTTCCTCGGCGAGGACGGCGGCATGGTCAGCAAGGACGGCGAGCACCCGACCTACGACATGTGGGTCACGGCCGACGAGGACTCGCTCTTCGTGAAGGGCGGGGTCGGGGGTTACATGCAGACCTGGTACGAGCTGGTGGAGTTGGAGCGGTAGGGGCGCAAACCAAATCCCTCTCTCTTAGATGTTCAGACCGGGGACATCCGTGACAGGTGTTCGGAGACATCCGTGACGGTCTGAGG